>NZ_JAJOZB010000001.1:1390000-1737500 GCF_023701745.1 Streptomyces sp. RKAG293 | reverse complement strand
CATTTCGGTGTGGCGAAGCTGAGAACTTAAGCGCCAGTAAACGGCGGTGGTAACTATAACCATCCTAAGGTAGCGAAATTCCTTGTCGGGTAAGTTCCGACCTGCACGAATGGCGTAACGACTTCTCGACTGTCTCAACCATAGGCCCGGTGAAATTGCACTACGAGTAAAGATGCTCGTTTCGCGCAGCAGGACGGAAAGACCCCGGGACCTTTACTATAGCTTGATATTGGTGTTCGGTTCGGCTTGTGTAGGATAGGTGGGAGACTGTGAAGTCATGGCGCCAGCCATGGTGGAGTCGTCGTTGAAATACCACTCTGGTCGTGCTGGATGTCTAACCTCGGTCCGTGATCCGGATCAGGGACAGTGTCTGGTGGGTAGTTTAACTGGGGCGGTTGCCTCCTAAAGAGTAACGGAGGCGCCCAAAGGTTCCCTCAGCCTGGTTGGCAATCAGGTGTTGAGTGTAAGTGCACAAGGGAGCTTGACTGTGAGACTGACGGGTCGAGCAGGGACGAAAGTCGGGACTAGTGATCCGGCGGTGGCTTGTGGAAGCGCCGTCGCTCAACGGATAAAAGGTACCCCGGGGATAACAGGCTGATCTTCCCCAAGAGTCCATATCGACGGGATGGTTTGGCACCTCGATGTCGGCTCGTCGCATCCTGGGGCTGGAGTCGGTCCCAAGGGTTGGGCTGTTCGCCCATTAAAGCGGTACGCGAGCTGGGTTTAGAACGTCGTGAGACAGTTCGGTCCCTATCCGCTGCGCGCGTAGGAATATTGAGAAGGGCTGTCCCTAGTACGAGAGGACCGGGACGGACGAACCTCTGGTGTGCCAGTTGTCCTGCCAAGGGCACGGCTGGTTGGCTACGTTCGGAAAGGATAACCGCTGAAAGCATCTAAGCGGGAAGCCTGCTTCGAGATGAGTATTCCCACCCCCTTTGAGGGGTTAAGGCTCCCAGTAGACGACTGGGTTGATAGGCCAGATGTGGAAGCCCGGTAACGGGTGGAGCTGACTGGTACTAATAGGCCGAGGGCTTGTCTAACTATTTTTGCTTCGCGTCCACTGTGTAGTTCTGAAGTAACGAACCGTGATAACACCCGGTTGGTTAACTTCATAGTGTTTCGGTGGTCATAGCGTTAGGGAAACGCCCGGTTACATTCCGAACCCGGAAGCTAAGCCTTTCAGCGCCGATGGTACTGCAGGGGGACCCTGTGGGAGAGTAGGACGCCGCCGAACAATCATTACGAGGCCTGGCCTCGGATCTTCGATCCGAGGCCAGGCCTTTTTGTCGTCTGGGGTAGGGTCGGGTGGAATCATCGGCACGTACATACAGGAGGGGCCCCCGGTGGAGGTCCAGGAGACACGGGTGCAAACGGATCGGATCTTCACGATCCCCAACATCCTGAGTATGGCTCGCCTGGTGGGCGTTCCGGTGTTCCTGTGGCTGATCCTGTGGCCCGAGTTCGGTGGGCCGAAGGCCGACGGCTGGGCGCTGCTGGTACTCGCGCTCAGCGGTATCAGTGACTATCTGGACGGCAAGCTCGCGCGGCGGTGGAACCAGGTCAGCAATCTCGGCCGGCTCCTCGACCCGGCCGCGGACCGGCTGTTCGTACTGTCCACCCTGATCGGGCTCACCTGGAGGGACATCCTCCCCTTGTGGCTGCCGTTGCTCCTGCTGGCCAGGGAGGTGATGATGGGGGTAATGCTCCTGATCCTCCGGCGGCACGGATACGGACCGCCGCAGGTGAACTTCGTGGGCAAGGCCGCCACCTTCAACCTGATGTACGCCTTCCCGCTGTTGTTGCTGAGTGATGGCAGCGGATGGCTCGCCACGCTGGCCGCAACGTGCGGATGGGCGTTCGCCGGATGGGGTACAACTCTGTACTGGTGGGCAGGGATCCTCTATGTAGTGCAGGTCCGCAGACTTGTGCGGATGGACGCCACGGCTGATTGAGCCGCAAGGAGGACTTTTCCGACATGAAGGCCGTCGTGATGGCCGGCGGCGAAGGCACGCGCCTTCGCCCAATGACCTCGAGTATGCCCAAGCCCCTGCTGCCGGTTGCGAACCGGCCGATCATGCAGCACGTGCTGACGCTGCTCAAGCGGCACGGTCTCACCGAGACCGTGGTGACCGTGCAGTTCCTCGCATCCCTCGTCAAGAATTACTTCGGGGACGGCGAAGAACTTGGCATGGAGCTCACGTACGCCAATGAGGAAAAGCCACTCGGGACAGCCGGGAGTGTGAAGAACGCCGAAGAGGCGCTCAAGGACGACTCCTTCCTTGTGATTTCTGGCGATGCGCTCACGGACTTCGACCTCACCGAGCTCATCGAATTCCACAAGGAAAAGGGCGCACTTGTCACCGTATGCCTGACGCGGGTGCCGAACCCGCTGGAGTTCGGCATCACGATCGTGGACGAAGAGGGCAAGGTCGAACGCTTCCTGGAGAAGCCGACCTGGGGCCAGGTCTTCTCCGACACCGTCAATACGGGCATCTACGTCATGGAGCCCGAAGTCTTCGACTACGTGGCAGCCGACACGTCCGTCGACTGGTCGAGCGATGTCTTCCCGCAGTTGATGAAGGAAGGCAAGCCGGTCTACGGCTTCATCGCCGAGGGCTACTGGGAAGACGTCGGCACGCACGAGAGCTACATCAAGGCGCAGGCGGACGTCCTCGAGGGCAAGGTCGATGTCGATCTCGACGGATTCGAGATCTCGCCGGGCGTCTGGGTGGCCGAGGGTGCCGAGGTCAGCCCCGACGCGGTACTGCGCGGACCCCTGTACATCGGGGACTACGCGAAGGTCGAGGCCGGTGCGGAGATCCGCGAGCACACGGTCATCGGCTCGAACGTCGTCGTCAAGTCCGGTGCGTTCCTGCACAAGGCCGTGATTCACGACAACGTCTACGTCGGCCAGGGAACGAACCTGCGCGGCTGTGTGGTCGGCAAGAACACCGACATCATGCGGGCGGCGCGGATCGACGACGGTGCGGTGATCGGCGATGAATGCCTGATCGGCGAGGAGTCGATCATCGCGGGCAACGTCCGCGTCTATCCGTTCAAGACCATCGAGGCCGGCGCGTTCGTCAACACCTCGGTCATCTGGGAATCGCGGGGCCAGGCGCATCTTTTCGGTGCGCGCGGTGTCTCGGGAATCCTGAACGTGGAGATCACCCCGGAACTGGTCGTACGGCTCGCCGGTGCCTACGCCACCACGCTGAAGAAGGGGTCCACGGTCACCACGGCCCGCGACCACTCCCGTGGTGCGCGAGCGCTGAAGCGCGCGGTGATCTCGGCCCTGCAGACCAGCGCCATCGACGTCCGGGACCTGGAGAACGTCCCGCTGCCGGTGGCCAGGCAGCAGACGGCGCGCGGCAGCGCCGGCGGCATCATGATCCGCACGACCCCCGGCACCCCGGACTCCGTCGACATCATGTTCTTCGACGAGCGCGGCGCGGACCTGTCGGCGGGCGGGCAGCGCAAGCTGGACCGGGTCTTCGCCCGCCAGGAGTACCGCCGTGCCTTCCCCGGTGAGATCGGTGACCTGCGCTTCCCGTCGAGCGTCTTCGACTCCTATACCGGTTCGCTGCTGCGGGCCGTCGACACCTCGGGTGTCGCGGAGTCGGGGATGAAGGTCGTCGTGGACGCGGCGAACGGCAGCGCGGGACTGGTGCTGCCGAGCCTGCTCGGACGGCTGGGCGTCGACGCGTTCACCATCAACCCCGGGCTGAACGAGGCCCGGCCGACGGAGACCGCGGACGAGCGCCGGTCCGGGCTGGTGCGGCTGGGCGAGATCGTCGCCTCGGCCCGCGCGGCCTTCGGCGTCCGGTTCGACCCGGTCGGTGAGCGGCTGTCGCTGGTGGACGAGCGCGGCAGGATCGTCGAGGACGACCGGGCGCTGCTGGTGATGCTGGACCTGGTCGCGGCCGAGCGGCGCAGCGGACGGGTGGGACTGCCGGTCACCACGACCCGTATCGCCGAGCAGGTGGCGGCGTACCACGGCACACAGGTGGCGTGGACGACGACCTCGCCCGACGACCTCACGCGGGTCGGCCGGGCGGAGAGCACGATCTTCGGCGGCGACGGCCGGGGCGGCTTCATCATCCCCGAGTTCAGCAGCGTCTTCGACGGGTCGGCGGCGTTCGTGCGGCTGATCGGCCTGGTGGCCCGTACCCAGCTCACGCTCAGCCAGATCGACGCCCGGATCCCGCGCGCCCATGTGCTGCGGCGCGATGTGGCGACTCCGTGGGCGGTCAAGGGGCTCGTGATGCGGAGCGTGGTCGAGGCCGCGGGCGACCGGTCGGTGGACACCACCGACGGTGTCCGGGTCGTGGAGTCCGACGGCCGCTGGGTGATGGTCCTGCCCGACCCCGCGGAAGCGGTCACGCATCTGTGGGCGGAAGGTCCGGACGACGCGTCCGCCCAGGAGCTGCTCGACGAGTGGTCGGCGATCGTGGAGGGCGCGGGTCACTGATTCCGGGCCCGAACGGCGCGCCGTAAGGGGGCCGTTCGAGTGGAGCGGCCCCGACGTGCAACGATGTGCGGCATGCCGCAGCAGCACCAGGATGGGAGCAGCCCCAGCCCGAAGGCCCCGCCACGGCGCCCCGACGCCTCGATGTCGCTGCTGACCAACGTGATGGATCACAGCCTCGACGACGGCTACGCGGAGGCGGCGGAGCGTCGTGGCGTGGTGGGCAGCTCACGGCTGCCCACCACGCTGCGGGCCAAGCTGGGGCTCGCCGTGGGGCTGGTGCTGGCCGCCCTGGTCGTCACCCTCGGGGCCGCGCAGGCGAACGTCGCGGCGCCCACGGTGGCGCTGGAGCGCCAGAAGCTCATCGAGCGCATCCAGTCCGGCACGAGCTCCGCGGACGGTCTGCAGAAGAACGTGGACCAGCTGCGTGACGAGGTCGACGCGAAGCAGCGCGCCGCCCTGGGCGACCAGGGCGGCGGCAGCACCGCCCTGGTGGCGCTGGAGGCTGGCGCCACGCCCGTCAAGGGTCCCGGGGTGAAGCTGGTCGTCGACGACGCCAAGGAGGCGTCGACGGGGAACGGCGGCGGGCCGCGGGAGAGCAACGGATTCTCCGACACCGGGCGGGTGCGCGACCGCGACATGCAGCGGATCGTCAACGGACTGTGGGCGTCGGGGGCCGAGGCGATCTCCGTCAACGGCCAGCGTCTGACGGCGCTGTCGGCGATTCGCGCCGCCGGTGACGCCATACTGGTCGACAACAAGCCGCTGGCGCCCCCGTACACGGTGCTGGCGATCGGGGACGGTCAGCGGCTCAGCACGGCCTTCCAGGAGAGCGCGGACGGGCAGTATCTGCACGTACTGCAGCAGAGCTACGGGATTCGCGCGAGCATCTCCGCGGAGGACGAGGTGCGGTTGCCGGCCGCCCCCAGTCTGATCGTGCGCTACGCCAAGCCGGTGCCCGGCAACACCAAGGCGGACGCCGCCAGAACAGGGAAGGGTACGAAGTGATCGCCGTACTGGGCCTCGTCGTGGGAGTCGTGGTCGGACTCGTGGTCCGCCCCGTCGTGCCGACAGTGGTCGAGCCCTATCTCCCGATCGCCGTGGTCGCCGCGCTCGACGCCGTCTTCGGCGGTCTGCGGGCGATGCTCGACGGGATCTTCGACGACAAGGTGTTCGTCGTCTCCTTCCTCTCCAACGTGGTGGTGGCCGCGCTGATCGTGTTCCTCGGGGACAAGCTCGGTGTCGGCGCGCAGCTGTCCACGGGTGTGGTCGTGGTCCTGGGTATCCGGATCTTCTCCAACGCGGCCGCCATCCGCCGCCACGTCTTCCGGGCGTGACCGCCGTATGAGCGACGAAGAACTCCCCGAGCGCCCCGTGACGCCCGAGAGCGGCGGCGTTCCCGAGAGCGCCGGGGCACCGGAGCGCGCCGAGACCCCGGGGCACTCCGGTGCCCCCGAGCCGGACGACGCGCCCGCGCGGCCCGGCAAGGCCCTGCCCCCCGAGGCGCCCGCCGCCCGGGTGCCGGACCCCGGGCCCGCGAAGCAGCCGGCATCAGGTGAGACCGGGCGGCAGCGGCTGCTGGCGGGGCTGTGGCCGCCGCGGCTGTCCCGGGCGCAGCTCATCGTCGCGCTGCTGCTGTTCGTGCTGGGTCTCGGGCTGGCCATCCAGGTGCGCTCCACCAGTGACAGCGGGGCCCTGCGGGGCGCCCGTCAGGAGGACCTGGTGCGCATCCTGACCGAGCTCGACAACCGGACGCAGCGGCTCCAGGACGAGAAGCGCCGGCTGGAGACCCAGCGCTCCGAGCTGGAGACCAGCTCCAACCAGGCCGAGGAGGCCCGTAAGCAGACCGAGCAGAAGGCGCAGCAGCTCGGTGTGCTCGCCGGTACGGTCGCCGCGCAGGGACCGGGCATCAATCTGACGATCGCGGACCCCAAGGGCGGCCTGGAGGCCGACAAGCTGCTGGACACCCTCCAGGAGCTGCGGGCGGCGGGTGCCGAGGCGATCCAGATCAACGACGTACGGGTCGTGGCCGACACATACTTCACCCAGGGTGCCGACGGGATCGAGATCGACGGGCACAAAGTCGTCCAGCCCTACCGGTTCAAGGTCATCGGAAATCCGCAGGACCTGGAGCCGGCGCTCAATATTCCCGGCGGAGTGGTGCAGACTTTGAAGAAGGAGCAGGCCACGGCGGATGTCGTCCGTTCTGAGAAGATCGTCGTGGATGCCTTGCGGCCATCGAAGCAGCCTGACTACGCTCGGTCGTCATCACAGTGACGCGGGGGGTCGGAACTTCGTCGGGGTGGTCCGTGTTGGAAACTGTGTGTAGCGAGGGTTCGTCCTGCCCCACGGGCGGGTCTGTTTCGGTCAAGGGGAATCGCCCGTGAAGTTGTTTGGGAAGTTGTTCGGCAAGAGCGCGCGGCAGGCCAAGCAGGCCGGTGATCCCGCTACCGCGCGTCATCGTGCCCCGCGCCACGGGCAGGAGGACGGCCCGGGCGAGGAGCGGCCGCTGTTCCGCAATGAGCCCGCCGGGGCGTACGGCGACATTTCGGGCGGACAAGGTGTGGCGTCTGTTGACCCTGCCACCTCCGGCCGCATAGGTTTCGGGGAACCATCAACCTCAAGTACGGGTGGAGGGTTTCCCTCCGGTCCGTACGCTTCGAACGTCCCCGCGGGCGATCCGCGGCAGGAGGCTCAGTCCATGACGGCCTTGCCGGTATGCACCAGGTGCGGGCACACCAACGCGGAGGCGAGTCGCTTCTGCTCCAACTGTGGTGCGCCGCTGCGTGCCGGAGCTCCGTCCGAACGGCCGTCGGAGACCACGTCCACGATCTCGATCTCGGGGCTGGAGGCCTACGAGGCCGAGGCGACCGGTCAGACCGTGACGCCGTCGCTGTCCCCGGAGGCCCAGGCCGCCGTGGACGCGCTGCCGATCGGTTCCGCCCTGCTGGTGGTGCGCCGCGGCCCGAACTCGGGCAGCCGCTTCCTCCTGGACGGCGAACTGACCACGGCCGGCCGTCACCCGCAGAGCGACATCTTCCTGGACGACGTCACCGTCTCGCGCCGCCACGTGGAGTTCCGCCGGGCGGCCGACGGCGGCTTCACGGTCTCGGACGTGGGCAGCCTCAACGGCACGTATGTCAACCGGGAGCGGATCGACTCCGTGTCCCTGGCCAATGGCGACGAGGTCCAGATCGGCAAGTACCGACTGGTCTTCTACGCCAGCCAGCGCGGCATCTGAATCCCCCGGACTCCGTCCGGGGGGACCCCCGCAGACTTCGTCCGGGGGGACCTCTTCAGGGAAGGTCCATGCTAAGAACACCGTCAGGCGGTGCCGGAATCGGCACCGCCACCGCGGACGGCCGGCTGCTCAGCATCGGGGCCGTGCTGACCCACCTGCAGGACGAGTTCCCCGAGGTCACCATCTCCAAGATCCGTTTCCTGGAGGCGGAGGGCCTGGTGGAGCCGCAGCGCACTCCTTCGGGCTATCGGAAGTTCGCGATGCGCGATGTGGAGCGGCTGGGCCATGTGCTGCGGATGCAGCGGGACCACTATCTGCCGCTGCGCGTGATCCGGGAGCATCTGGACGCGCTCGACCGGGGCGAGCAGATTCCGCTGCCGGGGCCGGGCGAGGCACGGGAGCTACCGGACGGCACGGCCGGTTCCGAAGGGTCCGGCGAGCTGCGGATCGGGCGGGAGGCCCTGCTGGCCGCCACCGGCGCGGAGCAGGCCGACCTGGACCAGTGGGAGTCCTACGGCCTGGTGGAAGCCGGTCGTGACGGCGGTTACGACGCCGAAGCGGTGAACATCGGGAAGCTGATCGTCGACATGGGCCGCTTCGGGCTCGAACCGCGCCATCTGCGCGCGGTGAAGGCCGCGGCCGACCGGGAGGTCGGCCTGGTGGAGCAGGTGGTCGCCCCGCTGCGGCGGCACCGCAACCCGCAGACCCGGACGCATGCCGAGGCGACCGCCCGGGAACTGGCCGCACTGTCGGTCCGGCTGCACGCCGCCATGGTCCAGTCCGCCCTTCGCCTGCGGCTCTTCTGAGAAGCTGTGCGATACCTGTCAAGTCCGCCGTGCGGGATGCTCGACTACCCAAACCGGCCGGGCACGTCCTAGGGTTACTGTGTGAACGAGCTCGACGTCGTGGGTGTCCGGGTCGAAATGCCCTCCAATCAACCGATCGTGCTCCTGCGCGAAGTGGGAGGCGACCGGTATCTACCCATCTGGATCGGGCCTGGGGAAGCCACGGCCATCGCTTTCGCGCAGCAGGGCATGACGCCTGCTCGCCCGCTGACCCATGATTTGTTCAAGGATGTGCTCGAAGCGGTCGGACAGACGCTCACCGAAGTGCGCATCACCGATCTGCGCGAAGGTGTCTTCTACGCCGAGCTGGTCTTCGCCAGCGGCGTCGAGGTCAGTGCCCGCCCGTCCGACGCCATAGCGCTGGCCCTGCGCACCGGAACGCCGATCTACGGCAGCGACGGCGTGCTGGACGACGCGGGGATCGCCATCCCGGACGAGCAGGAGGACGAGGTCGAGAAGTTCCGCGAATTCCTGGACCAGATCTCGCCAGAGGACTTCGGCACGAGCAACCAGTAGCGGGCCTTTTTGGCCCATCCGGCTAGCCGTTCCCCGTTCGGGGGCACGCGAAACCACTCTTGGGGTTGATATCACTCGGCGTGCCGAGTGTGGCGATCGTTGACGCACCCCGGGTGACTGCCTACCGTCGAGATGGAAAGTCCCGTTGGCACGTGCACGTGCCGGCCGGGACGCGAAGGGACGGAGGGCGGCGTGAGAAGCACCGGCGACGGTATGGCCACGGGCGGCCCGTATCCCACCCGCGGGGCCTTGGCCCGGCAGCCCGCACCGGCCGGCGGTGCGGTGGCCGGCGCGGCGGAGCCCGAGACCGAGACGGTGGGGTACCGGGGGCCGACGGCGTGCGCGGCGACCGGCATCACCTACCGCCAGCTGGACTACTGGGCGCGTACCGGCCTGGTCGAGCCGAGCGTCCGGGCAGCCTACGGAACAGGCGCACAGCGCCTCTACGGCTTCCGGGACGTGGTCGTCCTCAAGATCGTCAAGCGGCTGCTGGACACCGGGGTCTCCCTCCAGAACATCCGCACCGCCGTACGCCACCTGCGCACCACCGCACCCGCCGAGCTCACCCGGATGACCCTGATGAGCGACGGCGCCACCGTCTACGAGTGCACCTCGCCCGATGAGGTCGTCGACCTGCTCCAGGGCGGTCAGGGCGTCTTCGGGATCGCCGTGGGAGTGGTGTGGCGCGACGTCGAGAGCTCCCTGTCGCAGCTGCACGGCGAGCGGGTGGACACCGGCGAGACGCTGGCCGGCCACAACCCCTCCGACGAGCTGGCACGACGCCGCAACCGCGTGGGGTGAACCGTTCGCCGTACGTCCGTACGGTGAATGTCAGTGCCGTGCGGGAGCATCGGTGATGTGAGAACCGCTCCGACGATCCTGCACCTGGACATGGACGCGTTCTACGCCGCGGTGGAACAGGCCTCCAAGCCGAGCCTGCGGGGCAAGCCGGTCGTGGTCGGCGGTCTCGGACCGCGCGGCGTCGTCGCGACCGCGTCCTACGAGGCACGTGTCCACGGCGTCCATTCGGCGATGGCCATGGCGCACGCACGGCGGCTGGCCCCCAACGCCGCCTACCTCATTCCCCGCTTCGACCTGTACCGGCGGGTCAGCGAGACCGTGATGGGGATCCTCGGAGAGCTGTCACCCCTGGTGGAGCCGCTCAGCCTGGACGAGGCCTTCGTGGACCTGGAGGCGGGCGGGACGACCGAGGCCCCCCGGCGGGTGGCGGAGCGGGTGCGGGCGCGGATCAGGGCCGCCACGGGGCTGACGGCCTCGGTGGGGCTCGCGGGCTCCAAGCTGCTGGCCAAGATCGCCTCCGAGCAGGGCAAGCCGAACGGCCTGGTGGTGGTCGAGCCCGGCACCGAGCGGGCGCTGCTGGACCCGATGCCGGTCCGGGTGCTGCCGGGCGTCGGGCCCGCCACCGGTGAGCATCTGCGCCGCGCCGGGATCGGCACGGTCGGCGAGGTGGCGCTGGCCGGGGAGTCCGAGCTGGTGCAGCTGCTCGGCAAGGCGCACGGCGCCTCGCTCTACGCCATGGCCCTGGGCCTGGACAGCCGGCCCGTGGTCGCGGACCGCGACGCGAAGTCCGTCTCGGTGGAGGACACCTTCGACGTGGACCTCACCGACCGGGTCCGGGTGCGCTCGGAGCTCGACCGGCTCGCGGACCGCTGTGTGCGGCGGCTGCGGGAGGCCGGGCGGTCGGGCCGGACGGTGGTGATCAAGGTGCGGAGCTACGACTTCAGCACCCTGACCCGCTCCGAGACCCTGCGGGCGCCCACGGACGACCCCGGAGTGGTGCGGGAGACCGCGCGGCGGCTGCTGGAGGCCGTCGACACGGCCAACGGCGTCCGGCTGCTGGGCGTGGGTGTCACCGGGCTCGCCGACTTCACGCAGGAGGACCTGTTCGCCCAGGCGGCCGAGCTGGAGGCCGAGCTCGCCGCGGAGGCCGCCGCGGTGCGGGCGGCGGAGCTGGCGGAGCGGGAGGCGGCGGATCCGGAGGGCCGGCCGGCGCCGGCGGCGGAGCCCGCGCGAGCCGTGCGGTGGATGCCGGGGCAGGACGTGCGGCACACGGAATTCGGCGCCGGGTGGGTGCAGGGGAGTGGCGTGGGACGGGTGACCGTGCGCTTCGAGGAGCCGACGGACTGCGTACCGGGCCGGGTGCGGACGTTCGCGGTGGAGGATCCGGAACTGGAAGCGGCCGAACCGCTGCCGCTGGTGCCCTGACCTGGGCATCTTGGGCACCCGATCACATCCGGCCGATCAGTCCTCGCCGGCCAGCCGGCCGAAGTCGTGATCGCCGGGGCCGGGGGCCTCCGTCCCCGCGGACGGGACGTCCATGCCGTAGTGGTGGTAGAGCTGGATCTCCTGCTCGGGGGAGAGATGGCGGCCGACGCCGAAGTCGGGGGCGTCCTTGATGAGGGCCTTGGGGAAGGGGACCCGCAGCTGCCCGTCCACCACCTCGCTCGGCTCCAGCGGTACGAACGCGTCACGGCTGAACAGCCCGGTGCGGACCGCGGCCCACTCCGGCTGACCGGTCGCGTCATCGAGATACACCTCGTCGACCGTGCCGATCTTCGCCCCGTCGCTGTCCAGGGCCCGGCGGCCGATCAGGCTGCGGGGGTCGATATCGGTCTGCACGGTCCCTCCAACAGATCGGTGCTGCTCTGCTAGACCAACCAAAGGCCACATTGGGGACGGTGTCGACTCGAGGGATCCACGAGGAATCCGCCCCCATCCCCGCTGGTAGGCTGAATGGCGGCTGCAGACCCCATGCGGGAGAGTCCTCCGAGATCGTGTCGGGGGCGCCGAAGGAGCAAATCCTCCCCGGAATCTCTCAGGCAACCGGTACCGCATGGATGAGGTCACTCTGGAAAGCAGGGCGGGCACCGGGCATGAGTCATGCGCGGGACCCGGCCTCACCGACGGTGAAAGTCGTGCTTTAGGCAGCACGGTGAAGCTCTCAGGTTGTGATGACAGAGGGGGAGGCCGTTCGGGTGCCCGCGCCGCGGCACCCCTCGCAGGTCGTGTCAGACCAGGAGGCCTCCGTAGATGACTGCCCACCGCATCCCACTCTCCGAGCTCGAGAGCGGCATCCCGTTCGAACAGCGCCACATCGGCCCCGACGGCGGTGCCCAGGCCAAGATGCTGGCTCACGTCGGTTACGGCTCCTTGGACGAGCTCACGGCCGCCGCCGTGCCCGACACCATCAAGAGCGTCGAGGCGCTGCGGCTCCCCGCGGGACGCACCGAGGCCGCGGTACTGGCCGAGCTGCGTGACCTCGCGGACCGCAACCAGGTGCTGGCGCCGATGATCGGCCTGGGCTACTACGGGACGTTCACCCCGCCCGTCATCCTGCGCAATGTGATGGAGAACCCCGCCTGGTACACGGCGTACACGCCGTACCAGCCGGAGATCTCGCAGGGCCGGCTCGAGGCGCTGCTGAACTTCCAGACGGTCGTCGCCGACCTCACCGGGCTGCCGACCTCCGGGGCCTCGCTCCTGGACGAGGGCACCGCCGCCGCCGAGGCCATGTCGCTGGCCCGCCGGGTCGGCAAGGTGAAGCAGGGCGTGTTCCTGGTCGACGCGGACTGCTTCCCGCAGACCATCGCGGTGATCGAGACCCGCGCCGAGCCGACCGGCGTCGAGGTCGTGGTCGCCGACCTGACCGACGGCATCCCGGACGAGGTCGCCGAGCGCGGCGTCTTCGGTGTGCTCCTGCAGTACCCCGGCGCCTCCGGCGCGGTACGCGACCTCAAGCCGGTCATCGAGCGGGCGCACGAGCTGGGCGCGATCGTGACGGTCTCCGCCGACCTGCTCGCCCTGACGCTGCTCACCTCGCCCGGTGAGCTCGGCGCGGACATCGCGGTGGGCACCACCCAGCGCTTCGGCGTCCCGATGGCCTTCGGCGGCCCGCACGCCGGCTACATGGCCGTGCGCGAGAAGTTCGCCCGCAGCCTGCCCGGCCGCCTCGTCGGCGTCTCCGTCGACGCGGACGGCAACAAGGCGTACCGGCTGGCCCTGCAGACCCGTGAGCAGCACATCCGCCGGGAGAAGGCCACCAGCAACATCTGCACCGCCCAGGTGCTGCTCGCCGTCATGGCGGGCATGTACGCGGTCTACCACGGCCCGGACGGGCTGGCCCAGATCGCCCGGCGCACCCACCGCTACGCCGCCATCCTGGCCGAGGGCCTGCGGGCCGGCGGCGTCGAGGTCGTGCACGGCGGGTACTTCGACACCGTGACCGTCCGGGTGCCCGGCCGCGCCGCCGAGGTGGCCGCCGCGGCCCGCGCCGCGGGCGTCAACCTGTGGGAGCGGGACGCGGACCTGCTCGGCATCTCCTGCGACGAGACCACCGGCCGTGAGCAGCTGGCCGCGGTGTGGGGTGCCTTCGGGGTGACCGGTGACATCGAGGCGCTCGACGCCGCCGTCCCGGACGCGCTGCCCGCCGGCCTGCTGCGCGACGACACGTACCTGGCGCACCCGGTCTTCCACCAGCACCGTTCCGAGACCGCGATGCTGCGCTACCTGCGCCGCCTCTCGGACCGTGACTATGCGCTCGACCGCGGCATGATCCCGCTGGGCTCGTGCACGATGAAGCTCAACGCCACCACCGAGATGGAACCGGTCACCTGGCCCGAGTTCGCCGGGCTGCACCCTTTCGCGCCGGCGGAGCAGGCCGAGGGCTACCTCACGCTGATCCACCAGCTGGAGGACCAGCTCGCCGAGGTCACCGGCTACGACAAGGTCAGCATCCAGCCCAACGCCGGATCACAGGGCGAGCTGGCCGGGCTGCTCGCGGTGCGCGCCTACCACCGCGCCAACGGTGACACGCAGCGCACGGTCTGCCTGATCCCGTCCTCCGCGCACGGCACCAACGCGGCGAGCGCCGTGATGGCCGGCATGAAGGTCGTCGTGGTCAAGACCCTCGACGACGGCGACGTGGACATCGACGACCTGCACGCCAAGATCGAGCTGCACCGCGCCGAGCTGGCCGTCCTGATGGTCACCTACCCGTCCACGCACGGCGTGTTCGAGGAGAACATCACCGACATCTGCGCGACGGTGCACGAGGCCGGCGGTCAGGTGTACGTGGACGGTGCCAACCTCAACGCGCTGGTCGGTCTGGCCAAGCCCGGCAAGTTCGGCGCGGACGTCTCGCACCTGAACCTGCACAAGACCTTCTGCATCCCGCACGGCGGCGGCGGTCCCGGCGTCGGGCCGGTCGCGGTCCGCGCGCACCTGGCCCCGTACCTGCCCAACCACCCGCTGCAGCCGACCGCCGGACCCGCCACGGGCATCGGCCCGGTCTCGGCGGCGCCGTGGGGCTCGGCCGGCATCCTGCCGATCTCCTGGGCGTACGTACGCCTCATGGGCGGCGAGGGGCTGCGGCGCGCCACCCAGGTCGCGGTGCTCGGTGCGAACTACGTGGCCAAGCGGCTCGAGCCGCACTACCCGGTGCTCTACACGGGCCCGAACGGTCTGGTCGCGCACGAGTGCATCATCGATCTGCGGCCGCTGACCAAGGAGACGGGCGTCTCGGTGGACGACATCGCCAAGCGCCTGATCGACTACGGCTTCCACGCGCCGACGATGTCGTTCCCGGTGGCCGGCACGCTGATGATCGAGCCGACGGAGAGCGAGGACCTGGCGGAGCTGGACCGGTTCTGCGAGGCGATGATCGCCATTCGCCGGGAGGTCGACAAGGTCGGCTCCGGTCAGTGGCCGGTGGAGGACAACCCGCTGCGCAACGCCCCGCACACCGCGGCGTCGCTGGGCGGGGAGTGGAACCGGCCGTACTCCCGCGACGAGGCGGTGTTCCCGGCCGGCGTGTCGGCCGCGGACAAGTACTGGCCGCCGGTCCGGCGCATCGACGGCGCCTTCGGTGACCGGAACCTGGTGTGCTCGTGCCCGCCGCTCGACGAGTACGACGCGTAGTACCCGCGTCGGGGTCGTCTCCCCCGACCTCCGGTCGGGGGTGCTCCCAACGTCCGCCGATACTGTCCGGGCCCCGCTGCTGTCCGCGGGGTCCGGCGGTTCAGGCGGCCGTGGCGATCTGTTCGGTACCCAGCGGCCGGTGCGGGGCGATGATCTGCCCGTCGGGCAGCAGCTCGCCGGTGTCCTCGAAGAGCAGGACGCCGTTGCACAGCAGACTCCAGCCCTGCTCCGGGTGGTGGGCCACGATGAGGGCGGCCTCCCGGTCGGAGCACTCGGCGGTGGGGCACTGCGGCTGGTGCTGGCACATGGAAGGTGTCTTTCGCTGCTGTAGAGGAGTCGTGCGGTCGGATTGGCCTGATACCTGGTTCATAACCGCCCCCGTTCGTTCGGTCGGTCCCAGTGTTGCCCCACGGAGCGGAATCCGCAGGGATTTCGCGCGAGCTGTTCCTGCTAGGTGAGGACGCGTCACCCGACCGGGCGGTTGCCCTCACAGTGCGTGCCTTTCCGGGTGGTGCAGATGACCGATCCGGGCTACGCCGTCACGGTACGCACATGACAACGCCCCCGTGACCCAAGGGTCACGGGGGCGTCCGCCCGCCGTCCGGCAGCGCGTCAGACAGCAGACCCCAGAAGAGGTGCGGGTGCCAGTCGCAGCGTGAGGACCGGCACCAGATCGGACAGCCGGTGCAGCCGGTGGGCGGCGATCCCCGGCGGCGCCGGTGCGAGCGGCACCAGCAGATCGGCCGGGGCGGGCTGGGCGGAGCCGGCTTCGGCCGAGATGTCGCTGTGCAGCCAGAGCGCCAGCATGTACAGCCCGGGCACGGACAGCAGATGCGGCTGGTAGGCGGTCGAGAGTGCTTCCGCCTGCCGCAGGGCGCGTTCGGTGGAGGCCAGGTACGGGCCCTCCGAGAAGTGCGAGAACGCCCATCCGTCCGGGGTGCGGACGGTCTCGCCCGCCGCCGCGACACGGTCGCCCGCGCGGATGTGGAAGCGCCATCCGGTGAGCCGGGCGTGCGGCAGCCCGTGGCCCGAGGCGGCCGGCTCGAAGACATGCACCGGCAGCGGGTGCTCGGGGATGAGCGGGCCCTCGGCCGAGCGCAGCGCCGGCGTACGCGCCTCCAGAACGGCGGTGGGCGAACTCAGGGCGGCGAGGACACTCCGAAGGGCGGGTGCGGGTACAGCGGGGACATGCAGCGGCATGGTGGGTTGCCTCTCAGTCGGAGACACGGTGGTGCTGGGCGGGTGCGGACGGCACTGTCAGCGGTGCGACGAGATGAGGGGGTTCCTGCGCAGGCTACGTCCGACGGATCGCGGAGTCTCTGCCTTGTGCGCGAAGTTTATACGACCTGTGTTCACGCAGTGTTTCGGCTAGCTGTCGCGGGCATTGCAGGCAAGAAGGTAATAGGCCTACCTCGCCAGATATTTCCTCCGCATTTGCGCCGGAGTACGCTCCCGCGAACTGCACATTCCCCTGCCGCTGCGGACGGCCGGATCTCGTCGGTGTTTGTCACGAGGGGTACCCCTCATGCCAAGGTTAGCGCGACCATGCCGGGGGAATGTGCCGGAGTGACATTCCGGCAGCTTAGCTTCTGCTCGGCGCCGCCGGACCGTTATCGATCTTATGGGCTGGGCATCATCGTCACACGGCCCACTCGAGGAGGGACACTCCGATGGGGGAGAAGGTCGTAGCCGCCGGGTTCGACCTGTCCGACCGGCAGCGGTACCGGATGAAGCTTCGCCAGTGTCTCATGGGACTGGAGCGACTGCTGGACGAGAAGAGGTTCGACCGGCCCAGGAATCTCATGGGACTTGAGCTGGAGTTGAATCTCGCTGATTCGGCGGGTCTGCCGCTGATGATGAATGAAGAGGTGCTGGAGCGGATCGCCAGCACTGATTTCCAGACGGAACTGGCGCAGTTCAATATTGAAGTGAACATCGCCCCTCATCATCTTTCCGGGCGGGTGCTCGACCGGCTCGCGGAAGAGCTGCGCATCGGGCTGGGATACGCGGACCGCAAGGCCCGCGAAGTCGGTGCGCACATCGTCATGGTGGGTATTCTGCCGACCTTGAGCGCACAGGATCTGGTGGGTGCGAACCTGTCCAGGGCGGACCGGTACACGCTGCTCAACGACCGGATACTGGCCGCCCGCGGCGAGGACATCACCCTGGACATCGCGGGGGTGGAGCATCTGCTCTACACCTCGGGATCCATCGCGCCGGAAGCGGCCTGCACCTCCATGCAGATGCATCTGCAGGTGACTCCCGCCCGGTTCGCCGCGGTCTGGAACGCGGCGCAGGTGCTGAGCGGACCGCAGGTCGCGGTGGGCGCCAACTCGCCGTTCCTGTTCGGCAGGGAGCTGTGGCGGGAGACCAGGCCGCCGCTGTTCCAGCAGGCCACCGACACCCGCCCGCAGGAACTGCGGGCGCAGGGCGTACGCCCGCTCACCTGGTTCGGGGAGCGCTGGATCGACTCGGCGTACGACCTGTTCGAGGAGAACCTGCGGTACTTCCCGCCACTGCTGCCGATCTGCGACGACGAGGACCCGCTGGCGACCCTCGACGCCGGGACCGTGCCGCGGCTCAAGGAACTCACCCTGCAGAACGGCACCGTCTACCGCTGGAACCGCCCGGTGTACGCCGTGGTGGACGGCGTCCCGCATCTGCGGGTGGAGAACCGGGTGCTGCCGGCGGGACCCACCGTCGCCGATGTCATCGCCAACACGGCCTTCTACTACGGGCTGGTGCGGGCGCTGGCCGAGGCGCCCCGCCAGGTCTGGCAGCGGCTGCCGTTCGGCGCCGCGGCGGCGAACTTCGACGCCGCCTGCCGGCACGGCATCGGCGCCGTCATGCACTGGCCGCGGCCGGGGCGCGGCGGCGGGCTCGTGGAGCTGCCCGCCACGGAGCTGGTGCTGGAGGAGCTGCTGCCGCTGGCGTCGGCCGGGCTCGACGCCTGGGGCATCGAGCCCGTCGACCGCGACCGCTACCTGGGCATCATCGAGGCCCGCTGCCGGCTGCGCACCAACGGCGCCGAATGGCAGTCGGCGGTGTTCCACCGGGCGCTGGAGCGCGGCCTCGACCGGCGGGCCGCGCTGGTGTCGATGACGCTGCGCTACTGCGAGCTGATGCACTCCGGCGAGCCGGTGCACACCTGGCCGGTGAGCTGACCGGGATCCCGGCCGGCCCACCGGCCCCGGAGGACGTCGCCGGCTCCCTGCGGCGGCCCCCGGCGGGCGTCGACAGCCGGCGGTGTCCTCCGGAGGGGCGTCAGCCACTGGCGGCCTCCCGGGGGCGTCAGCCGGTGGCGGCCGCCGCGCTGGCCGCGGCCGCCACCACGGCCTTGAACAGCACCGCCTGGATCTGCGCGGGATCCGTCACCCGGTACGCCCCGCCGCCGGTGGCCCTGGCCATCCGGTCGCACGCGGCCTTGTCGGCGTCGGGGCCGACCGCGATGACGATGAGCGGAACGGGGTGGGTGGGGTCGCCCAGCGCCTTCAGTTTGGCGGTGAGGGCGTCGAGGGAGATGCTCCCCGGGTCCTCGTTCGCGCCGTCGGTGAGGACGACGACCGTGTTGAACTTGCCCGCGGCGAACGACTTCCTGGCGTCCTGGTACACCGCCAGTGTCGTGTCGTAGAGGCCGGTCGCACCGCCTTCGACGGGCTGCAGGGCGCCGAACGCGCCGGTCAGCCGGTCCCGCTGGGTGGTGCCCTGGGCGGTGCGTACGCCCAGCCGGGCCGTCTCGACGATCTTCTGGTAGTCGCGGGAGCCGTCGAGCCGGGTGGAGAACCGCCACAGGCCCACCTCGTCCTCGGGCGTGAACTGCGTCAGCGCCTGCAGCAGCGACGCCTTGGTGACGTCCAGCCGGGTCTTGCCCTCGGTGCCGGGCACCGGTGCGGCCATCGACCCGGAGACGTCGACGACCGTGGTGATCCGGGCGCTCTGCACGGTGATCTGCCACATGACGCGCAGCTGCTGCAGCGCCTGTCCCGTCGGTGCGGGTACCGGCTCCGCGCCGACCGGCTGCGGCTCCTGGCCGCCGGCGGCGACCACCAGCGCCGGTTCGGGGGCACCGGTCGCCGGCCGGAAACCACGGGCGGACAGCAGCCGCACGCTCTCGTCGCTGCCGAGCAGTGACATGAAGCGCGACACGGCCCGGGACTGGTCGGTGGAGAGCGTGTCGTCGTCCAGCGCCGCGTACGGGTAGTCCAGATCGACGGTGCCGTCCTTGGGATAGAACAGCTTCAGGCCGGGCCGGCCGTCGCCCGCGGTGTTGCGGACGAACGCCGCCTGTTCCGAGATCACCAGCGCCTGGTTGCGCTGCGGGTTCTGCAGTTCGGCCGTGCTGCCGTCGTTGGGCAGGGTGGCCATGATCTGCGCGTCGCCCGGGGCGGTGTACTGCGCCAGCATCTTCGCCGCGGCGGCCGACTCGGTGTCCACGTCACCGCCCCTGCGGCCGATCGACGACGTGATCATCGTGAACCCCAGCAGACCGGTCGCGCTGCGCGCGGGATCCGCGGTGCCGAGGCGGAAGTTGCTCTTCTCCCCGGCGGCCGTGGTCAAATCGGCCCAGGTGTACGCCTTGGCGGGCCAGCCCAGGCCTTTGGCCTGCGCCTGCAGCGTGCCGACGACGACAGGGGAGCGGGCGATGCTGGTCATCGAGGACAACGGGGTGCCGCGGCCGCCGATGGTCACCTGGTCGAGCCAGACGCTGGAGTCCGGGATCCAGACCTGGAAGCCGGGGTGCGTCGGGGCCTTGCCGAGGGCGTCCGCCACCTCGGCCGAGGCACGCGATGTCACGGTGACGTCGAGGCAGCGCCCGTCGGTCTTCACACCGGTGGCCCTGGCCTGTTGGGCGATGGTGGTGAGGGCGGGCGCGATGTCGGGCGAGGCGGCGACGGCGATCTTGACCACGCCCTCCGCGCAGTGCCCGCTCAGCGGCAGCAGGCCGCCGCGCAGCACGACGAAGGTACCGGCCCCCAGCGCCAGGACGAAGCTGGTGGTGACCGCTATGGTGCGGCGGCGTACCCGTGGGCGCGGCGCTCCGCCGGCCTCCCGGGGCTCAACTGGAATGCGGTGACGTCCCATGGCTGTTGCGTCTCTCCTGAGGGGTGCTCCGGCCTGTCGCGCGCGATCTTCGTATCTTTTTTCGAGACCCTAGCCAAGCGGGAACGAGACCGAGGCGGGATGACGTAAATGGAGGCTCGGGTGCACACAGAGTCATACGGGGCGGAGGCCGGGCTCGCGCGGCGGACCCTGCGGAGCGAGACCCTGCTCGTACTGGCCCTGTCGCTCGGCGCCAGCGGTGTCGGCGCGCTCATCAGTTTCGTCGGGTCGCTGACCAAGCCCGGTTCGCTCAAGGACCAGGCGGCCACCCTGGTGGGCTCCCAGGCGCCGGGCAGGCCCTGGCTCGACCTCGCCTGGCAGCTGTTCGGGATCGCCACCGCCCTGGTCCCGGTCGCCCTGGTCGCGCACCTGCTGGCCCGTGAACGGGTCGGGATAGGTTCGATCGGCTTCGACCTGAAGGAACCCCGCCGCGACCTGGGGCGCGGCACGCTGGTCGCGGCCGTGATCGGCGGCACCGGGCTGCTGTTCTACCTCGGCGTCCGCGCGGCCGGGTTCAACCTCACGGTGGTGCCGGAGTCGCTGCCGGACGTGTGGTGGAAGATCCCGGTCCTGATCGCGTCCGCCGTGCAGAACGCGGTGCTGGAGGAAGTCATCGTCGTCGGCTATCTGCTGCGCAGGCTCGGGCAGTTGGGCTGGACGCCGGCCGCCGCCCTGGCGGCGAGCGCGGTGCTGCGCGGCTCCTACCACCTGTACCAGGGCGTCGGCGGCATGATCGGGAACATGGTCATGGGGGTGGTGTTCGTGCTGCTCTACCGCAGGTGGGGACGGGTCGGCCCGCTCGTCGCCGCGCACGCCCTGATCGACACGGTGGCCTTCGTCGGCTACGCGCTGCTGGCGGGCAAGGCCGGCTGGCTGCCGACGGGTTGAGCGGGCACCCGCCGTAGCACAGCCGTCCCTGGCGCGGCCCGGACGGCTACGGCGCCGCGTGCAGTTCGCCGTCGATGACGGTCACGGCCGAGCCGGTGAGCAGTACCCGGTCGCCGCGCAGTTCGGTGCGGACGAAACCGGTGCGGGCGGAGACCTGCAGGCCGGTCAGTTCGGTACGGCCGAGCCGGGCGGACCAGAACGGCGCCAGGGCGGTGTGGGCGCTGCCGGTGACCGGGTCCTCGTCGATGCCGACGGCGGGGAAGAATCCGCGCGAGACGAAGTCGTAGCCGCGGGAGGGGTCTTCCGCCGCGGCGGTGGCGATGACTCCGCGCGGGCCGAGCGCCGCCAGCGCGGCGAAGTCCGGGGTGAGGGCGCGGACGGCCGCCTCGTCCGCCAGCTCGACCAGCAGGTCGCCGACGTCCGGGCCGGTGTCGTACCCGGCCAGCGGCTCCGCGCCGAGCGCGAGCGCCACGGCAGGCGGTGGTGTGACCGCGGTGAGCGGTGCGGTGGGGAAGTCCATGGTGAGCGCACCGCCGTCGGCGGGCCGGACGCTCAGGACTCCGCTGCGGGTGGCGAAGCGCACCAGTGAGGTGGCGGCGCTCGTGGAGAACAGCACATGCGCGGTGGCGAGCGTGGCGTGCCCGCACATGGCGACCTCGGCCGCGGGGGTGAACCAGCGCAGCGCCCAGTCGGCTTCCGGGGCGTCCGCGGTGCCTTCGAGGCGGTGCGCGAAAGCCGTCTCGGAGAGGTTGACCTCGGAGGCGACCCGCTGCATCCAGCCGTCGTCGGGGAACGCGGCGGCGTCCAGGAGCAGGACCCCGGCCGGATTGCCGGCGAAGGGCCGGTCGGTGAAGGCGTCGACGATTCGAATCCGCATGGGACGACCGTAGACAGCGGTGAAACCGCAGGCCAGAGCCAATCGAGGGGAGGTGGCCCGGAAAGAGGGTTGCCGAACGTACGGTTCCGATATATCGTTGAAGCATCGCGACCGATCAACGATGGAAGGAGCGTAACCATGCGTTCCCAAGGACATGAACACGAACACCGCGGACCCGGCCACCATGGCCGGGGAGAACGAGGAGAGCAGCGCCGTGCGGCCTTCGGACCGTTCGGACCGCCCTTCGGGGGTGGCCCCTTCGGCGGCCCCGGCGGGCGCGGTCGGGGCGGGCCCCGTGGCCGGGCGAGGCGCGGCGATGTACGCGCGTCGATCCTGGCGCTGCTCAAGGACCGGCCGATGCACGGCTACGAAATGATTCAGGAGATCGCCGAACGCAGTGGCGGCGCGTGGAAGCCGAGCCCCGGCTCGGTGTACCCGACGCTTCAACTGCTGGAGGACGAGGGCCTCATCACCAGCGCGAGCGAGGGCGGCAAGAAGCTGTTCACGCTCACCGACGCCGGCCGGACCGAATCCGAAGCGGGGCCCGAGGCCCCGTGGGAAGAGGCCGGCCGGGGCGTCGACTGGGATGCCATGAACGAGATCCGGAAGGCCGGCGGCGGACTCGTCGAGGCCTTCAAGCAGGTCTGGTCGACCGGTACACCCGCCCAGCGTGAGAAGGCGCTGGTCGTGGTCAACGAAGCCCGCAAGAAGCTCTACCTCATCCTCGCAGAAGAGGACTGAGGCCGGAGAATTCCGACCAACGAGCCGGCCCGGGGACCTATGTCCCGGGCCGGCTCGACGCGCGGATGACGAGCCGGGTCGGGACGATCCAGGGTTCGGCCGGCTCTGCCGGATCGGCGTCGAGCAGTCCGCGCAGCGCCTTGACGGCCGCGGAGCCCAGCGCGCGCTGGTCCTGGGCGACGGTCGTCAGGGCCGGGCGGACCAGCGACGCCGCGTCGATGTCGTCGAAGCCGACGATCGCGAGATCGCCGGGTACCGACAGCCCCGCGTCCGCGGCCGCGTGCAGCGCGCCGATGGCCATCTGGTCGCCGGCCGCGAAGACCGCGGTGGGCGGCTGCTCCGTGGCGAGCAGGGTGCGCACCGCGTCCTGGCCGCTGTTGAGGAAGAAGTCCCCCGTGACCACGTACTCCGGGGGCACGTCCAGCCCGAGCCGGGCGCACGCCTGGCGGAATCCGGCCAGCCGTTCGGCGGCCGGCGGCAGGTACAGCGGGCCGGTGACGGTGGCTATCCGGCGGTGCCCCTGGGCGTACAGGTGCTCCACGGCGGCCGCCGCGCCGGCCGCGTTGTCGGAGGTGACCCGGACGGTACGGGGGCCGCTGAGCGCGACGTCGATCCCGGAACACGGGACGTCGGAGGCGGCGAGGGCCCGCAGGGCGCGGTTGTCGGCGGGGGTGCCCAGCACGACGACGCCTTCGAGGTTGTGCCGCCGCACCGCCTGCAGATAGGTGGTGTCGGCGTCGTCGGGACCCGACGTGGTGAGCAGCATCAGGTGGTAGTCGGCCTCGGAGAGCGCGTTGCGCACCGCGCTCAACAGGCCCTGCAGGAAGGGATGCTGAAAACCGAGGGTCTCGTAGCCGGTGTCCCAGACCAGGCCGATGGTGTCGGACCGGCGCCGCACCAGCGTGCGGGCGGGTTCGTTCGGAGCGTATCCGAGTTCGCTGGCCAGTCGCCGGATACGGTCGCGGGTCGCCTCGCTCACCTCGGCCCGGTCGTTGAGCGCGCGGGAGACCGTAGCGGTCGAAACACCGCTGCGGAGAGCCAGTTCGCGGATGTTCACGGCGATTGCACCTGTTCCTGGAGTGGCGAGGGTGTGTGCTGCACACAGTCTTGACGATGTGTCATGGCGAAGACAGACTTCCGGCGCACCGGAAACGTTTACGTAACGCGGCTCCGCCACTGGGGCCCGACAGAAACGGGATGCTGCGATGCCACGCGCGATGCCAATGAAGTCCCCCAGGACCCGCTTCAGAGCACTTGTCACCCTGGCCACCGCCGCGGCCTGTGTCGCCGCGGTCGGCGCGGTACCGGCCACCGCCGGGAGCTCGGCCCAGTACACCGACGCCAGGGCGCCGATCGATCTGCGCGTCAAGGACCTCCTGAAGCGGATGACGCTGGAGGAGAAGATCGGGCAGATGGACCAGATCGCGGTCGCCCGGGTCCAGGGCGACTGCGAGTGGAGCGGCGGCGCCCTCAACGAGACCTGCATGAAGTCGGTGCTGGGCGACTACGCGGCCGGCTCGATACTCTCCGGCGGCGGCATGGGGCCCGCCGTGAACACGCCCGCCGAGTGGGCGAAGATGGTCAACACCGTACAGAAGTACGCCGTCGACAACTCGCGGCTGCACATCCCGGTGCTCTACGGGGTGGACGCGGTGCACGGCCACAACAACGTGCTCGGCGCCACCGTCTTCCCGCACCAGATCGGCCTGGGCGCCACCTGGGACCCGGCCACCGTCCAGGCGGCGGGGGCCTCCACGGCGCGCTCGGTCGCGGCGACCGGCATCGACTGGAACTTCGCGCCCGTCGCGGACCTCGCCCGCGACCAGCGCTGGGGCCGCTACTACGAGACGTTCGGCGAGGACCCGCTGCTGGCCGGGACGCTGGCCGCCGCGAGTGTCACCGGCATCGACACGGCGAACGGCGCCAAGCACGTCGTCGCCACCGTGAAGCACTTCGGCGGCTACTCCGAGCCGGCCAACGGCCACGACCGGGTGCCCGCGGACGTCTCCATGCGCTATCTGCAGGACACCCTGCTGCCCTCGTACAAGCAGGCCGTGCAGGCCGGTGCGAAGACCGTGATGGTCAACTCCGGTGCCATCAACGGCGTCCCCGCGACCTCCTCGAAGTATCTGCTCACCAAGGTGCTGCGCGACCAGTGGGGCTTCAAGGGCGTCACGGTCAGCGACTGGGAGGACGTCCGGGCGCTGCAGACGAAGTACAAGCTCGCCGCCGATTACCCCGAGGCGATCGCCCTCGCGGTCAACGCGGGCCTGGACATGGCCATGGAGCCGTACTTCGCCAAGGAGTGGAGCACCGGCCTGAAGACCGCTGTGGACCGCGGTCTGGTGTCGGTCAAGCGCATCGACGAGTCGGCCGGCCGGATCCTGCGGATGAAGTTCGAACTCGGCCTGTTCGAGCACCCCTACGTGGACGCGGCCAAGGCTGACGCCGCGGTGCTGGGGGCGGACAAGGACCTGGCGCGCAAGGCGGCCGCCGAGTCGCAGGTGCTGCTGCGCAACGACGCCGGGGTGCTGCCGATCTCCCCGGCGGCCAAGAAGATCGTCGTCGCGGGTTCCTACGCCGATGACATCAACGACCAGGCGGGCGGCTGGACCATCGGCTGGCAGGGTGTCCCCGAAGGGGTGACGCTGCCGGGCACGACCGTGCTGGCGGGGATCAAGGAGGCGGCGCCCGCGGGCACCGAGGTGGTGCGGGCCACGACCGCCGCCGACGCGGTGGCGCAGGCGGCGGACGCCGATCTGACCGTCGTGGTCGTCGGCGAGAAGGCCGCGGCGGAAGGCGCCGCGGACAGCCCGCGGCCCGAACTGTCGGCGGACCAGCAGGCGTTGGTCAAGGCGCTGAAGGCGGCGGGCAAGCCGGTCGTCACCGTCGTCATCGCGGGCCGGCCGCTCGCGCTCGGCGACGCGGACGGCACCCAGGGACTGCTGATGTCCTGGCTGCCGGGAAGTGAGGGCGGCCACGGGATCGCCGACGTGCTGTTCGGCGCGGTCAACCCCAGCGGCCGGCTGCCGGTCTCCTGGCCGAAGCACATCGGCAACGAGCCGCTGTACTACCAGCAGCTGCCGGGCACCAACGGCGGGCCGGAGTCCTCGTACGACGCGGCCTACCCGTTCGGTGCCGGTCTCTCCTACACCACCTACGCCTTCGGTGCGATCACGGCCGACAAGGCGGTGGTACGGGCCGGCGACCCGGTCGGGGTCAAGGTGACCGTCTCCAACACCGGTGCCAAGGCGGGCGATCTGGTGGTGCCGGTCTACGTGTCACGGCCGACCAGTGACGTCCTGACGCCGGCGACCCGGCTGGTCGCCTTCACCAAGGTGCACCTGGCCGCGGGGGAGACCCGTACGGTGCGGCTGCAGGTGTCGGCGGGGACCCTCGCGGTGACGCCGGGCGACCTGGACGGCGCGGGCGCGCAGAAGGTCGAGCGCGGCGCGTACACCTTCTCGGCGGGCGACAAGAGCGCGGCGGTGACGGTGCGCTGAGCCGGCGGGTGCGGGGCGGCGGTCGGTCCCTGCCGCCGCCCCGCACCCGTCCGTCCGCACCGGAGTCCGTGCGCACCGGAATCGTCCGTCCGCACCCGTCCGTGCGCCCGGCCCTTTCGTCTTCGTCGTTACTCGACGAGGCCGGCCAGCTTGCGCAGCGATTCGTTGAGGGCGGCGGTCGCCGAGTCCTTGAGCTTGCCCGCCATCATGGCGACCGCGGCGCCGGCGAAGCTGCTGTCGATCCGCAGCTCGGTGGCGTCGCCGTCGGGGGTCAGGGTGTAGCGCATGCTGAGGTTGACGCCCATCGGGCCCTTGCCCGCGATGCCCAGCACCCGTTCGGCCTCCAGGGCCTCCACGGTCCAGGTGACCTCGGCCGGGAAGCCCATCATCTTCATGTTCTCCTGATAGGTGGCACCGGCCGCCAGCGGCGCCGGACCCCCCTTCGGGAAACTGGTGTGGGTGGCGCTCCACTGGCCGTACGACGCGAAGTCGGTCAGCTGCCTCCAGACCTTCTCGGCCGGGGCCGCGATGCGCGCCTGTGCGGAGACTTCGGCCATGCGATCACTCCTTGTGCGAAGGCGCTGCGGCTCGCGCGCAGCGACGGTGTCGCGGAACGTAGTCGCAGCTGCCCGAACATTCAATACTGATGAAGCGTCAGAACTGATGAACCGTCAGGGATTCTCGGCGGGCCAGCCGTACGCTGCGGGTCGGCAGCGGCCCGCGGCTCAGTAACCGGTCCACATGACCCCGGTTCAGGCCGTGCCCTGGATTGATGCGCAGCAGCACCCGGTCGGGGCGGAAACGCGCCTGCCGGGCGAGCCGGCGCGGGATGACGTCGTCGATCCAGGCGAACGGACGGCCGCCGGCGTGGCGCAGGATCGGCGCCCACTTCCGGCCGGTGAACAGGTCCGCGCGCGGCAGCCGCGGATCGCCGGGACGCGGTCGGTAGCGGCCGAACTCCACCACCGGCAGCACCGGCAGGCCCAGCCGCGGGGCTATCTGCCGGTTGGCCTCGTGCTCCCAGGTGCTGGCCCAGGTGAGCTCGTAGACGGCGGACAACTCGCGCAGCCACGCGCCGTGTGCGGCGGAGAGCAGCACGGTGTGGTCCAGGATGTCGTACGCGGTGAATTCCGCCGAGGGCAGTACCGGATTGAGGACGCCGTCGATGTCGAGGAAAAGCAGCGGTTTGGCCATCGCTCTCCTTCCCCAGGGCGGGGCAGGCGGTCATTCGTGCCTGTGAGGGACGAAGATCGGGGCCATGGCGGTTGCGCGCTCAACAGGAGGACATATGGACGAGGAACTGCCGGCCCGGCTGCGCGCCGTTCCGGTGCTGGCCGAACCCCTGCCGCGGTTCGATCCGGACGGCGCTGACCCCTCTCCCGGGCGCCAGTTCGCCCGCTGGCTGGACGACGCGCTGGACGACGGTGTGCCGGAACCCCATGTCATGACGCTCAGCACCGCGGACCGCGACGGGCGCCCCTCAGCGCGGGTCCTCATGCTGCGCGGCCTCGGCGCCGACGCGTGCACGTTCGTGTTCGCGTCCGACTCGGGCAGCCACAAGGGCCACGACCTGTCGGCGAACCCGCACGCGGCGCTGAGCTGGTACTGGCCGCCCCAGGGGCGGCAGATCCGGGCGGCCGGCCCCGTCGAGGCGCTGGACGCCGGGATCGCGCGCGGCGACTTCCTGGGCCGTCGCGAGGCCTCCCGGATCGCCGGGTTCACCGGACGGATGAGCGCCCCGCTGACCGGGTCCGATGCCTACGACGAGGAGCGGCGGCGGGCCGCGGACCTGGTCGCGGCCGACCCGGGGGCCGTTCCGGCGGGCCACACCGTCTACCGGCTGCGGGCCGACGAGATGGAGTTCTTCCAGGGGGACCCGGGCGGCTTCCATGTGCGGCTGCACTATGCCCGGCAGGGCGACGACTGGAAGCGGGGACTGCTGTGGCCGTGAGCATCAGGTGGTGAGCGTCCGGTGGTGAGCGGTCCGGCCGTGAGCGTCCGGTCGTAAGGACGGGGACCGGCAGATCGACACCGCCCATCTGCTGCACTCCCTGCTGGAGACCGACCCCCGGGCCCGTGACGCCTGCGACGCGGGCGGCGGGCAGGTGGTGCGCGTGCTCGGGTACCTGGCGCAGCGCAGCATCGGCTACGGCCTGGAGCGGCAGGGCTCGGTCGAGGACTCCGGCGCGCTGCCGGTGGTCACCGCGCAGAGCACCCCGGGCTGGAGCCCGGGGGCCGCCGCCGCGATGCGCACCGCCGTGCGCTCGGCCCAGCGCGGAGGCCGCGGCCAGGCCGACGGGATCGATCTGCTCAACGCGCCGGCCGCCGACCCGCACAGCCGCGCCGTGGAGGTGCTGCGGACCGCCGGTCCGGACGTCAGCCGCTACCTGGACGAAGGACCTGTCGCGAGCTGACATCATGGCCCGATGCATGCGTCTCAGGGGAGGAACGCGGGGCTGGGGCTCGCCTTGGCGTCGGCGTTCGCGTTCGGTGGTTCAGGAGTAGCGGCGAAACCGCTCATCGAGGCGGGACTCGACCCGCTGGATGTGGTGTGGCTCCGCGTGGCGGGAGCGGCGCTCATCATGCTGCCGGTCGCGCTGCGCCACCGCGCCCTGCTGCGGCAGCGCCCCGGCCTGCTGGCGGGCTTCGGCCTGCTCGCCATCGCGGGTGTGCAGACCTTCTACTTCGCGGCGATATCCCGGATCCCGGTGGGCGTCGCCATCCTCGTCGAGTTCCTCGGCCCGGCCCTGCTGCTGGGCTGGGTGCGCTTCGTGCAGCGCCGGCCGGTGAGCCGGGCAGCGGCGATCGGAGTGGTGCTGGCGGTCGGCGGCATGGCCTCGGTGGTCGAGGTGTGGTCGGGGCTGGCTTTCGACGCCTTCGGTCTGCTGCTCGCCTTCGGCGCGGCCTGCTGCCAGGTCAGCTACTTCGTCCTGGCCGACCACGGCACGGAGGGCGAGGACGCCCCCGACCCGATCGCCGTCATCGCCTTCGGGCTGCTGATCGGCGCCGCGGTGATGACCGTCGTGGCGCGGCCGTGGGGGATGAACTGGGAAGTGCTGGGCCATCAGGCCGCGCTCGGCGACAAGCAGGTGCCCGCGGTGCTGCTCGTCGGGTGGATCGTCCTGGTGGCGACGGTCGTCGCGTATCTGACCGGGGTGCTGGCCGTGCGCAAGCTGACCCCGCAGGTGGCCGGGGTGGTCGCCTGTCTGGAGGCGGTCGTGGGGACCGTGTTCGCCTGGATCCTGCTCGGCGAGCACCTGGGCGTACCGCAGATCATCGGCGGAACGCTGGTGCTGGCAGGCGCCTTCGTGGCCCAGACCACCACCCGCAGCGGGGGGAACAAGCCGGTGGTCGAACCGCTGCCGCAGCCCGATCTGGTCTGAGGACGGCTCCGCCCGGCGGGCCCCTGATCTCGCGCCCCTGATCATGCGCCCCGGATCACGTTTCTCGGATCTCGCGCCCCCGGATCTCGTGTTTCGGACCTCGCGTCCCGATCTCGCGCCTTGGAACCGCCTTGTAGGGGTGCGTCCCCGCCTCGTAAGGTGACGATCATGCACCTCACCGTTCTGCCGCCGCCCGCCTCCTAGGCGGGCCGCCACCCCACGGACGACCCGGCTCGGGCACGTACCCGAGCAGGTCGCGGCTGCCCGCACACGGGACCACGCGACCATCTCAAGTCCTCCGCGGGAGAACACTCGTGCCGTCGATCCATGGCCACACCCTTGCCCCGTCCGTCGGACGCGGCCTGCTCTACATCACCTTCGCCGCCACCGCCTGGGGCACCGCGGGCGCCGCCGCCGCGCTGCTCATGGGGAGCAGCGGCCTCGGCCCCATCGCCCTGACCTTCTGGCGCACCGCCGGCGGCTTCGCGCTGCTGCTGCTCGTCCGGCTGGTCCGCCGCCGTCGCGGCACCGTCCGGACACCGGCCAGGAAGGAACCCCGGCGGCGCGCTGTGCTGCGCATCCTGGCCACCGGTCTCGGCCTGACGGTCTTCCAGACCGCCTATTTCGGCGCCGTCCAGTCGACGGGACTGGCCGTCGCGACCGTCGTCACCCTGGGCGCGGGCCCGGTCATCATCGCGGTCGTCGCCCGTCTCACCATGGGCGAACGGCTCGGCCGCGGCGGCGCCGTGGCGGTCTCCGGCGCTCTGGCGGGGCTCGCGGTGCTCGTCCTGGGCAACGGCGGCGGGTCCGTGGCCCCGGCCGGGGTCGGGCTCGCGCTGCTGTCCGCGTCCGGCTACGCCTGCATCACCCTGCTGACCCGCTGGATGGGCCGCGGCGGTGACGGCGGCGACCCGTTCATGACCTCGCTGTGGGCGTTCGCGGTGTGCGCCGTGACCCTGCTCCCGCTCGCCCTGATGGAAGGGCTGTCGCCGCGCGGCGCGGACCTGGGCCACACCCTGTGGCTGCTGGTCTATCTGGCCTCCGTGCCGACCGCACTCGCCTACGGGCTGTACTTCGCGGGCGCCGCGGTGGTCCGGGCGGCGACGGTCTCCGTCATCGCACTGATCGAACCGGTCTCCGCGGCCGTCATCGCCGTCGTCGTCCTCGGCGAACGGCTGACCGGCGCGACCGTACTGGGCACCGTCGTCCTGCTCGGCGCCGTGACGGCGTTGGGCCTGGAGGAGGCCCGGCTGGCCTCGGCCGGCCGCCGCGCGGCGGCCGGCACGGGCTGAACCGCCGAAGGCGGTCCTAGAGTCGGTTCGCCGGGTCGGAGGCCGCCAGCCGGCGCAGTTGGTGGGCGCGGGCCGCCTCGTCGTGCGGGGCGGCCCGCTCCGCGAGGCGCTCCGCGTCCCGCTGCTGCATCCGCCGGGGCTTGTTGCCGCCGTACTTGAACTTCGCGCGGACCTCGGTCACCTCCAGCCGGATGCCGCGGATCCCGGGCAGCAGCCGGCCGAACGGGTCCTGCCCGGGGGCGACGGGCGCGTAGTCGCCCGCCGGCTGGAAGTGCGCGAGCTGACGGTGCAGCACGGCGGCCTTCTGCGCCTCGTCGTCGATGACATGCGCCGTGCAGAGCAACTGGACGGCGGCGTAGAAGCTGGTCGGGGTGCCGTGCTCGGCGGGCACGCCCTCGGGGGCGTGCCAGGGGCCGGGGATGAACGTGTAGTCGTCCACGACGCTGAGCGTCACCCGTGGGTTCGCCTCGAGGGCGTGCCACAGCGGGTTGGGGCGGGCGAGGTGGGTGAACGCCTCATTGCTGTCCGGGTCGTAGGCGAAGTGCAGCGGCTGGACGAACGGGGGTTCGCCGGGCAGGCCGTTGACGGCCAGCTGCCCGAAGTCGTGGGCGGCGAGCCAGGTCTGCCACTCGGTGTCGTCCTGTGGTGCGTCCCAGGGGTGGATGAGCATGTCGGGTCCTTCAGAGTCGGGCTCAGGCTCAGGCTCAGGCTCGGGATCGGGCTCGGGATCGGGTTCGGGTTCAGGATCGGGTTCAGGCGAGGTAGGCGGGCAGGGCGATGGCCGGGTCGAGGTCGTCGGCCGGAACGGGGGCGCCGTAGGTCTTGGTGACGGGCACGATCCCGGTCCAGTACGGCAGTCCGGTGTCCTCCGGCTCGTCGTTCGGGCCGCCGGTGCGGACCTTCGCCGACACCTCCAGGAGGTCGAGCCGGATGACGGTGGTCGCGGCCAGCTCCTTGGCGTTGGCCCGGCGCGAGTCGTCCGCGCGGCCGGCCACCACCTGGTTGACGAGGGCGTCCAGCGCTTCGGCGCGCTCCTCCGGGTCGGTGACCTGGTGGGCGGTTCCGTGCACCACCACCGAGCGGTAGTTCATCGAGTGGTGGAACGCGGAGCGGGCCAGCACGAGGGCGTCGAGGTGGGTGACGGTCAGGCAGACGGCCAGCCCCGGGTCCTTCGCGCCGCGCAGCGGCCGCGACCCGGTCGAGCCGTGGACGTAGAGCCGCTCGCCGATCCGGCCGTAGAGGGTGGGCAGCACGACGGGCGCGCCGTCGCGGATGAACCCGAGGTGACAGAGGTAGCCCTCGTCGAGGATCGCGTGGACGGTGTCACGGTCGTAGGCGGCGCGCTCCCGTATCCGGGTGGGGACGGTGCGTTCCGTCGCCTCGTAGGAAGGGGCGGTGACGGTGGGGCCGGAGATGGTGGGGGCGGCGGCAGTGTCGGCCATGGCGCTATCCTTTGAACTAGTGCATAATGAACTTTGTGCTAGGAGAGTATCGAATCACCGGCCGGGGCGCATCGGGTATCGCCGCCGACATCGAGCGGGCGGTGGGCGAGGGCGCGCTCAAGCCCGGCGCGGCGCTGCCGCCGCTGCGTGAACTGGCCCAGGAACTGGACGTGAACCCGAACACGGTGGCCGCCGCCTACCGGCTGCTGCGCGACCGCGGGGTGATCGAGACGGCCGGCCGGCGCGGCAGCCGGGTGCGCTCCCGGCCCGCCACCACCTCACGCGACCAGATCCGGATCGAGGTGCCGCCGGGGACGCGGGACATCTCCAACGGCAATCCGGACGTCTCGCTGCTGCCGCCGCTCGGCGCGGCGTTCGCGGCGGCGGTGGCCCGTAACGCCGAGAACCCGGCGCTCTACGGCGGACCGGCCGTCGACGCCGGGCTGAGCGCTCTCGCCCGCGCGGCCTTCGACCGGGACGGTGTGCCCGACGGCCCCATCGGACTCACCTCGGGCTCGCTCGACGCCATCGAACGCGTGCTGGCGGCTCATCTGCGCCCGGGTGACGCCGTGGCGGTCGAGGACCCGGGCTGGGGGAGTGTGCTGGACCTGGCGCCCGCCCTCGGGCTGCGCGCGGTGCCGGTCGGGGTCGACGACGACGGCCCGGTCGTCGCGGACGTGGCACGGGCGCTGCAGGCCGGCGTGCGCGCTCTCGTCGTCACCGACCGCGGCCAGAACCCGACCGGCGCGGCGATCTCGGCGGACCGCGCCCGGGAGCTGCGCGAGGTGCTCGCGCGTCATCCGGAGGTGCTGGTGGTCGACGACGACCATGTGCACGGACTGGTCGACCTGCCGCTGCACTGTCTGTCCGGCGTCACCACGCACTGGGTGCTGGTGCGCTCCACGGCCAAGGCGTACGGCCCGGATCTGCGCCTGGCCGTCTTCACGGGCGATCCGGTCACCGTCGACCGCGTTCAGGGGCGCTACCGGCTGGGCGCCGGCTGGGTCAGCCATCTGCTGCAGCGCGCCGTGGTGCACCTGTGGGAGTCAGGCGCGGTCGACCCGCCGGTGGTGGCGCGGTCGTACGGCCGGCGGCGCGACGCCCTGGTCCTGGCCCTCGCCGAACGCGGCATCGCGGCCCACGGACGCAGCGGCATGAACGTCTGGGTGCCGGTCTCCGACGAGACGGGCGCGGTGGCCGGCCTGCTGCAGGCCGGCTGGGCCACCGCCCCCGGCGCCCGCTTCCGCCTCGCGTCCGCGCCCGGCGTGCGGCTCACGGTCTCCGCCCTCGGCGACGGCGACATCGTGCCGCTCGCGGACGCGGTCGCCCGGGTGGTCCGGGCGTCGGGCGCGGGACGCTACGGCTGAGTCGCAGCGGCGGCCGGTCGGGAACGGCGGGGGCGCAGCTGGGTGAGGGCGGCGCCGGCCAGGACGACGGCCGCGCCGACCGGCTCGTTCCAGCCCAGCCGCTCGTGGAGCAGCAGTACGCCCGCGGCGGTCGCGACGACCGGGATGAGATAGGTGACCATCGCGCCGATCGTCGGACCCTTCTCGGCGACCAGCCCGTACTGGAGCAGGAACGCGATCCCGGTGCCGAGGGCGCCGAGCGCCACGACCGAGAGCACCGAAAGGATCGGGAACGAGGTCGGCACGGAGGTGAAGAACGGTGTGACCAGGGCGAGCTGGACGGTGCCGAGCAGCAGCTGACTGCTGGAGAGCGCCAGGTTGGAGTGGCCGGACCCCGCCAGGGTGCGGCGCACGTACGCCCAGCCGACCGCGTAACTGGCCGCGGCGATCAGGGCCATGGCGGTGCCCGCCGGGTCCTGGCCGGAGAAGCCCTGCCAGGCGCCGAGCACGGTCAGCACACCGACGAAGCCGAGGCCGACCCCCGCGAACCGCTGCCGCGTCGGCTTGTCCTCGGAGAGCGCGACGACCGAGACCACCATGCTCCACAGCGGGGTGGTGGCGTTGCAGATCCCCGCGAGCGTGGAGGGGATGGTCAGCTCGGAGTAGGCGAACAGCGAGAACGGCAGCGCGTTGAGCAGCAGTGCGGCGACCGTCAGATGCAGCCAGGTCCGCTTCCCGCGCGGCAGCCGGTCGCGCTTGACGAGCAGGGCGGCGACCAGCACGACCGTGCCGAAGACCATCCGGCCCAGCGTCACCTGCAGGGGTGCGAACGCCTCCGTGCCGACCTTGATGAACAGAAAGCTGAAGCCCCAGATGAGGCCCAGAACGGCGAACCGGATCCGCCAGTCCACCGCGCGGCGGACGCCCGGGGCCGCCTCCGGTATCGGAGCGGGCGCGGCGGTGGCGGAGGCGGGCCGAAGGCCGGCGGGGACGCTCATGCTCCTAAGATGACGGATTCGACTCCGTAGAACAAGCGAGTTTACGTACGATGGAACGCGTAGAATCACTTACATGTTGAACCTGGAGCGCCTCCGGATCCTGCATGCGATCGCCACCTACGGCTCGGTCAGCGCCGCCGCCGACGTCCTGCATGTGACGACCTCGGCCGTCTCTCAGCAGATGGGCAAGCTGGAGCGCGAGACCGGTCAGCAGATGCTGGCCAAGAACGGCCGCGGGGTCCGCCTCACCGACGCCGGCCGGCTGCTCTCCGGCCATGCGGAACGCATCCTCTCGCTGGTCGAACTGGCGCACTCCGATCTGGAGGCGCACCGGGGAGCGGCCGTCGGCGAAGTCGTCCTGGGGGCGTTCCCGACCGCCGCCCGCGGGCTGCTGCCGACGGCCCTGGCGGCCCTGCGCCGGGACCACCCCCAACTGCGGCCCCGGATGCAGGAGATGGAGCCGGCCGGTTCTGTGGCCCGGGTGGTGCGCGGCGACATGGACCTCGCCGTCGTCCTGGACTGGTACAACAGACCGCTGTCCCTGCCGCCCGGCCTCGCCAAGGCGCCGCTGCTGGACGACATCGCCGATGTCGCGATGCCGTCCGACCACCCCCTCGCCGGCCGGGCGCAGATCGAGCTGGAGGACTTCGCGGACGACGACTGGGTCTCCTGGCCGGACGGCGAGTTCTGCCACGACTGGCTCATGTTCACCCTGCGCGGCAAGGGGATCGAGCCGCGCCTGTCGCACTCCGCCGAGGAACACCACACCCAGCTCGCCCTGGTCGCGGCCGGACTCGGCGTCGCGGTCGCCCCCCGGCTCGGCCGCGGCCCGGTCCCCGACGGCGTGAGCGTCGTCCCCGTCCGCCACACCATGCACCGCCACGTCTACGCCGTCTGGCGCGAGGACGCCGACCGCAGACCGGCGATCCGTGCCGCGGTCGAGGCCCTGCAGTCATCGGCGGGCACCGCGCTCGCCGCGTCCGCGGTCTGACGCGCGACGTTCACACCACCGGCGGTGACCCGGGCTTGCGGGCCCGGACGGCCAGGACGGTCGGGGTCGGTGTGCCGCCCTCCGTGAACCGTTCGGGTACCAGGCCCGCGGCGAGGAAGGCGTGCATCAGGTCGGGCAGCGGGTAGTGCGTGGCGCCGACCTTGTCGCGCACCCCCGCGCTCGTCCAGGACGCCTTGGTCCAGTGGCCGTCGCGGTAGCCGGGACGGATCAGCACCGCGTCGGGGTCCGCGCGGTCGGCGAATCCGCCGCAGAAGCAGGGGTGGACGCCGACGTGCACCAGCACCCCGCCGGGACGCAGCACCCGGGCCGCCTCGCGCAGCACGGCCGGGTATCGGGGCATGTCGGTGTGGACCATCATCGAGATGACGGCGGGCACCGAACCGGCCGCTATCGGCAGCCGCTCGGCGTCGGCCCGTGCGATGGGGAGCCGGCCGCGCGCGTGCCGCAACATGCCGGCGGAGAGGTCCACGCCGACAGGGGTCCAGCCGAGCGCGCGGACCCGTTCGGCGTGGGTCCCGGTGCCGCAGCCGATCTCCAGACAGGTGCCGCTTCCCTCGCCCAGCAGTTCGCGGGTGGCGCGGTGGATGCCCAGCGGATCGCCGTCCGCGACCGGTTCGCCGGTTCCGGTCCCCGCCTGCCGCCCGCCGAGGAACTCCTCCTCGTACCAGTCGGCTATCTCGTCGTATGCCGCAGCCGGGGCCATGGGGAACCTCCGCGTGTCACGTACCTCCGGGACAGCGGCCGGTGGTCCGGCCGCTGTTGGGCCCGTACCTTCCCCGGAGGACCCACGGGTACCGCTCGTTCGCCAGGGGCTTAGCCCTGCCCGGCGTGCTCGGCCGGCTGTGCGCGCCGGTGGGGCGCGGCATGGATGACCCCGGCCAGGCCGGTGTGCGGGTGCACGTCTGCCGGACGGCCGGAACCGTGCGGGGAAGCACCGGGGTCAATCGTTGAGCGCACAACCAAGTGTGCGCACTGAGACGTCAGGTGCGCACGTGAATCGCCGTACTGGGCCGGGCCGGACACGACTGCGCCGGCCTCGCCGTCCGGATTGCCCCGCATTGCTACGGTGTGGCGAGCTGGACGAGCCCCTCGGTGGCGATGCGTTCGAAGAGCTTGGGGTCGGCGGCGAAGTCGGAGTCCGGGATCGGCCAGTGGATGACGATCTCGTCGATGCCCAGCTCCGCGTGGCGGCCCGCGAAGTCGGTGAAGGCGTCGAAGGAGTCCAGCGGGCGGTCCGGGGTGAAGCCGGTGAGCATGGTCTTGTGCGCCACCGGCCCTGACGGCAGCTCGCTCGCCGCCCTCAGCGCCGCGCTCGTCTGGCCCGCCCTCGCCATCGACCACCACCCGCCCCGCCGGGATCGATCAACCCCGCCGTCGACGCTGATGGAGCACCCGCGCAGCCGGGCCGGTCACCTCTCATCGGGATCTGACGGGTTCGAATTTCCGTACGCATGACCCGTGCACGACAGGGCATCCGCTGGTCAGGAGGTTGATAACCATGGGTCCACTGCTTTTGGTTCTACTGCTCGCACTGATTCTGTTCGGTGCCGGGTTCGCGCTCAAGATCCTCTGGTGGGTCGCGGTCGTGGTGCTGGTCGTCTGGCTGCTCGGCTTCGTCATGCGCGGCACCCACTCGTCGGGAAGTCGGGGTCGCTGGTACCGCTGGTAGCCACGACAGGCGCGTGAACACGGGAAGAGGCCCGGCGGACAATCCGCCGGGCCTCCGCCGTGCCCACCCCCGGATCGTCAGCTGTCGAGGGCGCCTCTCTACCCAAGGGTCAGCGCGGAATGGCATGGGTAGGGGATCGGTGTCCGGGGGCGGCGCGGGGCGCGTGACCCATGCACGCGAACCTCCAAGACACCCGCCCCGCCCCCGGACGCCTGTCAGCCGATCTACCTCTCTCGCGCAATTGCGTGGGCGCCAGAGTCCGCCCATACGCACTGCGGAGCGTACGAGGCCGCCCGCACTGTGTGAGTTGCCCTACCGAGAGCGGCTCCGCCAGTACGCCACCCAGTCCCACGACAGGAGCGCCATGTGCTTCTTCCACCCCTGGGGATCGTGTTGGGCGATCTCGTCCCACAGCTGGGCGTTCGCGGCGGAGAATGCGGCGACGGCATTGTGCGGAGCCTGCTGCCATGAGGGAAAGCGTCGTACCCACTCGTCGGCGTCCTGCGCGCTGTGACCGGCTTCCATGAGGCGCAGGATCAGGACGACGGGGTCGATCCAGGCAGCGCCGCGGGTGGGCCAGGCCCAGTCGATGATGTGGGCGCGTTCGGTGATCAGGATGTTGTGCGGGGCGAGGTCGGTGTGCAGCAGGGTTTGGCCAGCGAACAGCTCGGCTTCTCCCGTATCCGCGTAGCTGCCCCAGCGTTGCTCGGCGCGCTTGAGCTCCAGGTCTGGGCATCGCGAAGCCTGCAGCTCGGCGATGGCCTCGGCGACGAGCGGGAGGTCGTCGGAACCCGGGGCGTAGTCCGCGTGGCGACCGATGATGCGTTCGTAGCCGATGAGGTCCCAGCTGGCGACCTGCACGCGCCACAGCAACCGTGGGGAGGCGGGGGGAAGGTGGGGGTTGATCTCGGCTTCACGTTGCTGCGTGCGGGCCTGCGGATGCTCCGAGGGAACCCCCTTGATGAACAGGCTCGCGTCGGCAGTGGTCGCCAGGACGGCGATGCCGGAGTTTGCGCCGCCTGAAGCTGTCTCGGCGTACAGGACGGGCCCGGTGTGCTGCTCGACGGCGGCACGGGCGGCCGACGGTAGGTCTTCCCAGTGGATGCGGGTGACGGGCATAGCGGTTCCCGGGGTGTGAATGAGCGGGCCGACCGTCCCGACCCTATGGGGCCGGGACGGTCGGCTGTGGTGCGGCGCGGTTTAGTACGGGTTGTCGTCGCCTGCGTTGCAGGAGCACATGACGGTTTCGACGAGGGTGTCCAGGTCGCCGACGATCTCGACCTCGTCCTCGGCGAGCGGTCGCGCGGTGATGGTGATGGGTACGGGTGTGGCGGTGGACGTGGGTGCCATGGGGTCTACCTCTCTGAGTGTTGGCAGTAGGTGCGTTTTGGTGCCTTCGCCTCCTGGTAGAGCTTGGCGAGCGGTCGGCAGGTCCAGCAGGTGCCGGACAGCGAACAGCCGGAGCAGCCACCGGTGCGAAGCATGAGGGAATCGGCGATCTCGCCGAGTCGGCGCAGCCCCTCGACGCCTTCCTCGATCAGCCGGATATTGGGGTCTCGGCCGACCTTGCAGATCGAGGCGACGCCGAAGGGGTCGGCGTGGAAGAAGGTGTGGCCGGCGTTGCAGCCGCCGAAGGGTTTGCGCTGCCGCAGGAAGTCCGCGGCCTGGGTGGGGAGCGGCTCGCTGCCACCGGCGATGGTCGGCGACATGTTGGCGTACGTCTGGTGCGGGAAGCCGTACTGTTCGGCCAGTGCTTGCATGGCGCCCAGTTCGTGAGCGTTGTCGTCGGCCACGATGAGGTTGAGCTTGACGGGCAGTTCGGCCTCACGGGCGGCGGACAGTCCTCGGGTGAAGCGGTCGAAGGCTCCGCGGTTTCGGGTGAAGCCGTCGTAGGTGGCCGCGGTGGCGCCATAGACGCTGAGCGTGATCCGGTAGGGGCGGCGCTTGGTGAGCAGGTCGAGGATGGGCGGCTTGGACAGCTGCGAGCCGTTCGACGAGATGGAGATCATCATCCCGAGCGCATGGGCCCGGGTGTAGACCATCGGGAACAGCCGGTCGATCAGCGGCTCACCGCCGGTGATCTGCAGCCAGAGCACCCCGGCGTCACGCATGATCTCCAGTAGTTGCGCCTTGTGCTCCCAGTTCAGCCCCTCGAACTTCTTCTGACCGAGGTAGCAGTGCGGACAGTCGTAGTCGCAGCCCTTGTTGATCTCGTACGACGCACGCCCGTAGCCGTAGGGAGACGGGTTGCGGACGAGGAGCGTCTCGTCTGCTGGGAGGCCCCCGACCTCTGCGTTCCAGGTGCGGCGCGCAGCGTCAACCAGCCAGACGGGAGATTCGAGATGCTCGTCGAAGGCTCGCTTGAGCTCCAGGAACCTGGTGAGGGGGATCTTGATCCCGGAGGCGTGTCCGGGTCGGACGACTAAGTAGTCGTCCAGAAATGGGCTGACGATCAGATCGTGCATGCTGGCTCCTCGACTCGGTGAGACCTTCGCCGCCCTGCACCTCGATGGAGATCGGCTCGTTGGAACAGGGCTGGCTGAGGACGGGATCTACCTGCGGTGGCGTCCGGCAGCGGTCCGGAAGTTGAGCGGGCCGCCCACATACGTAGGGGGCTGGGGGGCGTCCTTGGTGGTGCCGTCTTTACGCATGGTGGCCAGGAGGACCCGCTGATCGAGCTCGTAGAGACAGGCGAGGCAGGCCCACATCGCGGCGTGACTCCCGCTCGACTGGACGGGGCCGAGCCATGTCACGTCGACGCGATCGCGCCCGCACCACAACCAGCAGCTGCCGTGGGGGAACCACGTATGGCGATCCCATAGGGCTTGCGCCGCCGCTTCGCCGGTCTCGGGGTCGAGGTCACGGCGGGCGGGCCGAAAAACAACGTCGGGGTCGGGAAGGGCTGCGCGTAAGGCCGGCGGCATCATGCGGGTGCTTCTCCTGGCTTCGTGGCGTGCCGTCTGTACAAGTGATCGGTGCGGGTCCTGCGCAACAGCACGCGTCCTGGGTGGACCCCCGGGATCTTGAATTCGGTCCACACGACCTTGCCGCTCGGCGCCCGGGGGACTACTCCCCAGCTGTCCGCGAGGTTGGCTATGAGGAGCAGCCCACGGCCGCTGACGTCGTCGGCGCTGGGGTGCCGTAACCGGGGTCGGCAGCGATTCATGTCGCCCACCTCGACGCGTAGGCAGTCGTCGTTCCTGGCCACCTTGACGATGAAGTGGCCACCCGCCGGAACGCCATGACGGATAGCGTTCGTCGCGAGTTCCGAGACACATAGCAGTACCGCGTCCGCATCGCCAGAAATGCCCCAGGCGGCGAGAGTCTGCTGCACGAATAGACGTGCCTCGGGCACGGCTCGTGGCGTGCGATGAAACCGCTGGATCACCGGCTCAGGCATGGAGCACCGCCGGCTGCCGGAAGCAGTGTCTGCGGTTTCGCCTATCCGAGAGATCGCTGCGCACTGGTCGAGGGCAAGCCATCGCGGTGGCCACAGAGGTGGTCGGTAACGCGCTACTGGCCGCAGCTAACCCCATCGCGGCAACTCCCCTACCTGCGTCCGTTGTTCGTCCCTCAAGGCAACATCGACGACGCGGCGAGGGGTACCGTCGGAGGGGGTGTCGAAGGGTGTCACTTCCATTACCGCGCGTGGCTGAGGGGTAAGGGCTCCACATGACGACGCAGAAGATGCCGAACACGGACCTTGCCGGGTGGCTGGATCGATCAGGCATCAGCCGCAAGGAGCTGGCGCGACGCGTCAAAACCGCAGCTCAGGCGTGCGGGCAGCCTCACATCACTCCGGATGCGACCACGGTGCGGCGGTGGTTGGACGGTGATCATCCGAGGCCGCCCGTCCCGGAGATCCTCGCCGACGTGTTCTCGGCCTGCGCCGGATACCGGGTCACAACATACGATCTCGGCTTCGGTGAGAGCGCTGCCGCGGAACGCTCCCTCGATTACAACTCCTCGTTCGCCACTACCGTGGAAGCCGTTGCCGACTTGGGGAGAGCAGACGTGGACCGTCGGAAGTTCTTGGCAGCGGCACCCTTTGCCGCAGTGGCAGCCGTCGGGCCGTCCCGCGACTGGCTGCTCAACACCCTTGACCAGCAGCCCGAACCCGGACCTCGCGTGCGGCTCGAAGACGTGACCGCCGTGAAGAACATGTTCGGCGAGTTCCAGAGGATGGACGTACTCCAGGGCGGCGGCTCCGGCCGGCTCATCCTCGCGAAGTACATGAACGCCCACGTCTTCCCGCTGCTACGCCGTACGTACACCGACGAGGTGCACAAGGCTCTGTGTGAGGCAGCCGCCGAGCAGACATACCTGCTGGGTTGGATGGCCTACGACTCGGGCGAACACGGGACCGCACAGAGGTATCTGATCCAGTCCCTCCGCCTGGCGGAGGAGTCGAAGAACGCCGCCCTGGGCGCGCACGTTCTCGCCGGTATGGCCGACCAGGCAACCCTGCTCGGCAACCCGACCGAAGGACGCCGACTCGCACAGACCGGCCGCGCGGGCCTGGGACGGAACACGTCGGCTGCCTGCCTCGCGGACCTGTGGGCTCTTGAGGCACGGGCACTCGCCAAGCTCGGGGAGAAGACCGAGGCAGCCCGAGCGGTCACGCAGTCCGAGGCGGCGTACTCCCGGGTGCGGCTGGCAGACGAACAGGAATGGGCCGCGTTCATCGACCCCGCGTACCTGCACGGAGAGCACGCCAACACCTTCCGCGACCTCGGGCAGGCGCAGACCGCCGAGGTGCACGCCCGCCAGTCCATCGACCACGCACGAAAGCAGCGGCGAGCGCGGCGCGGCGCCATGTCACAAGCCGCTCTGGCCGTCTCCCACTTGCAACGACGAGATCTGGAATCGGCACACGCCGCCGGCATCCGAACGCTCTCCCTGTCCCGCCAGGTCAAGAGCTCGCGCTGTGTCGAAGCCGTACAGGACCTGCAGCGACGCATGGAGCCCTTCGGGAACCACCGCCTCATCGCAGACTTCAACGAGCGAGCCCGCGACCTGATGACCGCGGCATGATCACCCAGCTGATCCGGCGCGCCCTGCCCACGCTCACCCTCGCCGTCGTCCTGCCACTGCTCGCCACCACCGCCCCGTCGAAAGCTGGCACTCCTGCAGGGGAAGCCGGTCACCGGTAACGCCGATCTGCCTCGTGGGGGCGGCGGCTACTGCGGGGACATCAGGGTCACGCTCCAATGCCAGGTTCCCTCACTACCGTCAGACGTACCCGGTCCGGCGCCAGCGCTGAACGTCGGACCGTCAACCTCCACCCCAGGATCCGCCCGCGGCACGGTGAGCGTGACGTTGAAGGCAGGATGGTGTTGTCCGCTGACATCGGTGTACGCGTCGTACGCATAGGTGATGCGGTAGCCGTGGGGCACACGGTCCTCGTTGAGCACTACCGCTGCGAAGTGCAGTCCGTCCGGTGTTTGCATGGGGGCCCTGACGTCTGCGTGGGGGTCGTCGCTTGGTTCGATTGCCGTCGGCGAATCCGACGGGGTGAGTGATGAGGCGTCCAAGGTCGGAGTTGCGTCCAGGTCGGGCGGGGAGGCAAGGGCTGCAGCAGGATCGCCTCGGGGCAGGTCTTGCTCTGCATTCGCATTGCCCTCGTCGGGCTCCAGGTTCCGGACCGTCGAGGTAGAGACGGCGCAGGTCAGCGGGGTTGGCGCTGGGCCACCGGCAATTCCCAAGCTGGAGAATGCATGGGTTCCCGGCCGGACGTAGTACAAGCCCCTGCCAGACTGATACTCAGATAGGCGACCACCCCCGCTACAGGTCAGATCGATCAGGTAGGCACGCATCTGCGCACTGCGGTTGTCGACCGTCAGCGCGCAGCGACCGACGGATAGTTCCAGAACGGGATCTGGTGTTCCCTGCGCGCATGGTCCGACACTCGTGACGGCCGACGCGTCTATGCTCCTCGATGTGGATGTTGTGCAGGCCGAGGTCACTATCGAGACGACGACGGCAACCAGAAGGGGTACGGAACGGCGCATGGGGTGGCAGACTCCAACACTTCGTGGGGAGAAGCAGATCCGTGGGATATCTTGCCGTTCGCGCGCAGGCCGCCGCACCGCGATCGTTCCGCACCGTGATGGTCTTGGGTCACGGCCGATGAATCTGGTTTCTATCCCCCGAGGCGTTCCGGCGCCGCTTGGCCCGCTCGACTTGGCGCAGTAGCAAGTCGGCGAATTGGGTGATCTCGGCAGCCTCGATCGGATCATCGAAGTCCACGGTGCGGTGGCTGGCGGGGTTCTTATAGGCGCCCATAGCTCCGGCGAACAGCGCGGAAGCGGCCTCCTGCTCGCCGGGTTCTGCTTCGGCGTCGGCGAGTGGGCCGCCCGGCTTGCCGTTCTGGTGGGGCTGGAAGGCAGCGCGCATCAGCTTCACGCCGACCAGGGAGTTGTCCAGGCCGGAGGCATTTCGAACTGCAACCTCAACCGCTTTCATCGCGGCGAAGCTGGCGGTTTCGTAGTCGCCGAGGCTGAAGTTGGTGCGCACGGTATTTTCCAGGTCTGGGTGCAGCGCGCCGGACAGGCGCTCTCGTGCCTCGAACCTGGTGATTCCCTGCGAGCTTTCCAGCAACTCCGCTCCCAGAAGGGACACGCGGCGGAACGCTTCGGACTGTGACCAGTCCCGGGCTATGAGGGCGCGCGACTCCAGCCAGGCCCAGGCATCGGCCAATCCATCCAGGAGTTCGTCCGTGTCCGGTTCGTGCTGAAATGCTTGCTGTGCTGTGCTGACGACTACGGCGAACTGTACGTGCCGGCCCTGGGTGCTGCCGAGGTGCTGCAGGAGGAGCAGCGCGACATCCCGCGGAGGCAGTTGCCGGATCTGCTCGGCCGGCATTGGGGCTTTGTACGAGAAGGTCATGCGCACACGCTACGGACTGTCTGCAACGGCCACGCACGCTTTCCCGCGCATGCGGGCTGCCCGTACGGTCGCCTCGTCCCGGCGCTCGCGCGATGTCTTCGTTGCCAGATCGCAGGTGGGATCCCCCGCCGCTCGGAACGCCCTACAGGGCGCAGCGCTGATCTTCCTCTCAGGCGATCCGCTGGGCGGCACGGCATGGTCGACGAACGGGTCGACGGCGGCCAGGATTAGGCGCTGGAGCTCGGCCGCCTCCAGGGCTTCGACCTCCCACTGCACGGGGCGGCCGACGTCGAAGCCGTAGCGGCGTGCGAAGGCCGGCCACTGGGTTCGCTGCGCTTGCCCTTGGTCGCGGGGAGCTTGTACTCGTGGACCACCTGTTTGTAGGCGAGCAGCACCCGTCGTCCGACTCCAGCAGGCCGTGTGCGCCACCAAGTCGCGTCCTATGTTCTCGCCCGAGCAGTCGAAATCGCCGACCAGTGTCCGGGGCTCCGCCAGCGTGTGGTTGGAGTTCTCGCAGCTCAGAAGCAGTCAAAGTGACCATAATTTGTGCAACACCTGTAGTGCACGAGGTGCTCGGGACTTCGCTCGACCGAGGGAGCACTGGCGGAAATCTCCGCGAGATAGACCAGTCTCGCGGAGATTGCGAGATGCTGGGGTCACATCACGCCCAAGGAGGCAACCATGGCCAGCAGGCGCGTTCTCAAGCTCACCTTCGAGTTCCACGTCCCGGAAGGACTGAAGGCCAACGTCCGCAGCGCCCGCGTCGACAGCGCGACCGACGAAATGATCGGCGCCATCAAGGGCATGACCCCCCAAGTCTTTCCCTGGGCGAAGGACCTCGTCGTCCACCGGGAATGGGCTTACCGCTGGCTGGAGATGGAGCCGCAGAGCCACACATTCCCCGCGACCGACAAGAACACCGCTCCGCCGGAGGCCGAGGCCGACGAGGATGTCGTTGCCGGCTGACAGCGAATGCCGTGTGGCCACCCAGGATGCCCGGTGGCCACACGTACCGTCGCGGGGCGTTTGAAATCTCCGCAGTGCTCAGATCGTGGTCAGTTGATCCAAGGCGTCGATGATCGCCGCGATGATAGCCAAGTCGCCTTCGACGTCGGCAACAGCAATCGAAGCCCGACCTCGCCCACTTCGATCACCGGTATGTGCGATGAGATTGCGCCGCTCGACGATCCGGTCCAGCTCTACGGTCGAGACGCCATTCCCAACCTTGCGGATCTTGTCGATGCCGGGGAAGAGCTTGCTCTTGCCCACCAGTGAGAAGAGCGTTCCAATCTGCGCCGGCGCGGGACTCGCCCGCTGCCTCACTTCAAGCTCGACGACCTGCCGAAGACCCCAGGCGGTCTTCGTGTATCTCTTCTGGATCGTCAGATATTCCTCGACCGTGAGCGACAGTTCCAGCAGTCGGCTCGGCCGCGGGTCCTGCTTTATCGCCGCCGGGTACAGTTCCATGACGCGATCGGCGCAGAAGGTCTCGATTGCCGCACATGCCGCAACCAGGGACTGCCGGAGCAACGGTCGGAGGTTCGGCTCCTCAAGACGCTCGCGCCACTCAGCGTGCCCTGGCTTGAAGGTGACGAACACGCGCTCATTTTCAAGGCACTCAAGATCGTCCCACTGCTTCTGGGGGAGAGTCAGCGCTGCCCCCAGGCGCTCCCTCTTCTCTCGGCGCATGCTTCGGACCCGTTGGTTGCTCAGCAGCTTGGCCAGCTCCACCAGCATCTCGGCGTCGTGCATGTTCAGGTCGAAGGCCGCTCGTGCCGTCATCTTCGGTGGTGCGCCCATGGAATCTCCGTCCCGAACGGTGGGCTTGTCGATGCATTCTCCTGTACCGGGAGTGACCCCGCAGGCGGGAACCATGACTCGGCCCACACCTTCTACTGGCCAACCAACGGGCTCACCCGAGTCCGTTGGGACGACGGGCCTCGACCGCCGAATAGCCAGGGGCTGCGATGCCCCGGCTACTCGGCATCGCTAGCTCTGCTGTGGCCAGCGGCTGCGGCTCTGGAAGTACTCGAGAGCCGCAGGTTCCTCCGTGAACTCGAGCAGGCCGCCTGCTTTGTCTGCCAAAGTCGCTCGGACCTCGGACGGTGTGGCGAAGAAGAATTCGCGTCGCTCATTGACGAAGTTGACGCGGCGATCGGCGAAAGCCTTATGGAGTTCGGACTCCAGTGTCACGGCGTCATCGGAGAAGAACATGGCGTGGACGTCGTACCGAAAGGGCACTGAAGCGTCGCCAAGTTCGCGGACTCGGTCCATCGGCTCGAGACGGCGGGTCATGCCGATCTTGACGATGTTCGGACCGAAGGCGCCAATGTTGGAGATGACGTACACGTAACCAGCACGGATGTGGGCGATCCGGTAGTCGTTGGCTGCGATGGCCTTTTCAATGTCGGAGAGGCGACGGGACAGTTCGGTGACAGCGGTGTCGTCGCCATTGGCGCGGAGGGATTCCAGGACGCTGATGTAGTGCGCTCGCTCTTTCTCGAGTCGCTCTTTCTCGGCGGCCAATTCCTGCTCGGCCTGACGCTGTTCACGAAGAAGCTGGCGCGCCTGGCGGGCGTGTTCGCGCTCTTCCTGCACCATCATCTGGAAGTCAGCGGTCAGCTCGAGCTCAGCGACTCGCAGAGCATGATAATCGGGGTTGATCCGCATCTCCATGATCGTCCCGAGCCTCTCGATCGCGGTGACCGCCGACTCAAGTCGCTTCTGCGCAGTGCGCGTGTTCCCTGACCTCAAAGAGCGCACGCAGTTGTCCGCCTCGGCGTTGTAGGCCCGCAGCATCAGCTTGGCCAGATCGCCGACAAGCTTCCTTCCTCGGGCTAGAGATCCGTCGAAGGTGAACATGTCGGCGGCGAGGATCGCGCGCCCGTTCTTGATGACGTCGTCGATCTGGCCTTCGAGGTTGCGGAGCCGGTCCTTGTAAGCCGCTGCGTTCTCTAGAGGATGGTGGTAGCGGTAGATGCCGACGTCCTGCAAGGCGCGTTGGTCGCTGACATCGATCACGTCCGCAGCACTTTGCGTCGTGGCGAGGGCGGCTTCGAGATCGGCAATGCGGGCCAACATGGGCGCGGGGTCGATTTCGGAGAACGGTTGTGGAGTCTGGGGGCTGGCAGATATCTGGTCTGGCCCGGTTCCCTGTGACCCTGGCGCCGGGTCCGTGGGAGTCTCTGTGGTTGACGCGGGGGCGGACTCGTCGACGGCGTTGCCCGACTCGGAATCGTCGACGGGGACGAAGAGGCGCCAGCCAGGTGGTGGGGTCGGCCAGGCCGGGTCGGGCTTCCATCCCGCCGGGGGAGTCCAGCCCTCAGGTGGTGTGGGCCAACCTGGCGGTGAGTTGAACCTCATAGTCACTGCCCTCGCACGCGGATGCCGCGACTGGTGTCGGCCGGCACCAGGTCGAACGGCGCCTTCGACAGCGCGGCACCGAGATGCTGCAACGTCGCCTGCGGGACAACTCTGGCCAGATCGAACCCGTTGAAGGTCTCGCGGTCTGCGGCGACGACGACAAGAGGAACGGTTGCCGGTCGGCCAGTGCCGGGGTCGATTGTGTTGACACCGACCGTCAGTGCGATCGAGTGGATTTTGCCGGCGCGGTCGGCCTCGAAGACTTCGTGCAGACTGCGAACTGCGACCTGCCAGACCGCGTTCGCATACCGGTCCTTCTTTTCACGAATGGGCAGGTCGGTTGAGGTGATCTCGTCCCTCGCCTTCACGTATCGGTACCCCTTCACCGAGGGTACGGTTGAGGGATCAGGAACGCTGACTGCAAGCGTGAGTTCGCGGGAGCCGAGATTAAAAGCATGGTCATGCTCGACCGGGAAGACCTCGGGGTAGAGTGAGTTGGACAGGACGATGCTGACGTAGTCCTGGATGGCGGATTCAACATCGAAGGCAAGGTCGTTGATGAGCTTGGTGAGCTCGGCGTTATGAGATGACGCCTCGAGCTCACGCTTTTTGCATTCCTGCTCGTATTTCTCCTCGGCGGCAGACAGTTCCGCCACTCGCTTGGCTTCCATCTTCTCGCGCCGGGCAAGTTCTGTGACGTAGATTTTGTGGAGAGCATGCCTGACGCGCTCCCACTCGCTATGCGCGTTCTCGAAGGCGACCCTAGCTGCCTCGACAGCCTGCTGGTGCCTCTTCTTGCCACCGAGCACGGCTGAGAGTCCGCTGGGTGCAGTCGGCTCCTGATACACGGGCTCAGGGGTGTGCTTCGGCTCGATGGCCGCGGGCGAAGGGAGGGCCAAGCCACCAGGCTCGAACGGAGGGTGCTTAACCTTTGAGATCTTCAATGATTCGAGATCGACATAGTCATCTATGTCCAGGGTCCACGCGAGCAGACCGTCGATATCGGCAAGATCGCGGGCCAGATCGGTGTTCAGGGACTCAACCTCGGCGAGCCTGGACTCCAGCTGGAGCCGCGCGACCTCACGCTCGGCGGCCTTTTTGTCGGCAGCAGAGGCTCTTGCCGCCGTCGCCTGCGCGCGCTCGTATGACTTCTTGGCTCGTTCGGTTTCGCGCTGCGCTGCAAGATGAGCACGATGGGCGGCCGCATCCTGCTGTCGCCGGCGCTTTTCCGCCTGCTGCGTCTGGTAGTTCAACTCCGCGATGAAACCGCGACGTCTGCCCATAGCATCCCCCAAGACCCGGTGCCGCGGATCATTCCCTGTGCACCCACCGTAGCGATGATCACTGCCGCTGGAGAGTTAACCCAGAATTGGCGGTAGAGGTTGCCGTAGGTCTCGCGCAGGTAGCCAGCCAAGCGCGGTCGGTCCTGGGGGCCCGGCCTTGGGTCGGTGACCGGCCTTGTGCCGGCCCCCGGGTCGCCGCGGAAGGCGGCCTTGCCGATTCGCTACCCCGCCGCTGGGAAGGACGTCTGATGCCGCCGACCTGGCACGCGTCTCCGACCAGGTTGTTTAGGCGTGTTCCCCGTAGGCTCGGAGCATGCGACTCAGCACTGTGATCCTTCCCGTGTACCGCTGGCAGCAGGGCCAGGAGGTGTGGCGGCGCGCCGAAGACCTTGGCTTCCACACCGCGTATACCTACGACCATCTGTCCTGGCGGACCTTCCGCGACGGGCCGTGGTTCGGCGCAGTGCCCACGCTGGCCGCCGCTGCGGCTGCCACGACGCGCCTTCGGTTGGGGACCCTCGTAACGTCTCCTAATTTCCGGCATCCCGTGACGCTGGCGAAGGACCTGATCACGCTGGACGACGTGAGCGGTGGGCGGATCACGCTGGGGATCGGGGCCGGGGGGTCGGGGTTCGACGCCACGGCGCTGGGGCAGGAGGCGTGGACGCCGAGGGAGCGGGCCGACCGGTTCGCGGAGTTCGTGCTGCTGCTGGACAAGCTGCTGAGTGAGGACGTCGTCAGCTTCGAGGGCGCGTTCTACTCGGCGCACGAGGTGCGGAACATCCCCGGATGCGTGCAGCGCCCCCGGCTGCCGTTCGCTGTGGCCGCCACCGGGCCGCGGGGGCTGAAGCTGGCCGCACGCCACGGCCAGGCGTGGGTGACGACCGGCGACCCGAAGCTGTTCGAGACCGGCACCCCCGAGCAGTCACTGGAGGCCATCAAGGGTCAGCTCGACAAGCTCGGCGCGGCCTGCGAGGCGATCGGCCGGGACGTCGGCGAGCTGGAGAAGATCATGCTCACCGGCTTCACCCCCGACCCGCGCGGCCCGCTGGAGTCCGTGGACTCGTTCGTCGACTTCGCGGGCAAGCACCGCGAGGCGGGGATCACCGAGCTCGTGTTGCACTGGCCGATCCCGGAGACCGACTTCGCTGCCGACCTCAAGACCTTCGAGCAGATCGCCACCGAGGGCCTGAAGCAGCTCGTCTGAGACGGATGTTGCCTGGTCAGGCTGCGATAGGTGAAGAAGGCTTGACTGACGTGACGAGCGTGCCGAGCCGCAGTCGCTCGGTGGCCGTCGCGGCCGCGGTGAGGGTGGGTACCGCGCCGAACCACGGGCCGTCCCGGAAGGTCCGCCAGGACAGGTGGTCGTAGGTGTAGGCGGTGTCGAAGCCGAGATCCTCGGCCCGCCGCCACACCTCCCGGCCCTCGGTCCAGCGGTACACGGGAAGGATCACAGTGCTCAGTCGCATACCCCGACCTTACGACGCCGCAGGCCGGGCCCGCACAGCCGCATTCCGCCGTGGGCGATTCCGCTGTGAGCATGGAACGGTTACCGCCGGGCCGGTGCGGGGGCAGGGTGATCCGTATGAGGATTCTGCTGCTGGGTGGGACGGAGTTCGTCGGGCGCGCGGTCGCCGACGAGGCGCTGGGACGGGGCTGGGAGGTGACGGCGTTCCACCGGGGGCGCCATGCGGCGCCGCCGGGGGTGGCCACGCTGCTGGGCGACCGGACCGCGGAGGGCGGTCTGGCGGCGCTGGACCGGGGTGAGTGGGACATCGTCGTCGACACCTGGTCCGGCGCGCCGTCGGCGGTGCGCGACGCGGGCCGGCTGCTCGCCGGCCGGGTCACGTCCTACGCGTATGTGTCCAGCCGGTCGGTGTACGCGTACCCGCCGCCCGCCGGCCTCACCGAGGACGGCCCGCTCGTGGACGCGTCCCCCGACGACGACGGTGAAGTGGAGTACGCCCAGGCCAAGCGGGGCGGGGAACTGGCGGCGCTGGCGGCCTTCGGGGAGCGGGCGCTGCTGCTCAGGGCGGGGCTGATACTCGGGCCGGGCGAGAACATCGGACGGCTGCCGTGGTGGCTGGGACGGATCGCCCGCGGAGGCGGCGTGCTGGCGCCCGGCCCGCGGGAGCTGAGGCTGCAGTACATCGACGCGCGGGACCTCGCGGCCTGGACGCTGGACGCGGCCGTGAAGGGGCTCGGTGGCCCGTACAACCTGGTGAGCCCGCCGGGGCACACCACGATGGGCGAGCTCCTGGAGACCTGCGTGCGGGTCACCGGCTCGGACGCCGAACTGCGCTGGACCGACCCGGAGACCATCCTCGCGGCCGGGATCGAGCCGTGGACGGAGCTCCCGGTCTGGCTGCCACCGGGCGAGGTCCACGACGCGATGCACGGCGCGGACGTCTCGAAGGCGCTCGCCGCGGGACTGCGCTGCCGCCCCGTCGCGGAGACGGTGGCCGACACCTGGACCTGGCTCCAGACCCTGGGCGGCACCGCACCGCAGCGGCCGGACCGGCCCACGCTCGGACTGGACCCGGAGAAGGAGGCGAAGGTCTTGCGCGGGGAGAACCCGAACGCGGGCGGGGCGTAGGCAACTTCCGCACCCGACTCGGCAGACCGCGCGCGACGGCTCCCGTACCTTCCTCCTACGGCGTGGGAACGTACGAAAGGAACCGCGAGGATGTCCGGATCGCGAATTACCTTCCTCCAGGGGCAGGCCGACCAGCCGAACGCGCTGGAGCGGGTGGTCGCGCATGTGCGCGGGCAGTTCGAGGGGGCGGGCCTCGAGCGGCTGCGCGCCGCCGAGCGCCCGCTCTTCGCGGGGATCGGCGCGTCGTACGCGGCGCTGGGGGTGGCGGTCGATCTGCTGCGTGCCCGGGGGTGGTCACCCAGCGGGTGCTCTCCAGCGAGATCGATCGGGGCACCGCCGGGTTCGACGTCGATGTACTGATCGGGGTGTCGCAGGGCGGCCGCAGTTCGGAGACCCTCGCGGCCTTCAAGGAGGCCAACGACGTACCGCGCGTCGCCCTGCTGAACGTCACGCCGTCCCCGCTGGGCGAGCTCGCGGAGATGACGGTCGACCTCGGCAACGAGCCCGACTCGTACGCCTCGACGATCGGATTCACCGGAGCGGTCGTCGCCCTGGACCTGATCGCCGGGGCGATGACGGGCCGGATCGGCGCGGACGATCCCTGGCAGGGCATCGCGGCGCTGGCGGCGGCCGTCCGTCATGACGCGGCGGAGGTGATCGACCCGCTGCGGGCCCGCGCCGCGCGCCGGGTGGCCGCCGACGTCGTCGCGTCGGGTGCTTCACGGGCCGCCGCGGAGGAGGGGGCGCTGCTGCTGCGTGAGGTCGTCCGGATGCCGGCCACCGCCTCCGTCACCAGGAACTATCTGCACGGCGAGATGGAGTCCGCGGGCCGGACCCTGCACATCGTCTTCGGGGACGGCCGCGAGGTCGCCCTGGCCCGCTCCCTCTCGGACGCCGGGCACCTCACGCTGCTCGTCACCACCCGGCCGGTCGGCGGCGGCGCCGACCTCGGCGTGGTGCGGCTGCCCGACGTGCCGCCGAGTGTCCGCGTGGTGCTGGAGACCGTCGTCATGCAGGAGCTGGTGGCGGCGCTCAGCGACGAACGGAACATCTCCATCGAGTCGTTCGTCTTCGCGAACGACGACACGAAGCAGGGTGGCGTGGACCCGGCGGACTTCGCGATCGCCCCGCCCGCTCCGACGGCGCTCGACTGAACGTCACAGACCGCGGAGCATGGAGCACGGACCGCTGACCGCCGATCAGAGGTCCGGGCCGAGTTCCCGCTGCCGGCGCGTGAGGAAGTCGTGCTCCGGTTGGTTCCCGGCGAGCGCGATCGCCGTCCCGTATGCCGACCGCGCCTCGGCGGTGCGGCCCAGCCGCCGGAGCAGGTCGGCCCGGATGGCGTGGAGCACGTGGTATCCGTCGAGGCCGAGCTCGTCGACGAGGGCGAGCGCGGCCTCCGGCCCGTCGACCTCGGCCACCGCGACCGCGCGGTTGAGGGCCACGACGGGGGTCGGGGTGAGCGTCAGCAACTGGTCGTAGAGCTGCAGGATCTGCCGCCAGTCCGTGGCGGCCGTGCTCGGAGCATCGCTGTGGACGGCGTTGATGGCCGCCTGGACCTGGTAGGGGCCGGGCCGGCCGCGCCGCAGGCACTGCCGGACGATGGTCTGTCCCTCGGCGACGAGGGCGCCGTCCCACCGGGCCCGGTCCTGCTCGGCCAGCGGGACCAGCCCGCCGTCCGGGGCGGAGCGGGCCCGGCGCCGGGACTCGGTGAGCAGCATGAGCGCGAGCAGCCCCATGACCTCGGGTTCGTCCGGCATGAGTTCGGCCAGCAGCCGTCCGAGGCGCAGGGCCTCCGCGCAGAGGTCCTCACGGACCAGCCGGTCGCCCGAACTGGCCGTGTAGCCCTCGTTGAAGATGAGGTAGACGACGGCCAGTACGGCCCGGAGCCGCCCCGGGAGGTCCGCCTCGTACGGGACCCGGTAGGGGATCCGGGCGTCCCGGATCTTGCCCTTGGCCCGCACCAGCCGCTGGGCCATCGTCGGTTCAGGAACCAGGAACGCGTGGGCGATCTCGGTGGTGCTCAGGCCTCCCAGGAGCCGGAGCGTCAGCGCGACCTGGGCTCCGGTGGCGAGCGAGGGGTGGCAGCACGTGAAGATCAGGCGGAGCCGGTCGTCGCGCACGGGGCCCTCCTCGATCGGTTCGTCGCGGGCGTGCAGCAGAGCGGCCTGGGCATGCCGGTCCTGGCGGGACGCCTCCCGGCGGAGCCGGTCGATCGCCCGGTTGCGTGCCGTGGTGATGATCCAGCCGGCGGGGCTCGGCGGCAGCCCGGCGGACGGCCACCGTTCCAGCGCCGTGGTGAACGCGTCCTGGACCGCCTCCTCGGCGATGTCGATGTCGCCGAAGACACGGACCAGGACCGCCACCGAGCGGCCGTACTCCGCACGGAAGACCTGTTCGATCTCCGCGGCGGGGACGGCCGGCAGATCAGCCATCAGCCGGTGGCCTCCCAGTAGAAGGGGCGCACCTCGATCGGGAGGGTGGTCGCCCGGGCGCTCTTACGGCCCCATTCCAGCGCGGCGTCCAGGTCGGGCGCCTCGATGATGGACAGGCCGCCGAGATACTCCTTGCCCTCGAGGTACGGGCCGTCGGTGGTGAGCACGTCGCCGTCCTGGAGACGGACCACGGTCGCGGTGCTCGGGGCGTGCAGACCGCCGGCGAAGACCCACGCTCCGGCGGCCTTGAGCTCCTCGTGCAGAGCCTCCACGTTGCGCATGATCTCCTGCAGGACCTCGGGGGCGGGCGGCTCCCCTTCGGGCTGCATCACGCTGAGCAGGTACTGCGGCATGGTGTCCTCCTAGGTCGTTCCGCCGGCCTCGTGCCGGCTTCTCACTCCCTATACGAACGGCCCGGGCCCGGATCGACACCGCGGCGGGAAACATCCGCGGATTTCCGTGCCTACTGGTGCTGGGGGGTGTTCGACAGCCGGTCCAGCCATTCGGTCAGCAGGACCGTCTCGGCGACGCTGAGCGTCTGGTCTGGCGACTGGCGCAGCAGTGCGTTCAACCGGCTCGCGGTCGACTGCAGCCGCGCGTCGTCCCGGTCGCCGGCGGAGCCGTCCGGGGCGGCTCGGGTGCCGAACACGTCCGGGGTGAAGACGGAGGCGTGCACGGCGTCACGGACGCGATGCGATGTGCTCGGGTCGGTGAAGGTCGAGGGCCGGGCGACGAGCATCAGGGCCACACCGACGTTGGCCGACATCACTATCTGGGCGGCCAGCTCGGGGGCGAGCCGCAGTTTCCCCAGTGCCGCCGCCCGCTCCAGGTCCCGGGTGAGGATCTGATGGGACTCCAGCGCCGCGGCCGGGGTGGTGCGCATCGCGGGGGAGTTCATCAACCGGTACAGGTTCGGGTTCTGCAGGGCGAACTCCACGTGGCTGTCCCAGCCGTTGCGCAGATCCTCGATGGGGTCGGCACCGGCGCGGTGCTGCCGCTTCGTCGCCAGGTACTTGTCGAAGCCGTGGTCGACGACGGCCGACAGCAGGCCTTCCTTGTCCCCGAAGTACCGGTAGAGCGCCGGGGCGCCCACCTGCGCGGCCTCGCACACCGCCCGCGTGGACACGTCCCCGTCCGGAGACTCCGCGACCAGGTCGGCCGCCACTTCCAGGATGCGCGCTCGGGTACTCACACGGGGAACGCTATCAAGCACGGCGTAGCGGTGCTACGTACGGTGGCGGGCTTTCCGCGCCGCGGCCGGCCGGTCGTCATCCGGTGATCCGCATCAGGGAGATCCGGTCGCCCGCCACCGTGAACGCGAAGTCGGAGGGGCCGTTGAAGCCGTTCCCGCCCACCGTCGCGGTGACGGTCACGGTGTCGCCCGACCGGTGCACCGCCGTGACGTCCAGGCTGACGTCCACCCCGATGAACTCCTTGTCGCTCCACCCCCGGATGGCCTCACGTCCGGCGAAGACACGGCCCCAGTCGTCGACCGCGCCGTCCGCGGTGAAGCTGTCGAGGAAGTCGTCGGTGACGCCGGAGTTGGCGGCGTCCACCGCGCGCTGGACGGCGGGGTGCAGTTCGGTCGTGGCCATGGTGTTCTCCTGTCCGGTCGGGGTCGGTCGGGGTGGGGCGGGGACGGTCTCATGGTCTCCGCGCTCGCGCCGGGGTGCTACTCGGCGGCGTGCGGGTGGGTGTGCGGGTGAAGGAGGTCCCCGAGGCCGATCCGGGCAAGGAATTCGGCGCGGATGCGGTCGGCGACCTCGCTGACCTCCTCGGCGCCGTCGCCCGCGGGATCTATGTGGACGCGGAACGGACGCGTGCCGTGCGGCGCGTTGACGACGTCGACGATGGCGTCCGCGACCTGGGAGACGTCGGCACCGGCCGGGGCCAGGTCGGCGAGTCGCCGGGAGACCTGGTCCATGAGGCCGGCGTAGTGCTCCTCGTAGGCGTCGACGATGTCCTGCTGGGCCGGGTGCCCGCCCGTGGCGAAGTGGTTGGTGCCCGAGGTGAAGGAGCCGGGGACGACGATGGAGGTCTCGATGTCGAAACGGGCCAGTTCGGCGGCGTAGCTGACGGCGAGCGAGTCCATGGCGGCCTTGGCGGCGAAGTACGGGGCGAGGTACGGCGGGGTACCGCCACGGGTGCTCGTGGAGCCGATCCATACGACGAGGCCGTGCCGCCGCGCCCGCAGATGGGGGAGGGCGGCGCGGTTGACCCGCTGGGTGCCGAGCACGTTGGTGTCGTAGACGGCGGTGAGCTCTTCGGGAGTGAAGGCCTCGGTGGGGCCGGTGACCATGTGGCCGGCGTTGTGGATGACGACGTCCAGGGTGCCCGCCTCGGCCAGGATGGTGGCGACGGCGGCGTCGGCGGACTCCTGGGAGAGGACGTCGAGTTCGACGGTGCGCAGGTCCACCTGGTGCTCGGCGGCGTACTGCCGGGCCTCGGCGACCCGGTCGGCGTTGCGGCCGGTGGTGTTGCGCATGGCGGCGTAGACGGTGTGGCCCGAGCGGGCCAGCGCCCGTGCGGCCAGGGCTCCGAAACCGGAACCGGCTCCTGTGATGACGATGGTGCTGCCCATGGCGGAAACTCCTCGGTCGGTCGGTCGGTCGTTGGTCGTCGGTCGGTCGAGCGCGAAAGCGCGAGGGAAAGAACGCGAGGGAAAGAAGGGAAAGGCGGAAGGGACGGCCGGGGCGCCGGTCAGACGATGCCGCCGTTGGCCCGGACGACCTGGCCGTTCACCCAGCGGGCCGGGCCGGCGAGGAAGGAGACGACCTCGGCGATGTCCTGCGGGGTGCCGAGGCGCTCCAGCGGTGCCTGGGCGGCCATCCTCGCGACGGTCTCCTCGTCCTTGCCGTCCAGGAACAGGGCGGTGGCGGTCGGTCCCGGGGCCACGGCGTTGACGGTGATGTCCCGGCCGCGCAGCTCCCGGGCCAGGATCAGCGTCATCGCCTCGACGGCGCCCTTGGTGGCCGCGTATGCGGTGTAGCCGGGGATGGCCAGTCCCACCACGGAGCTGGAGAAGTTGATGATCGCCCCGCCGCCGCGCAGTCGTCGGGCGGCCTGCTGATCGACGACGAAGGTGCCGCGGATGTTCGTGCGGTGCATACGGTCCATGGCGTCCAGATCCGTGTCGACCAGCGGTGCCAGCGTCATGACGCCCGCCGCGTGCACGACGACGTCGATTCCGCCGAACGTCCTCTCGGCGGTGTCGAAGAGGGCCGAGACCGAGACCTCGTCGGCGACGTCGGCACGGAAGGCGACCGCCCGCCCGCCGGCGGCGGTGATGGCCGACACCGTCGCGTCGGCCTCGGTCTGGTTGCCGGCGTAGTTGACGACGACGGCGAATCCGTCGGCGGCCAGTCGCTCGGCGCTCTCCCGGCCGATGCCGCGGGAGCCGCCGGTGACGATCGCGACCCGGCTCGAGGACTTGGAGGTGGTGGTCTGCGCGCTCATGACGGTGCTCCCTGATCCGGCTGGGGTGGCGTCCTTCGCAACCCGACAACAGCAACGCTAACACCAAGAGAGTATCGACGCTACCCCCAGGCGTAGCGCTGTTACGCCGTGCCCGCGGACCTGGCTCACGGACCCGGACCGCGGACCCGGCCTGCGGACCTGTCCCGCGGACCCGGACCGCGGACCCGGCCTCCGGATCCGGTCCCCGGCAGCCGTCGGAACAGCGATCCGCCGCCCACCTGCTGTGATTGCCGACGACGGCCGGGTAGGCATCCCCGTATGCCCGAAGACGAAAGCACCCGCCGCTGCCTGGTCACCGGAGCCACCGGATACATCGGCGGCCGGCTCGTGCCCGAGCTGCTCGATGCCGGATACGCCGTCCGCTGCCTCGCCCGCACGCCGGAGAAGCTCCGTGACCACCCCTGGGCCGATCGGGTCGAGACGGTGCGGGGCGATGTGACCGACGCGGACTCGCTGCGCTCCGCGTTCGAGGGCGTGCACACCGCGTACTACCTGGTGCACGCGCTGGGCACCGGCCGTGGCTTCGAGGAGACCGACCGCCGTGCCGCCCGGCTCTTCGCCGAGCAGGCCCGCGCCGCCGGAGTGCGGCGCATCGTCTATCTGGGCGGGCTGACGCCGACCGGGGTCCCGGAGCCGGAGCTCTCCGCGCATCTGCGGTCCCGTGCCGAGGTCGGGCACATTCTGCTCAGGTCGGGGGTGCCCACCGCCGTCCTGCGGGCCGCGGTGATCATCGGCTCCGGTTCGGCCTCCTTCGAGATGCTGCGCTATCTCACCGAGCGGCTCCCGCTGATGGTCACCCCGAGCTGGGTCAGGACCCGCATCCAGCCGATCGCCGTCCGCGACGTACTGCACTGCCTCGTCGGCGCCGCCACCCTGCCGCCCGACGTCAGCCGGTCCTTCGACATCGGCGGCCCGGACGTCCTCACCTACCGCGGCATGATGCAGCGGTACGCGGCCGTCGCCGGCCTGCCGCGGCGGTTGATCCTGCCCGTACCGGTCCTGACGCCGGGCCTGTCCAGTCACTGGATCGGCCTCGTCACCCCGGTGCCGCGCTCCATCGCCCGCCCGCTCACCGAGTCACTGCGGCACGAAGTGATCTGTTCGGAGAACGACCTGGCGCGGTACGTACCCGACCCGCCCACCGGGCGGATCGGCTTCGACGACTCGGTGCGGCTGGCGCTCAAACGGCTGCGGGACGCCGACGTCCCGACCCGCTGGTCGTCCGCCGCGGTGCCCGGAGCCCCCAGCGACCCGCTGCCCACGGACCCCGACTGGGCCGGCGGCAGTCTGTACGCCGACCGGCGCGAACGCACGGTGGACGCTCCGCCGGACGCGCTGTGGCGGGTGATCGAGGGCATCGGAGGCGAGAACGGCTGGTACTCGTTCCCACTGGCCTGGGCCGTACGGGGCTGGCTGGACCGGCTGGCCGGCGGCGTCGGGCTGCGCCGGGGCCGCCGCGACACCGCGCGGCTGCGGGTCGGGGACTCACTGGACTTCTGGCGGGTCGAGGCGATCGAACCGGGCCGTCTGCTGCGGCTGCGCGCCGAGATGCGGCTGCCCGGCCTGGCCTGGCTGGAACTGTCGGTGGACCACGACGACGCGGGCGCCACCCTCCTCCGCCAGCGTGCGCTGTTCCATCCGCACGGTCTGGCCGGCCAGCTCTACTGGTGGAGCGTGGCACCGTTCCACGCCGTGGTCTTCGGCGGCATGGCCCGCAACATCTCCGAGGCGGCGGCGCGGGGGAGCAAGTGACGCCCGCCCGCTCCGCCCCGCGGCTCTACTGCGGAATCTTGCTGAAGTCCCAGGAGGCCATCCGTTCCGGGGTGAGCCGGAGCCAGGCGTGACGGCCGTCGTGCGGCATGGTGTCGAGCCCGAAGTTCTTGGCCGAGAACAGCCGCTCGGGGGCGTCCAGCTCCGGGACGGGCTCGCCGGTTCGGGGCGCCTCACCGATGAATTCGACGGTCCCGGAGAGCTCGATGCCGCGCAGCTCCCCGTACTCCACTCCGTCGTCGATCACGACCGAGACGCGGGGATCGCGCAGCAGGTCGGTCCAGCGCTGACTGCGGACGATGGAGTAGAGCCACAGCGATGCGCCGTCCCAGGTGAACCACAGGGCGCCGACGTGCGGACGGCCGTCCTTGGAGACGGTCGCCACGCGGCAGGTGCGCTGCTCCGCGAGGAAGGCGTCGACCTCGTGCGGGGTCATCATGATTCTGCGGCCCCGCCGCTGAATGACGGCCATGAGTCGAGCACCTCCATTTATCTGACTGTGTGTCAGAAATAATGGAGGACGGCGGCGCGGCCGTCCAGTGGTGGTGGCCGGCGGGTGCGCCCGTGCGCGCCGCATCCCTTCCTGGCTGACGGTTCGTCAGCTACGGTCGCTCCGTCGTCATCCGTTGCGGGCCCCTTGCGGTCCGTCGGTCCGTTGCGGCCGTTGAGGTCCGTCGTACGAGGGGGCAGTCATGGCGCCGAGCGACCGGCTGGCGGAACTGCTGGACCCGGCGGTCACCGCCGTACTGACCGTGGAGTGCCAGCGCGGCGTCGTCGGGCCGGACAGCGCGCTGCCGGAACTCGCCGCCGAGGCGCGGGACTCCGGGGCACTGGGCCATGTGGCACGGCTGGTCGGCGGCGCCCACGAGGTGGGCGCCGCCGTCCTGCACGCCATCGCCGAACGCCGCCCGGACGGGCTCGGCGCCAACCACAACGCGCGGCTCTTCCGTGCCGCCGGGCGGCTGCCCGTGCAGCAGCTGACCGGCACACCGGCCGTGCGGCTCGCCGAGGGGATACCGCTCGCCGACGGCGACCTGGTCGTACGCCGGCTGCACGGGCTGTCACCGATCGCCGGTACCGATGTCGACGCGCTGCTGCGCAACCTGGGCTGCCGCACCCTGATCGTCGCCGGGGTCTCCGCGAACATCGCGATCCCCAATGCCGTCTTCGACGCCGTCAACCTGGGGTACCAGGTGGTGGTTCCCGCCGACGCCATCGCAGGGGTGCCCCGCGAGTACACCGAGGCCGTCGTCCGGCACACCCTCGCGCTCGTCTCCACGGTCGGCACGACCGACGACATCCTGGCCTGCTGGAAGCGGCAGGGGCAGCACGCCGGAAAGCCGTAGCCGCCAACGCCCCGGCGGCGCTGCCACAGCCCGCTCGCGCCCGTCAGCCCAGCTGCAACGAGCCGCCCGCGACGGTGACCTTGGCGGCGGCCAGCGGCTTGGTCGCCGGACCGGCGGCGACACTGCCGTCCGCGATCTTGAACTTGCTTCCGTGGCAGGGGCAGTTGATGGTGCCGTCCGCCACGTCGCTGACCGCACAGCCCTGGTGCGTGCAGACCGCGGAGAACGCCTTGAAGTCACCGGCGGTCGGCTGGGTGACGACGACCTTCTGGTCCGCGAAGATCTTTCCGCCGCCCACCGGGATGTCCGTGGTCTTGGCCAGTGCGTCGGCGCCGCTCCCGCCCGGAGTGGTGGCGGCCGGTGCCGAGGAGTCCGCCGGGGCCGAAGGCTGGGCCGGGGTGGTGGCCGGGGTGTCACTGGCCTTCGTATCCGATCCGCCGCACGCGGTCAGAGCGGCGATGAGACCCACGCCGCCCGCCGCGGCGACCATCGTGCGGCGGGTCGGAGCCGCGGGAATACCGGAGGTGTCGGTCATGTGGCACGTCCTGTCGGTAGAGGAGCCGGGTGGCGCGGGAGCGGTCGCCCGGTGGGCGTGATGCCGTGCCCGCCCGGTCATACGCAGAGATCCTCCGGCGCGTTCAAAGCCTCCCGAAGAATTCCGGCTGATGGCCCAGCGCATTCGTGATCACCGGACTTCGCCACCGTTCCCCACGGTCGCCGTGGTCCGGCGCCGCGCAAGTAGCCTGGGGCGATGCTCACAGAGGTAACAGGGATCCGTTACGTGACGCCCTTGCGCGAGGGCGGCTCGGTGCCGGGGGTGGTCGAGGCCGACGACCTCGGTACGTACGTCGTGAAGTTCACCGGCGCCGCGCAGGGCCGCAAGGCGCTGGTCGCCGAGATCGTGGCGGGCGAGCTGGCCCGCCGGCTGGGACTGCGCGTCCCCGAGCTCGTCCGGTTCCAGTTCGACCCGGTGATCGGGCTCGGCGAGCCCGACGCCGAGATCCAGGATCTGCTCAAGTCCAGCGGCGGCCTCAACCTGGGGATGGACTTCCTGCCGGGCTCGCTCGGGTTCGACCCGCTGGTCTTCGAGATCGAGCCGGCCGAGGCCGGCCGCATCGTCTGGTTCGACGCCCTGATCGGCAATGTGGACCGGTCCTGGCGCAACCCCAACCTGCTGATCTGGCACAAGGACCTCTGGCTCATCGACCACGGCGCCTCGCTGATCTGGCACCACAACTGGAAGACGGCCGAACAGGCGTCGGCGAAGCCCTTCGACGCCGCCGACCACGCGCTGTCCCGGTTCTCGCCCGACCCGGCCGCCGCCGCGGCCGAGCTCGCGCCCAAGGTCACCGAGGAACTGCTGCGCGAGGTCACCGCTCTGGTGCCCGACGAGTGGCTGGACGGGGAGCCCGGTTTCGACGGTCCCGACGAGGTGCGCAGGGCGTACGAGCGGGTGCTGCTCGCCCGCGCGGGCTCGGTGCATGAGCGGATCGTCCTCGTGGCGGGACAGAAGCCGAAGCAGGACGCGCCGGACTGGCTGCGCACCTGGGTGGACGGGAAGGCCGCGAAGTGACCGGGTACCGGGGCAGTGGCCGGGATGTGTTCGAGTACGCGCTGGTGCGCGTCGTACCGCGGATCGAGCGCGGCGAGATGATCAACGCGGGGGTGCTGGTCTACTGCCGCGCGCAGTCGTTCGTCGGCGCGCGGATCCACCTGGACGAGGCGCGGCTGCGCTGTCTCGACGAGAAGGTGGACGTCGAGGGGGTGCGCGCCGCGCTGCGCGGGTACGAGGGTGTGTGCGAGGGCGGGGAACGGGCCGGACAGGCGGCCGGCGACGACCCGGGACGGCGTTTCCGCTGGCTCACGGCGCCGCGCAGCACGGTGGTGCAGCCCGGTCCGATCCACACCGGGCTGACCGCGGACCCGGAGGCCGAGGTGGACCGGCTGCTCGGTCTCCTGGTGCGCTGAAACACACTCGCGAGGGGTTCCGTTGACAGCGGGTCACAGGGCTCCTACGGTTTCGACAACTAACCTACTAAGCGGTTGCTCATGTGCGGAGTCCGTGCGGGATTCCGCCCGGCGCCGTATCTGAGGGCAAGGAGACTGCATGTCCACGACCGAGCAGCGCGTCGCGATCGTGACCGGGGCCGCGCGCGGCATCGGCGCCGCCACCGCCAAGCGGCTGGCGGCCGAGGGCCGCGCCGTCGCCGTACTCGACCTCGACGAGGGTGCCTGCAAGGAGACCGTCGAGCAGATCACGGCGGACGGCGGCAGGGCGCTCGCGGTCGGCTGCGACGTATCGGACGAGGCGCAGGTCGAGGCGGCGGTGGCCCGGGTCGCGGAGGAACTGGGCGCGCCGACCATCCTCGTGAACAACGCGGGTGTGCTCCGCGACAACCTGCTGTTCAAGATGAGCGCGACCGACTGGGACACCGTCATGAACGTGCACCTCCGGGGTGCCTTCCTGATGTCCCGCGCGGTGCAGAAGCACATGGTGGCGGCGAAGTTCGGCCGGATCGTCAACCTGTCGTCGAGCTCCGCGCTCGGCAACCGCGGCCAGGTCAACTACTCGGCCGCCAAGGCGGGTCTGCAGGGCTTCACCAAGACGCTGGCCTTCGAGCTCGGCAAGTTCGGCGTCACCGCCAACGCCGTGGCGCCCGGCTTCATCGTCACCGACATGACCGCCGCCACGGCCGCCCGGATCGGCATGGGCTTCGAGGAGTTCCAGGCGGCCGCCGCGACCCAGATCCCCGTCCAGCGGGTCGGCAACCCGGACGACATCGCCAACGCGATCGCCTTCTTCACCGGTGAGCAGGCCGGCTTCGTCTCCGGCCAGGTCCTGTACGTGGCCGGCGGCCCGCTCAACTGACGCGCATCGGAGATCTGAGCACCATGACACGTGAGATTCCCACCGACAGCGGCAAGGTCGCCCTCGTCACCGGCGCCAGCCGCGGTATCGGCTACGGCATCGCCGAGGCCCTGGTGGCCCGTGGCGACCGCGTCTGCATCACCGGCCGGAACGAGGACGCGCTCAAGGAGGCCGTCGAGAAGCTCGGCGCCGACCGGGTGATCGGGGTGGCCGGCAAGGCGCACGACGAGGCCCACCAGGCGGTCGCCGTCGAACGCACCATGGAGGCGTTCGGACGCGTCGACTTCCTGGCGAACAACGCCGGCACCAACCCGGTCTTCGGCCCGATCGCCGAACTCGACCTGAACGTCGCGCGCAAGGTCTTCGAGACCAATGTGATCTCGGCGCTCGGCTTCGCGCAGCAGACCTGGAAGGCCTGGCAGAAGGAGAACGGCGGGGCGATCGTCAACATCGCCTCGGTCGCCGGTCTCGCCCCGTCGCCCTTCATCGGCGCCTACGGCATCAGCAAGGCCGCCATGGTCAACCTGACGATCCAGCTCGCCGCCGAGATGGCGCCGGGCGTGCGGGTGAACGCCATCGCCCCGGCGGTGGTCAAGACGAGGTTCGCCGCGGCGCTGTACGAGGGCCGCGAGGAGGAGGCCGCCGCGGGTTATCCGCTCAAGCGGCTGGGCGTCCCGGAGGACATCGGCGGCGCAGCCGCCTTCCTGCTCTCCGACCAGGCCGGGTGGATCACCGGCCAGACCCTCGTCGTCGACGGCGGGTTGTTCCTGCACGCGGGCGTCGCCTGAGCGGGTCCGGCGAGCCGGGTCCGGGCTTCGGCCCGGGCCCGGCTCAGCTGTTTCCCGGTGTGCCGGCGGGCGTCGCGCGGCCACCCGGAGAGCGCGTTGTCAGTGGCTCCCGGTACGTTCTGAGTTCCAGCAACGGATCGTGTACCGGAGGTTCCTGACGTGCCCAGCATGCTGCCCGAATCCTGGCAGGACGTCCTCGGCGAGGAGTTGGAGAAGCCGTACTTCCAGCAGCTCACCGAGTTCGTGGAGACCGAGCGGGCCACGCACAAGATCTTCCCGCCCCGGGACGAGGTCTTCGCGGCTCTGGAGGCCACGCCTTTCGACCGGGTGAAGGTGCTGATCCTCGGCCAGGACCCGTACCACGGCGAGGGACAGGGGCACGGGCTGTGCTTCTCGGTGCGGCCGGGCGTGAAGACCCCGCCGTCGCTGCGCAACATCTTCAAGGAGATGAAGGAGGAGCTCGGCCACCCGGTGCCGGACAACGGCTACTTGATGCCGTGGGCCGAGCAGGGCGTCCTGCTGCTCAACGCGGTGCTGACGGTGCGGGAGGGCGAGGCGAACTCGCACAAGAGCAAGGGCTGGGAGAAGGTCACCGACGCGGTGATCAAGGCCGTCTCCGACCGGTCGGACCCGGCGGTGTTCGTGCTGTGGGGGAACTACGCCAAGAAGAAGCTCCCGCTGATCGACACCGAGCGGCACACGGTGATCCAGGGCGCGCACCCCTCACCGCTGTCCGCGAAGCTCTTCTTCGGCAGCCGCCCCTTCACGCAGATCGACGACGCGGTCAAGGCCCAGGGCCACGACCCGATCGACTGGCGGGTGCCCGACCTCGGTGTCCGCGCCTGACCGGGTTTTCCGGACCCTGCGGCTAGCGTCAGCAGGATCAGCGGGAACGGGACGCCCGCGGGGCGCAGGAGGCGGCAGTGACGGATCAGGAACAGGGTTGGGGTGTCGGCCAGGACGCGGTCATGACGCGGATCGGCCAGGTCATGATGCTGCTGCACGGCGGCGACCGTGAAGAGGCCAGGACCCGGTTCGGTCGTCTGTGGGAGGAGATCGGCGAGGACGGCGATCCCCTCCACCGCTGCACGCTCGCGCACTTCATGGCCGACACCCAGGACGATCCCGAGGACGAACTGGAGTGGGACCTCAGAGCCCTGCGGGCGGCCGACGGTCTCTCCGACGAACGCACCGGCCGGCACCACGAGTCGCTCGCCGTGCGGGGCTTCTATCCGTCACTGCACCTGAATCTCGCCGCCGACTACCTGAAGGTCGGCGAGCGGGAGCTGGCGCGCAACCACCTCGTCCGGGCGAGGAGCGCCTCGGGGGCGCTCGGTGACGACGACTACGGCGACGGCCTGCGGGCCGCGATCGGACGGATGGAGCTGAGGCTGGACGGCTCCGGTCACCGGCCGTAGGACTCGTGGCAGATCCGCGCCGCGGCGCTGTCCTCGGCCCAGCCGCCGTACGTCTCGCCCAGCGCGCAGACCCCCGCCCCGCCGGGCAGTGACGCCGCCGGGCGGGGGTGCGGAGCGGCCTTGGCGGCGGGCACCGGATCACGTTCCGCGGGCGCCACCGGAGTCCGTGCCCGGTGATGGCGCCGCACGGGCTGCGGGGGCGCGGGAGCCGCGGCGGAGGCCGGGGGACCGGGGTCCGGTTCCTGCACCGGTACGGTCGCGAGCGACTGCTGGTCCGGCTGCCGGACGACCGTCCGGTCCTGGGGGAGCGGGAGGACGGGCAACACCGGCGCCGACGAGGGGCCGGGGGCCGGCTGCGAGGGCACCGTCGTACACCCGGTGACGGCCGAGGCCGCCGCAATGAGCACTACTGCTGCTAAATGACGCATTCGGACAACTCTGCCGGTCGGCGGCACCGTTGGGTATTCCCCGCAGGAGTGACACGGAGTGACACCGCCGGAGGACGCCTCCGGCGGGCCCCGTATGCTGCCAGAACACATCGGACCTGTCGCCACGGCGACGCGGGCGGCGACGCGCGCGGCAGCGGCGGCGGGCGCGGTCGAGCGGTAGCGGCAGAACGGGAGAGGCACATGGGATCCGGCAACGCCCCCCTGAAAATCGGGGTGATCGGCCTCGGTGACATCGCCCAGAAGGCGTATCTGCCGGTGCTCGCCGCCCAGCCGGGGATCGAAGTGCACCTGCACACCCGTACCCCCGCCACCCTGGACCGGGTCGGTGACGCCCTCCGGCTGCCGCACCGGCACACCAGCCTGGACGCGCTGATCGGGCAGGGGCTCGACGCCGCCTTCGTGCACGCGCCCACCGACCGGCACGTCGAGATCACCGAGGCGCTGATCGAAGCCGGCGTCCCGGCCTATGTCGACAAGCCGTTCGCGCCCGACCTCGACGGGGCGCGGCACCTGGTGAACCTCGCCGAACAGCGCCGGGTCAGCCTGATGGCCGGCTTCAACCGCCGCTACGCGCCGGGCTACACCCAGTGCGCGGACCACCCGCGCGATCTGATCCTGATGCAGAAGAACCGGGTCGGGCTCGCCGAGGAGCCCCGCTCCGTGGTGTTCGACGACTTCATCCATGTCGTCGACACCCTGCGCTATCTCGCGCCCGGTCCCATCGAGCACACCGACGTCCGCGCCAAGGTCCGCGACGGCCTGCTGCACCACGTCGTCCTGCAGCTGTCCGGCGACGGGTTCACCGCCATCGGCACGATGAACCGGATGAGCGGCTCCACCGAGGAGATCCTCGAGGTGAGCGGCGACGACACCAAGCGCCAGGTCGTCAACCTCGCCGACGTCATCGACCACAAGGGCCAGCCCACCCTGCGCCGCCGCGGCGACTGGGTTCCGGTCGCCCGCCAGCGCGGTATCGAGCAGATCATCCTGGTCTTCCTGGACGCGGTGCGCAGCGGCAAGCTGCTCGACGCCCAGGACGCGCTGCGCACCCATGAACTGTGCGAGCGGATCGTCACCGCGATTCGCGAGCAGTCCGCCTGACCCGCAGCGAGACCTCGTACCCCGCGGCCAGCACCACGATCAGCAGCGCGAGGTGCGGCACCCAGTCGCCGAACCGGACGTACGGGCTGCGGCCCTCCGACAGCGGTACCTGGTACACCGCCGCCGTGCTGGCGCTGGTGCCCAGCCATGAGCCGACCTGCCGCCCCTGGCCGTCGTAGACCGCGCTCACCCCGGTCAGGGTGGCGTGCACCATCGGACGCCAGGTCTCCGCGGCCCGCAGCGCGGCGAGCGAGGCGTGCTGGGGCGGCGCCCAACTGCCCTGGAACGACGAGGTGGACGACTGCGCCACCAGCAGCTGCGCCCCGTCGTCGGCCAGCTTCCGGCTCATGTCGGGAAAGGCCGACTCGAAGCACACCAGCGGCCCGAAGCGCAGGTTCCCCGCGGTCATGACCACCTGGCGGTCGCCGCGCCTGCGGTCCTCGCCGGCCGCCTTGCCGACCGACGTGGCCCAGCCCAGCACCGAGCGGAACGGGATGTACTCGCCGAACGGCACCAGACGCATCTTGTCGTAGCTCGGGCCGGTGATGCCGTCCGCTCCCACCAGCACCGACGTCTTGGAGATACCGCGCCCGTCGGCCCGCTGGGCGTCCACGTTCACCAGGACGTCCGCGTCGACCTCCCGGGCGAGCGCGGCGAGCCGGTCGGCGAGGTCCGGCCGGGACGACAGGTCGAAGCCGACGCTGCTCTCGCCCCATACCACCAGGTCCACCCGCTGCCCGGCGAGCGTGCGGGTCAGCTGTTCCTCGCGGTCGAACCGGGCCTCAGCCCCCTCGATCACGCCCGGCTGCACCACCGCGATCCGTACCGTCCCGGTCCGGTCGGGCACCGGCGCGCCCAGCCACACGGCGGTCGTGCCGACCGCCACCGCGGCCAGCGCGGCGCCGGCCGGGGCGCGGACGGAGGGCGCCGCGATCAGCGCCGCCACCGCCGTGTTCACCGTCACGACCAGCGCGCTGATCAGCCAGACCCCGCCGACCGACGCCAGCCGCAGCGCGGGGGCGACCTGCCACTGACTGGCCCCCAACAGCCCCCACGGACCGCCCAGGTACTGCCAGGAGCGCACCAGCTCGACCATCAGCCATCCGCACGGCGCCAGCACCATGGCGGCGGCCACCCGCCGCGGGCCGGGCCGCCCGCCCAGCGTCCGCCGCAGCAACCACCCCCACGGCGCCCACAGGGTCCCCAGCAGCAGGGCCAGCACGACGATGAAGACGTTGAGGCTCGGGAACAGCCAGTGGTGCACGGCCAGCATGAAGCCGGCCCCGCCCAGCCAGCCGTCGAGTGCGGCGCGGCGGCCCGTCGGCGCGGAGCGCGCGAGCAGGATCCACGGCACCAGCGCCACGTAGGCCAGCCACCAGAGCGACAGCGCGGGGAAGGCGAGCGCCGGCAACGCGCCCGCCGCGGCCGCGGCGAGGCCGCGCGTCCAGGGCGAGGTGAGGCGGGATACCTGCCGGTCGGCTGTCACCGTCATACCCGCTCCCTAGTGAGTGCTTCGCCTCAGTGTCGGGGGTGCGGACGCCTCGTGCACAGAGGACGACATCGAGGTGACCCGGCGTGTCCCGGAGCACTCCGGCCCGCAGGGTGCGGCTGCCCGGTGCGGCTCAGGGCATGCGGTTCCAGGACACGAGGACCGGACGGCCGTGCTCGGTGCCGATCCGGCTGACGGTCCCGGTGGCCAGCTGGAACAGGGCGCCGTCCGCCGCCGGGAGTCCCAGCCGGCGGGCGGTCAGCACCCGCAGGAAGTGGGCGTGGGCCACCAGGACGATGTCCCCGGCGTCCCCGAGATCGCGGAACGCGGCGTCCACCCGGGCGAGCACCCGGTCGGCGCGCGCGCCGACCTCCGCCGGCAGCTCGCCGGGGTGCCCGGGGACACCGGGGGGCACGCCGTCGGTCCACAGGTCCCAGTCCGGCCGCGTCCGGTGGATCTCGTTCGTGGTGATGCCCTCGTAGCCGCCGTAGTCCCACTCGTGCATGTCGGGATCGACGGTGGTGCGGGCCAGGCCCGCGAGCTCGGCGGTGTGCACCGCGCGTCCGAACGGGCTGGTCAGGACGAGCGCGATGCGGAACTCCGCCAGCAGGGGTGCCAGACCGCGCGCCTGCTCCTCGCCCCGGGCGGTGAGCGGCAGGTCGGTGTAGCTGGTGTGCTGCCCCGACGCGCTCCACTCGGTCTCGCCGTGCCGGACCAGGATCAGTTCACCCATGGCGGGTCCCTCTTCTCTTTCGTGCTCAACCCCCGCGACGCTACGCCCAGCGGCCGCGCATGATCGCGCACCCCCCTCCGCCGCCGTGTCAGCTTCCGGTGGGGGCGAGCTCGACCGCCGGTTCCGCGGCGTCGGCGCCCTCCGGCTGCCCGTACCAGGCGACGGCCACCGCGCCCGTCACGGCCAGGACGAAGCCGGCGACCGCCACCCAGCCGAAGCCGTCGCGGGAGGTGTCGCCGAGCCAGAGCACCCCGAGGATGCCCGGGACCACGGTCTCGCCGACCACCAGCGCGGCCGTGGCGCCGTTGATCGAACCGATCTGCAGGGCCACCGTGTGCAGGTACATGCCGCCGATGCCGGCGACCAGGATCGCGTACAGGGCGGGGTCCGCCAGCAGCGTCGGGAGGTCGAACGGGTCCACGCCGTCCAGCACCCGCACGCCGACGCCCAGGGCGCCGAAGCCCAGCCCGGACAGCAGACCGGCCAGGATCGCGCCGCGTGCGCCGAGACGCCGCACCAGCAGGCTGCCGGCCCCGATGATCGTCACGGCGGCGGCGAGCAGCCACCAGTGGGTGGCGCGTGCGGTGTGACCGCTGCCCTCGGGACCCGCCGCCGTGGCCAGCAGCACCAGGGCGGAGCAGACGACACCGATGGAGATCCACTCGGGCCGGCTCAGCCGGATGCCGAGCATCCTGATGCTCAGCACCGCGGTGATCACCAGGTTGGCGCTGATCACCGTCTGGGAGAGGAACAGCGGCAGCAGTCGGGCGGCCAGTGCCCCGAGCCCGAAGCCGATGAAATCCAGCACCGTGCCGAGCATGAACTCCCAGGTCACGGCGGCCTTGGCGGTGGAGGACAGGCTCGGGCCGCCGTGCTCGGTGGTGCCGGTGGTCGAGGCGGCGGCCGCCTCGAGGCGGGCCGACCTGCGTGATCCCACGGCCTGCAGGACCGACCCCGTGCCGTAGCAGGCCGATGCCGCGACGGCTGTCAGAAGGCCGATGTACACCAAGAGCTCCGTTCCCGTACCACTGTGTCCTGCCGCGGAGATCGTCTCCTCCGGTCTACTGGACGCGCTGCCGGGGACGAAAGTTCCGTAAACCGGGCGCCGGGTGTCCGGATGCCGCGCCGACACTCCGGCTCCGCGATCTTCTTCGACCACTGGACCGGTCACATCGTATGGTCATCGGAATTGGCTGGTAGCGGCCGGGCACGTGCGTCACGGATCATGTACGGGGGAACGGATGTCGCTGGGTCGCCGGTTGATGCTCACGGCCGTGGCGGGCGGATTTCTGGCGGGGTGCACCTCGGCGCCCGACCCGGCCGGACGGTCGCCGGAACCGTCGTCCCCGCCCGGGCCCGGCACGGTTCCCACGCCGTCCGCCCTGCGACCGTCCCCCGCACCGCCGTCGCCCAAGCCGGCTCCCCGGGTCACCCGGGCCGCTACCGTCGCCCGCTACGGCCGGATGACCCCCACCGGCTGGGGCTTCACCGCTCCCGGGGTGGTCACCAAGCTGCCGTCCGCCGCGGGACGGGCGATGGCGCTGACCTTCGACGCGTGCGGCGGGCCGGGCGGTGGCGGCTACGACCGGGAGCTGATCGACCTGCTGCGGACCCGCAAGGTGCCCGCGACGCTCTTCCTCAACGCGCGCTGGATCGACGCCAACCGCGCGCACTTCGAGCAGCTCGCGAGCGATCCGCTGTTCGAGATCGCCAACCACGGGACGCGCCACCGGCCGCTGTCGGTATCGGGCCGCTCCGCGTACGGCATCGCCGGGACGCGCGACGCGGGGGAGGTCTTCGACGAGGTCGCGGGGAACCAGGACAAGCTCACCGCGCTGCTCGGACGTCCGCCGCGGTTCTTCCGCTCCGGCACCGCGTACTGCGACGACATCGCGGCGCGCATCGTCGCCGAACTGGGGGAGCGGTTCGCCGGATTCAGCGTCAACGCCGACGCGGGGGCCACGTTCACCCCCTCCCAGGTGCGCCGCGCCGCGCTCACGGCGACCGCCGGATCGATCGTCATCGGCCATATGAACCACCCCGCCGGCGGTACGGCCGAGGGCATGGCCCGGGCCCTGCCCGAGCTGCTCGCGGCCGGCCACCGGTTCGTCCGGCTCTCCGACGCCGTGCACTGAGCGTCGCGGGCGGCGCCACCCGGTAAGCTCCGTCCCTGAGTACTTGAACTTTCAAGGCAGATTGCTTGAAGTTTCAACTGAGTCGGCGTACCGTCGAAACAGGCCCGCCGACCACGGGGCCGACCGATGTCCGACCAGGAGCGCCACCATGCCTGTACGCCGCCTCAACCACGCAGTGCTCTACATCCGCGATGTCGCGCGCGCCGTCGAGTTCTACACCGATGTCTTCGGCTTCAAGGTCGATGTGGAGATCCCCGGGCGGGCCGCCTTCCTCAGCGCCCAGGACACTCTCAACGACCACGACCTCGGCCTCTTCGCGATCGGTGCGGACGCCCCCGGCCCCGAGCAGGGCCGGGTCGGCCTCTACCACCTGGCCTGGGAGGTCGGCACGCTCGGCGAACTCGCCGACACCGCCGCCAAGCTGACGGAGCGCGATTCGCTGGTCGGCGCGACCAACCACGGAGTGTCGAAGTCCCTGTACGCCAAGGACCCCGACGGCAACGAGTTCGAGATCATGTGGCGGGTGCCGCGCGAGGACTGGCCGGCCGGGGACGAGCCGAAGCTGCGGGCGCTGGATCTCCAGGAGTCGCTCGACCGCTGGGGTCCGGACCTGAAGACCGGTGCCGCCGCCGGCTCGGCCACCTGACCCGTCCCGCTCTGCGACTCCTGGCGTACCGCCGGCCCCCCTTTCGACCGCGAAAAGCGGTGGTTTCAGGTCGACAGCGGTGGGCCGGGAACCCTCGGGGTCCGACGTTCTCCCAGCTCACGGACGTGCCCCTGTCCGCGCCACGCGCGGGTGTCCGCATGCTGGACGGTTCGGCGGGGGTGCCCTGGGCGGCCACTGAGCTGCCCGTATCGAACAATGAGCCATCGTCCGATCACACACCGCGACCGGAAGTGATCGTTCGAAGTGCAGCCACGAAACACCTCCGTAATACTCCTGTCCGTTATCCGCAACCAACGGAGAAGGAGTGTTCGGAATGCGATACACCCTAGGTGCGATCGGAGTGGGGGCCGCCCTGGCTCTCAGCTGCGTGGCGGGCACCAGTGGGACCGCCCGAGCCGAATCCGCCCAGCCGCACAGTCTGTACGCGCCCTCGTCGATGGTGCTGACCATCGGCAAGGGCGAGGACGCCGCGACCGCCGCTGTCCAGCGGGCCGTGCTGCTGCGCTGTCGCCCCACCGCCGGAGGCGACCACCCGGACGCACAGGCCGCCTGCACCGAACTGACCCTGGCGGGCGGGAACTTCGAGGCGCTGTTAGCCTCCGACCCCAACCGGATCTGCCCCAAGATCTGGGATCCGGTGGTGGTCACCGCGGACGGAGTGTGGCAGGGGCAACGCGTCTCGTACTCCCACACGTACGCGAACTCCTGCATCAAGACAGGGGGTACCGGGGCGGTTTTCGGCTTCTGAAGCCGGAGGTGAACGACTGCACCGAGGCGGGTCGCGGCTGTTGTGATACCGGCCACTCGGGTCAAACCCGGCAGGCCGTGTTCACCTTGCACCGGTAACGTGCCCTTCGGCCCCCTTGCCGCGGCGCGGATGCCGCGGAGCCCGAGCGCAGCGCGGCCCCGGCGGAAAACCCGGATACGGCGCTCACCCGGCGGGCCGGGACGGTCCGTCCCCGGAGCGCGCCCGCGGCACCCGGCAAGCAGTCCACGTACCTCGGAGGGTAAGACATGCGTCCGTTCCTGGCCGGCACTGATCGGATCGACGCGCGCTGTGCGCCGCCGTCCTTCACCCCGGCCGGGAACGGGAGCGCTGTATGACGCTGGCAGAGGCACCCGAGCTGACGCTCGACACACTGATCGACCCCGCGGAGCTCCTGGCACCGCCCCGCGCGGTCTTCTCCGGGAACGGTCCCGCGCCCGAGCGGACCCTGCTCGACATCCTCGCCGAGACCACCCGAAGACACCCGAACGGCGCAGCCGTCGACGACGGTTCCACGGCGCTGAGCTACCGCGCCCTGGCAGCCGAGACCGAGGCGCTGCGGCTGCGGCTCGCGGCGGCGGGCATCGGCGCCGGCGACCGGGTCGGCATCCGGGTGCCGTCCGGCACCAACGACCTGTACATCTCGATCCTCGCGGTGCTGGCGGCAGGCGCCGCCTATGTGCCGGTGGACGCCGAAGACCCCGAAGAACGCGCCGAGTTGGTCTTCTCCGAAGCGGGAGTGAGCGCCGTCATCGGGGCGCACCGCGAGATCCGGCCCTGCGGTACCCCGCACGGCGTCGTGGGCCGGCGGCCCGGACCCGACGACGACGCCTGGATCATCTTCACCTCGGGATCGACCGGCAAGCCCAAGGGCGTTGCCGTCACCCACCGCAGCGCCGCGGCGTTCGTGGACGCCGAGGCCGGGCTCTTCCTCACCGAGGAGCCCATCGGCCCCGGGGACCGGGTGCTGGCCGGGCTGTCGGTCGCCTTCGACGCCTCCTGCGAGGAGATGTGGCTGGCCTGGCGGTACGGCGCCTGCCTCGTCGCCGCCCCCCGGTCTCTGGTCCGCACCGGGCTCGACCTGGGCCCATGGCTGGTCGAACAGCGCATCACGGTCGTGTCGACGGTGCCGACCCTGGCGGCGCTGTGGCCGTCGGAAGCGCTCGACGACGTCCGGCTGCTGATCTTCGGCGGCGAGGCGTGCCCGCCCGAACTCGCCGAGCGGATGGCCGTCGAGGGCCGCGAGGTGTGGAACACCTACGGTCCCACCGAGGCCACCGTCGTCGCCTGCGCCGCTCAGCTCACCGGCGAGGGCCCGGTCAGGATCGGGCTGCCGCTCGACGGCTGGGACCTGGCGGTCGTGGACGCGCGGGGCGAGCTCGTGCCCATGGGCGAGGTCGGCGAACTCGTCATCGGCGGGGTCGGGCTGGCCCGTTACCTCGACGCGGACAAGGACGCCGAGAAGTACGCGCCGCTGCCCTCGCTGGGCTGGGAGCGCGCCTACCGCAGCGGTGACCTGGTCCGTGCCGACGCCGAAGGGCTGTTGTTCGTCGGCAGGGCGGACGAGCAGATCAAACTGGGCGGCCGCCGGATCGAACTCGGCGAGGTCGACGCGGCGCTGCAGGCGCTGCCGAACGTCGCGGGTGCCGCGGCCGCCGTCCGCACCACCCGGGGCGGCAACCAGATCCTCGTCGGCTATGTGGTGAGCGCGGCACAGGACACGGCCGCCGACACCCCGGCCGGCGACGAGACCCCCGACGGCGAAGCGCGGGCCGACCAGGCCCAGGCGGCTGAAGCCCGGACCGACGAAGCCCGGACCGACGAAGCCCGGACCGACGAGGCCCGGACCGACGAGGCCGAAGTGGGCGTCGTCAGTGGTGTGTTCGACCCCGTCGACGCGCTGCGCCGGCTGCGCGAGGCGCTGCCCGCCTCGCTCGTGCCGCTCATCGCGGTGGTCGACACGCTGCCCACCCGGACCTCCGGCAAGGTCGACCGGGCCGCGCTGCCCTGGCCGCTGCCCTCCGTGGACACCTCCGGGCAGGAGAGCCCGCTGGAAGGCACCGAGGGGTGGCTCGCGGAACAGTGGGCTGAGATCCTCGGCACCTCCGTCGGCACCGCCGACGCCGAGTTCTTCGCGATCGGCGGCAGCAGCCTCGGGGCCGCCCGCCTGGTCGCCCTCATCCGTGCGCGCTTCCCCAACGTCTCCGTCAGCGACATCTACCAGAACCCGTCGCTGGGCGCGCTGGCCCGCGTCCTGGAGGCGTCGGACGCCCGCGAGAGCGCCGTGCGGACCGTACGGCCCACCCCGCGGCGCGCCGGCGCCGTACAACTGGCGCTGATGGTCCCGCTGCTGACGATCTCGGGGCTGCGCTGGGCCGTGGGCGTCGCCGCCCTGAACAACGTGCTCGCCCGGTACGGGGACTTCCCGTGGGCGCCCGCCGTGTCCTGGTGGTGGGTGGCGCTGGGCTGGCTGCTGTGCGTCAGCTCGGCCGGCCGGGTCGCCGTCGCGGCCGGCGGCGCGCGGCTGCTGCTGCGCGGGGTCCGGCCCGGTACCTATCCGCGCGGCGGCAGCGTCCACCTGCGGCTGTGGACCGCGGAACGCCTCGCCGAGCGCGTCGGCGCCAACCGGCTGACCGGCACCTGGATCACCCACTACGCCCGGGCGCTCGGCGCGCGGATCGGCGCGGACGCCGATCTGCACTCGCTGCCGCCCGTCACCGGGATGCTGCGGCTCGGCAAGGGCTGCGCCGTCGAACCCGAGGTGGACCTGTCCGGCCACTGGCTCGACGGCGACCTGCTGCACATCGGCAAGATCCGGATCGGCGCGGCGGCCACGGTCGGCGCGCGCAGCACCCTGTTCCCCGGTGCCCGCGTCGGCAAGCGCGCCGAGATCGCGCCGGGCTCCGGAGTGACCGGGGCGGTACCGGCCGGCCAGCGCTGGTCGGGCGTTCCCGCGGCCCGCTCCGGCAAGGCCGCCCACCGCTGGCCGGGCAGCCGCCCGCCGCGCACCCGTGGGTGGTCCCTGGTCTACGGCCTCACCTCCACCGCGCTGGGCCTGCTGCCCGCGCTCGCGGCGCTGCCAGGACTGCTGACGCTGCTGCTCTTCGTCCGCGGCGAGTCCGCGCCCGGCGACGTGCTCGCCGCCGCGCTGATCGCCGTACCGCTCGCCACGGTCGTCTCGCTGGCCACCTACGCGCTGCTCGTCCTGGTCCTGGTCAGGGCGCTGGGCACCGGACTGCGCGAGGGATATCACGCCGTGCACAGCGGCGTCGCCTGGCGGGCCTGGGCCACCGAGCGGCTGATGAACACCGCCCGCGTCGTGCTCTTCCCGCTGTACGCGAGCCTCTTCACCCCGGTGTGGCTGCGCGCCCTGGGCATGAAGGTCGGGCGGCGCGTCGAGGCGTCGACCGTCCTGGCGCTGCCCGCGATGACCACGGTCGGCGACGGCGCGTTCCTCGCCGACGACACGATGGTCGCCACCTACGAGCTGGGCGGCGGGTGGATGCGCATCGCCGCCGCCCGGGTCGGCAAGCGGGCGTTCCTGGGCAACTCCGGGATGACCGCGCCCGGCCGCTCGGTACCGAAGAACGGCCTGGTCGGTGTCCTGTCCTCGACGCCGAAGGGCGCCAAGGCGGGCAGCTCCTGGCTGGGCATGCCGCCGATGAAGCTGCCCCGGGCCGCCGAGGCCGGCGACCAGAGCCGCACCTACGACCCGCCCCGCGCCCTGATGGTGGCGCGCGCCGCCGTCGAGGTGTGCCGAGTCGTCCCGGTCATGTGCACCGTCGCCCTCGCGGTCCTGTTCGTGGGCGCGTTCGAGGCCCTGGTGAGCACGGCGGGACTCGCCGCCGCCGCCCTGTGCGGCGGTCTGCTGATGGCGGCCGCGGGTCTGCTGGCGTGCGTGGTCGCCGCCGCGGCCAAGTGGCTGCTGGTCGGCAGGTTCCGGACGGTCGAGCATCCGCTGTGGAGCTCGTTCGTGTGGCGCAACGAGCTCGCGGACACCTTCGTCGAGGTGCTCGCCGTGCCGTGGCTGGTGGGATCGGTCCCCGGCACCCCGCTGATGAACCTGTGGCTGCGCACGCTCGGCGCGCGGATCGGACGCGGCGCCTGGTGCGAGACGTACTGGCTGCCGGAGGCCGACCTCGTGCGGGTCGGCGCCGGGGCCACCGTCAACCGGGGCTGCGTGGTGCAGACCCATCTGTTCCACGACCGGATCATGCGCATGGACACGGTCACGCTGGGGGATGGTTCAACCCTGGGTCCGCATGGCATCGTGCTCCCCGGCGCGACCGTCGGGCCGCGCACCACCATCGGTCCCGCGTCGCTCGTCATGCGCGGCGAATCGGTGCCCGAGGGCACCCGCTGGCTCGGCAACCCGATCGCCGCCTGGCACACCGACCGGCACGCAGAGGGGACCCGCAGTTAGTGAACAAGGCACCGGGGGGCGGCCGTGCGGCCGCCCCGGCCAGGCCCGGGGCGGCCGTCTCCACCGATTCGTACCTGCCCGAGCACGGCAACGGCGGCTACCGCACGGTGCGCTACGACCTGGAGCTGGACTTCCGGCCGAGCGCCGACCGGCTGTCCGGCCGGGCCCGGATCTCCGCGGTCACCGAGCACGCGCTCTCCGAGTTCAGCCTCGACCTCGGAGCGTTCCGGATCGACCGGGTCCTGGTGGACGGCAAGCGGCCCGCCCGCTACACCCACCGCGCCGGGAAGCTGCGGGTGCGCCCCGCCCGTGAACTGCCCGCAGGCACGCCCTTCACCGTCGAGGTGCGCTACGTCGGCACCCCGCGGCCGATCCGCAGCCGCTACTGGGGCGACCTGGGCTGGGAGCCGCTGGAGTACGGCGCGCTGGTGGCCGCCCAGCCGATCGGCGCGCCCTCCTGGTTCCCCTGCAACGACCACCCGTCGGACAAGGCCGTCTACCGCATCACGGTGACGGCGCCGACGGTGTGCACGGTGCTCGCCAACGGCACCCTGGAGTCGTGCACCATCGGCGGTTCCACCACGACCTGGGTCTACGAGCAGCGGGCGCCGATGGCCAGCTATCTCGCCAGCGTCCAGATCGGCCCCTACGAGCTGGTGGAGCACCTCGGCGGCCCGATCGCGCAGCCCGCGGCCGTCCCGGTCGCCCTGCTCGCCCCGTTCGCCCACGACTTCGGCCGCCAGCCGGAGATGATGGAGCTGTTCCAGGACCTCTTCGGGCCGTACCCCTTCGACGACTACGCGGTGGTCGTGGTCGACGAGGAGCTGGAGGTGCCGGTCGAGGCGCAGGCCCTGTCGGTCTTCGGCGCCAACCACGTCGACGGCCGGCGCGGCTTCGAGCGCCTGGTGGCCCATGAGCTGGCCCACCAGTGGTTCGGCAACAGCCTCACCCTCGCCGACTGGCGTCACATCTGGCTGAACGAGGGCTTCGCCTGCTACGCCGAATGGCTGTGGTCGGAGGCCGCGGGCGGCGCCCCCGCCAGCGTGCTGGCCACCCGCGCGCACACCCGGCTCGCCGGACTGCCGCAGGATCTGCGGCTCGCCGACCCGGGCGTACGGCGGATGTTCGACGACCGGCTCTACAAGCGCGGCGCGCTCACGCTGCACGCACTGCGGACGACCATGGGCGACACCGCGTTCTTCGCGCTGCTGCGCACCTGGACGTCGCAGCACCGCCACCGCACCGTCACCACCGAGCAGTTCACCGCCCTCGCGCAGGAGTACACCCCGCGCCCGCTGGACGCCCTGTTCACCGCGTGGCTGCGCGAGCCCCGGCTCCCGGCGCTGCCGCGGGCCGGCGACTGAGCGCACTCGGCACCCCCCGACACCCGGCAGCCCGCACCACGACGGTGTGCCGGCCTGCCGACACACCCGGAACAGCCCCGGATGCCGGGATATGTCATACAAGCTGTATAGGCTCGGCGTCGCAATATGGGCTAAATCGGTCAATTCCTATCATCATCGGGGCTTTGCAGGCCGAGAAGTGAAGGTCCGTCACCGGTTCGCCCTCTCACAGCTGCGGTGATCAGCGACTAGGAGACGCCCGTGCCAGGCACTCCCCACTTCTCCCTACGGCGCGGCGCCACCCGCCGCGGAACCCGTCCCCGGACCCGTCGCGGACGCCCGCGGCACCTCGCCGTCCTGCTCGTGGCGGCCCTGTCGGCGAGTCTGACGCCCGCGGTGGCGGGATCGGCGGCGCAGGCCGCGCCGGGCTCCGACCCCGTCCCCTGCGGGATCACGACAGCGGCGCTGAACCGGCCCGCCACCGCCTCGTCGACCGAACGGTCCGACACCCCGGCAGCGGCGGCGTTCGACGGCAACGCGGGCACCCGCTGGTCCAGCGCCGCCGCCGATCCGCAGTGGCTGCAGGTCGACCTCGGCTCCAGCCGTCCGGTCTGCGGAGTCCAGCTGGCCTGGGAGAACGCGTACGCGAGGGCGTACCGGATCCAGGTCTCCGACGACGGCACCGACTGGACCACCGTCTACTCCACCACTGCGGGCCAGGGCGGCATCGAGACGGTGGCGCTGAACGGCACCGGCCGCTACGTACGGCTGACCGGCATCCAGCGCGCCACCTCCTGGGGCTATTCGCTCTGGGAGTTCAGCGTCCTCACCCCCGGCGGCACCAGCAGCCCGGCGACCGGCGGCGACGGCAGCTGCCCCTGGTCGGGGTCCAGCGCACCCGTGGCCGAGCGCGTCACGCGGCTCATGGCGCAGATGACACAGGCCCAGAAGATCCAGATGGTGCACGGCACCGGCAACACCACGCCGTACGTCGGGAACCTCGCCGCGATCCCGTCCCTGTGCATCCCCTCGATGGGCTTCCACGACGGCCCCGGCGGGGTGGGCGACGCTTTCTCCGGGGTGACCCAGCTGCCCGCGCCCGTGTCGGCCGCGGCCGGCTGGGACACCGCGCTGCAGCACCAGTACGGCGCCGTCGCCGGGAACGAGTTCGCGGGCAAGGGCGCCGATGTGGCGCTCGGCCCGACGCTCAACATCGTGCGCGACCCGCGCTGGGGCCGGGCCTTCGAGAGCTACAGCGAGGACCCCTACCTGTCCGGCGAGATGGCCGTCGCCAACATCCAGGGCATCCAGAGCCAGGGCGTCATGGCGCAGGCCAAGCATGTGGCGGTCTACAACCAGGAGACCAACCGCAACGGGCCGAAGGACAACGCGGTCGTCGACACCCGCACCCTGCAGGAGATCTACCTGCCCGGGTTCCAGACCGCGGTCAGCAAGGGCGCGGCGGCGTCGGTGATGTGCGGCTACAGCACCGTCAACGGCACCTACGACTGCCAGCACCCGTATCTGCTGAACACCGCCCTCTACCAGCAGGCGGACTTCGGCGGATTCGTCACCAGCGACTGGGGCGCGACGCACTCCACCGTGGAGTCCGCGAACAGCGGCATGACGGTGGAGATGCCCGGCGGGTACTACTTCTCGAACTACCTCGCCCAGGCGGTCGCCAACGGACAGGTCAGCCAGGCAACGCTGGACACCATGGTGAGCCGGCTGCTCACCCAGATGTTCGCCTTCGGCCTCTTCGACCGGAAGCACACCGGATCCACCACGGCCCTGGTCACCACCGCCGCCCACCAGGCGACCGCCCGTCAGGTCGCCGAACAGGGCAGCGTCCTGCTGAAGAACACCGGGGTGCTGCCGCTGTCGACGGCGTCCACGCACTCGATCGCGCTGCTCGGCCCCGACGCCGGCGCGGGCGTGCGCAGCGTGGGCGGCGGCAGTGCCGTAGTCACCAGCTCCGGCACGGTCTCGCCGCTGGCCGGGATCCAGAACCGGGTCGCGGGCACCGGCACCACCGTCCAGTACAACGACGGTACGGACATCGCGGCCGCGGTCGCCCTGGCCCGTGCCTCCGACGTGGCGGTCGTCTTCGTGGGGTACGAGGAGGCGGAGTTCGCCGACCTGAAGGGCATCGACCTGTCGGCCGAGCAGAACGAACTGGTGGAACAGGTCGCCGCCGCCAACCCCAGGACCGTGGTGGTCCTGAACACCGGCTCCGCGGTCACCATGCCGTGGCTGGGCCGGGTGCAGGGCGTGCTGGAGGAGTGGTACGCCGGGCAGGAGGTCGGGAACTCCGTCGCCCGGCTGCTGTTCGGCGACACCAACCCGTCGGGGAAGCTGCCCGTCACCTTCCCGGCGAGCCTGGCCGACGTGCCCGCGCACACCGCGGCCCAGTGGCCGGGCACCGACGGGAAGGTGCAGTACTCGGAGGGGCTGAAGGTCGGCTACCGGTGGTACGACGCCGGCGACGTCACCCCCCTCTTCCCGTTCGGGTTCGGGCTGTCGTACACGACGTTCGCCTTCTCCGGACTCCAGGTCGGCACACCGGACGCGAGCGGCAACGCCACGGTCTCCGCGACCGTCACCAACACCGGCGGCCGCGCCGGCGCGGAGATCGCCCAGCTCTACGTCGGTGCTCCGGCCGCGACGGGTGAACCGGTCCGGCAGCTCAAGGGGTTCCAGCGGGTCGAGCTGCAGCCGGGGGCGAGCCGGCGGGTGCAGTTCACCGTCACCGCGCACGATCTGGCGCACTGGTCGGACACCACGGCCGGCTGGACGACCACCCCGGGCGACTACCGGATCCTGGTCGGCGACTCGTCCCGCAACCTGCCGCTGACCGGGACCCTGACGGTCGGCACACCGCTCTCGGCCAGGACGGTGACCAGCACCGTCACCGGCACGGGCAGCGTCACGGTGACCAACCCGCACGGTATGAGCAGCCGGGCCGGAACCCCGGTGCGGCTGGCCATCGCGGCCCGCGGCACCGGATCCGCCGGGTCCACCGGGTCCGGCCCGGTGTTCACCGCGACCGGGCTGCCCGAGGGCCTGTCGATCAGCCCGGCCGGGGTGATCTCCGGGACCGCGACGGCCCCGGGCACCAGCACCGTCGCCGTCACCGCGACCGGCGCCACCGGGGCGACCGACACGGCCGGCTTCGTGTGGACCGTCAGCCGGTCCTGACCTCGCCGGCGTGGCCGGTCCGCGCCGTGCCGCCGTGAGCGGGCGACGGCACGGCGCGGCCGACCACGTTGACGGCGGTCCACGCGGCGCCGACCGCCGCGTACTGGCTGCTGGCCGCCCCGTACAGGTCGCGCGCCGCGGCGAGGGTCGCGGTCCGCGCCGCGTGGTAGTTGGTGGTGGAGGTCATGTACACGGTCAGCGCCCGATACCAGATCGCCGCCGCGGTGTTCTGCCCGATCCCGGTCAGCACCGAGCCGTTGACGGTCGGGCTGTTGTAGGAGATCCCGTTGATGACCCGCGGGCCGCTGCCCTCGGCGAGCAGGAAGAAGAAGTGGTTGCCGATCCCCGACGCCACGTGCGGGTCGAGGTTCGGGACCGACGTCGACCAGTAGTCGGGTGAGACCCCGTCCCGGGACGGCCGGTCCATGTAGCGCAGCGGGGTGCCGTTCCCGTTGAGGTTCGCCTTCTCGCCGATGAGGTAGTCCGGCACGTCGGCGGGGATGTTCGCGGAGAACTCCACCATGGTGGCGAAGATGTCGGAGGTGCTCTCGTTGAGCGCGCCCGCCTCGCCGGTGTAGGTGAGCCCGGCGGTGGCGGAGGTGATGCCGTGGGTGATCTCGTGCGCGCCGATGTCGATGGTGGTCAGCGGATGGGCGTTGTCCGAGCCGTCGCCGTAGTTGATGCAGCCGCAGGCGTCGCTCCAGAAGACGTTGGTGTAGTGGTTGCCGTAGTGGACGACGCTGCGGACGCCCTTGCCGTCGTTCCTGACCCCGAGCCGGTTGAACGAGTACTTGAAGTAGTCCCACACGGAGACGGCGGCGAACTGGGCGTCGACGCCCGCGGACTGGAGATTGGCCGGCAGGCCGTTGCCCCAGATGTTGTCCGCGTCGGTGAGGATGGTGTTGGTACGGCCGTCGACGGTGACGGTGTTGCCACGTGTCGGGTCCTGGAGCAGATAGGCCGAGGTCGTCTTCGTGGTGGTCAGCGGGACCTGGCCGTCGTGCACCCCGTAGCCCGTACCGAGGGCGGGGGAGTCGGCCGCGGCCGTTCCGGTGCCCGCGCCCATGACCGACGCCAGCAGCGCCGCGGCCGCGAGAGCGGCCCCGGCGGTGAGTCTCCGTCGCATCTGACTGCCTTCCTGTCGCCGGCGCGGGCGCGGTGGCGCCTCGCTCTTGGGGCGCCGGGTGGGCGCCGGGACGAAGCATGACGGTACGGACACGATTCTTGGCAGGGGCCCGTCAAGAATTGGCGCGCCTTCGCCGGTCAGGAGGCCGGATACGTTCGGCCGGCGGCCGGTATCCGACCCCAGGCGCCCTGGACGCGGCCGGTGCTCCCCTCTACGGTTGCGTCCGTGGACCGGATGAGCGCCTTGGATGCGGGCTTCTACTTCATCGAGGACGAGAACGTGCCGATGCACGTGGGATCGGTCCTGGTGTTCGAGGGGCCGGTGCCGTCGTACGGCGATGTCATCAGACTTCTGGTGTCCAAGCTCCCCGACGTGCCCCGGTACCGGCAGCGGGTCAAGAGCCTGCCGCTGCATCTGGGCCGTCCCGTCTGGGTCGACGACGAGCACTTCCAGATCCTGTACCACGTACGCCACACCGCGGTGCCCGCACCGGGCGGCGACGACCAGCTGCGCAACCTCGCCGGACGGCTCTTCGCCCAGCGCCTGGACCTCACGAAGCCGCTGTGGGAGATGTGGCTCGTGGAAGGGCTGGAGGGCGGCCGCTGGGCGCTCATCTCCAAGGTGCACCACTGCATGATCGACGGCATAGCCGGTACCGACATGATGCAGCTGGTGCTGGACTGGCGTAAGGACAGCGAACTGTCCGAACCCCGGCCCTGGACACCGGAGCCGAACCCGTCCACGTTCGACCTCGTCGCCGACGGCGTGCGCGACGCGGTGCTGACCCCGCTGGGACATCTGGCCGCCGTGCCCGCCCTCGCCCGGCGGCTGCGCAGCGGCTCCGAACTGCTCGGCATCGGCCGCGCCCTGGCCGGCAGCCTGCCGGACACCGCCCGCCGGCTCACCACCCGCGCGGCCGGCTCCCTCAACGGCTCCCTCGGCCCGCACCGCCGCTGGGTGTGGGCGAAGGCGGACCTGACGGAGACCAAGGAGATCCGCAAGGTGACCGGCGGAACGGTCAACGACGTCATCCTCGCCGCGATCACCCGCGGCTTCCGCGATCTGCTGGAGAGCCGCGGTGAGCTGTCCGAGGGCATGGTGGTCCGCACGATGGTGCCGGTCTCCGTACGCTCGCGGGACCAGCGCAACAAGCTGGACAACCGGGTGAGCGCCGTCCTGCTGAACCTGCCGGTCAGCGAGCCGGATCCGCAGGCGCGGCTCGCCGCGGTGCGCGAGCAGATGGACGACCTCAAGAGCAGCCGCCAGGCGGCGGGCGCCGACGCGATCACCGGTATGGCGAACTTCGCGGCGCCCACCCTGCTCGCGCTGGGCTCGCGCACCGCCATGCGCTTCCCGCAGCAGTTCCTGCAGACCGTCACCACCAACGTGCCGGGCCCGCGGGTGCCGCTGTACATGCTGGGCCGGCGGCTGGCCGAGATCTACCCGTACGTGCCGATCGCCAGCACCATGCGGATCAGCGTCGGGATCTTCTCCTACCTCGGCCAGATCACCTTCGGCATCAACGCCGACTTCGACGGCGTACCCGACATCCAGGTGCTCGCGGACGGGGTCCGCGCGGGCTTCGACGAACTGCTCGCGCTGACCTGACACGCGCTCCGTCGCGGCCCCGGTGATCGATTGGCGGGGCCGTGCGGGCAGGCTTAGCCTCGAAGGAGTGACCGAATCGGTTCACTTCTGACCTGAGGCGCACGCATTCCCGCAGGCACTCTCATGACGGACTCTCAGACAGCATCCCCGGAGTCTGCCGCATCCCCGGAGCGGGGCCGCGGCAGCGGTATCGCACTCCTCGTCATCTGTTCGTGCCAGCTGATGGTGGTCCTCGACATCACCATCGTGAACATCGCCCTGCCGCACATCCAGACCTCGCTCGGCTTCTCGACCGAGAACCTGTCCTGGGTCATCAACGCCTACACGCTGACCTTCGGCGGACTGCTGCTGCTCGGCGGGCGGCTGGGCGACATCCTCGGCCGTCGCCGGGTCTTCATCTTCGGTGTGCTGCTCTTCGTGCTCGCCTCGCTGCTCGGCGGACTCTCCCAGGAATCCTGGCAGTTGCTCGCGGCCCGCTCGCTGCAGGGCGTCGGCGGCGCCATCGCCTCTCCCACCGCCCTCGCGCTCATCACCACGACCTTCCGCGAAGGACCCGAGCGGAACAGGGCGTTCGGTGTGTTCGCCGCCGTCTCGGCGGGCGGCAGCGCGATCGGGCTGCTCGCGGGCGGACTGCTCGTGGAATGGCTCGACTGGCGCTGGGTCTTCTTCGTGAACGTGCCCATCGGGCTGCTGATCGTGCTCGCGACCCCCCGCTTCATCCGGGAGTCCGAGCGCCACGCCGGCCACTTCGACATCGTCGGCGCGCTCACGTCCACGCTGGGCATGGTGCTGCTCGTCTACGGATTCATCCGGGCCTCCAAGGACGGCTGGAGCGACAGCGTCACCATCGCGGCCTTCGCGGCGGCCGTGGTGTTCCTGTACCTGTTCATCAGCATCGAGCGCCGGTCGAGGCAGCCCATCACCCCACTGTGGATGTTCCGCGACCGCAATCGCGCCGGCGTCTACGGAATGATGCTGAGTCTGTCCGCGGCGATTTTCGGGATGTTCTTCTTCCTGACCCTCTTCGTGCAGAACATCCTGGGATTCAGCCCGCTGCGGGCCGGCCTCGCCTTCCTGCCGGTGAGCGCGATCATCGCGGTGGCCGCGGGGTTCACCTCGCAGCTGCTGCCCAAGTGGGGACCCAAGCCCTTCATGGTGGTGGGGGCGGTGCTGGCCGCGGTGGGACTCGGCTGGCTGACGATGACCGATGTCGACAGCACGTATCTGGGCAGCATCCTCGGCCCCATCCTGGTCTTCGGCACCGGCATGGGACTGCAGTTCGTGTCACTGACGCTGATGGCGGTATCCGGCGTCGAGGCGAGAGAGACGGGCGCGGCCTCCGGGATCCTCAACGCCACCCAGCAGGTGGGCGGGTCGCTCGGGCTGTCCGTCCTGGTCACCGTCTTCGGCACGGCCAGTCGCAACGAGGCCACCGACCAGGTCCCCCGGTTCCTGGCGCAGGCGACCCCGGCCCAGCAGCTGGAGTTCCGCAGGACCGGGCAGCTCCCGTCGCCCTGGGGCGACCAGGTGCTGACCTCGGGCATCTCGACGGCATTCGTCGCCGCGGCGGTCTTCGCCGTCGTCGGTGCGCTGATCGCCCTGCTGGTCATTCAGGTACGCCCCTCCGACCTGGAGCGTCTCCAGGGTGGCGGCGCTGTCCCGCTCGTGCCCGCAGAGGCGGGCGAGACGGCTTCCGAGGCGTCGCCGCGAGCGTCGGACACGCGCGATGTTCCCCCTCCGCCCGGCTGAGCGCCGGGCTCGTGCACTCCGACCACTCGCTTACCGGGGTCAACCGGGGTACACATAGGCCATGGCCCGGTTGACGGTCCGATCCTCGGGCGCCCAGCCGGCCGGCCGACGCAGGTGGATCAGGGGGATACGCAGCGTCGCCGGCCAGGTCTTCGCGCTGCAGGTGGTCGTGGTGCTCCTGTTGGTGCTCGCGGCGGTGCTGGCGCTCGTCCTGGAGTCGGAGCACGACAGTACGCAGGAGGCCCGCAACCGGTCGGTCGCCGTCGCCCAGACCTTCGCGAACTCCCCGGGAATCGTGGCGGCGCTGCGGTCCCCGAACCCGACCGCGATCCTCCAGCCGAGGGCAGAGGCCGCCCGGATCAGCTCCGGGGTGGACTTCATCGTCGTGCTGAACACCGACGGCATCCGCTACACACACCCCAAGCCGGACCGCATCGGCAAGAAGTTCGTCGGCAACTTCGAGCCGGCCCTGCAGGGCCAGGTGATCACCGAGCGGATCATCGGCACCATCGGGCCACTCGTCCAGGCCGTGGTTCCGGTCCGGGACACCGACGGCACGGTGGTCGGACTGGTCTCCGCCGGGATCACGATCACCAAGGTCAGCGGGGTCGTCAACGGCCAGCTGCCGCTCATCCTCGGCGCCGCGGCCGTCGCGCTCGCCCTTGCCACGGTCGGGGCGGCACTCACCAGCAAACGGCTGCTGCGGCAGACCCACGGTCTGGGGCCGAGCGAGATGACCCGGATGTACGAGCACCACGACGCGGTGCTGCACGCGGTCCGGGAGGGCGTGGTCATCGTCGGCGGGGACGGCAGACTGCTGCTCGCCAACGACGAGGCGCGCCGGCTCCTCGGACTGCCGCCGGACGCCGAGGGGCGCTCCGTGGCGGGCCTCGGGCTCAGCAGCCGGGCCGTGCAGCTGCTGGCCTCGGAACAGGCGGTGAGCGACGAGGTCCTGCCGGCCGGCGACCGGTTGCTCGTGGTGAACGTCCGGCCCACGGACCGTAACGGCGGGCCCCCCGGCAGGGTCGCGACCCTCCGTGACTCCACGGAGCTGCAGGCGCTGTCGGACAAGGCCGAGGCGGGCCGCAGACGCCTGAGACTGCTCTACGAGGCCAGTGTCGCCATCGGCACCACCCTGGACGTCGTGCAGACCGCGCAGGAACTCGCCCGGGTGGCCGTCCCGCGGTTCGCCGACTTCGTCTCCGTCGACCTCGCGGTGCCCGTGCTGCGCGGCGAGGAGCCCTCGGGGACCTCCGGCACCCAGATGCAGCGGGTGGCCGTCAGCGCCATCAGGGACGATGCCCCGCTCTATCCGGTGGGCGAGCCGATCACCATCATCCCCTCCACTCCGCAGGCCTGGAGCCTCGACACCGGGCAGGGCGTCTTCGACCCCGACCTCGCGTCGTCCACCGACTGGAAGGTGCAGGATCCCGAGCGCGCCGACGCGATGCTCGAGTACGGCGTCCACTCGGTCGTCAGGGTCCCGCTGCTGGCCCGGGGCGTGCTGCTGGGCATCGCCAAGTTCTGGCGCTCCGAGCGGGCGGAGCGCTTCGACGAGGACGATCTCTCCTTCGCCGAGGAACTGGTCACCCGTGCGGCGGTGTGCATCGACAACGCCCGGCGCTACACGCGCGAGCACGCGATGGCCGTCACCCTGCAGCACAGCCTGCTGCCGCACGGCCTGCCCGAGCAGAACGCCGTCGAGGCCGCCTACCGCTATCTGCCCGCGCAGGCCGGCGTCGGCGGGGACTGGTTCGACGTCATTCCCCTGCCGGGAGCCCGGGTCGCGCTGGTGGTGGGCGATGTCGTCGGCCACGGTCTGCACGCCGCGGCCACCATGGGGCGGCTGCGTACCGCGGTCCACAACTTCTCCACGCTGGATCTGCCGCCGGACGAGGTGCTGGGGCACCTCGACGAGCTGGTCGGCCGGATCGACCAGGACCAGACGGCCGCGGGCTCCGGCGACGACGTCACGGGAGCGACCTGCCTGTACGCGATCTACGACCCGGTCACACGGCTGTGCACCATGGCCAGGGCGGGCCATCCGCCGCCCGCGCTGGTCCACCCGGACGGGACGGTGGAATTCCCCGAGCTGCCCGCCGGCCCGCCCCTCGGCGTCGGCGGTCTGCCGTTCGCGACGGTGGAGCTGCGGCTGCCCGAGGGCAGCCGGCTGGTGCTCTACACCGACGGGCTCGTCGAGGACCGTGAGCGGGACATCGACGACGGCCTCGAACGGCTGCGCAGTGCTCTCAAGGACGCCGACCGGACCCCGGAGGAGACCTGTGAGGCGGTTCTCGAGGCCCTGCTCCCCGCCCACCCGACGGACGACATCGCCCTGCTCGTCGCCCGCACCAACGTCCTGCCGGCCGACCGGATGGCGGAGTGGGACGTACCCTCCGACCCCGCGGCCGTGTCCGAGGTCCGTGCCGAGGTCAGCCGGAAGCTGGCGAGCTGGGGACTGGACGAGACGGCCTTCGTGACCGAGCTGATCCTCAGCGAGCTCGTCACCAACGCCATCCGCTACGGCGCGGAGCCGATCAAGGTCCGGCTGCTGCTCGACCGCACGCTGATCTGCGAGGTGTCCGACACCAGCGACACCTCACCGCACCTGCGCTACGCCGCCACGATGGACGAAGGCGGCCGGGGACTCTTCCTCGTCGCCCAGTTCGCCGAACGCTGGGGCACCCGCTACACCGCCGAGGGCAAGGTCATCTGGAGCGAACAGCCGCTCCAGGCCTAGCCCGTGGTGAGCCCTACGTCGTCCAGCCAGTCCAGCATCCGCGCGGCGACGACGTCCGGTATCTCCAGCTGCGGCACATGGCCGACACCGGGGAACGTCTCGAAGCGCCAGCCGGGATTGCGCGCGGCCGCCGCGCGGGCCGACCGCACCGGCACCAGCCGGTCCCGCTCCCCGCTCATGAGGAGGACCGGCATCCGCAGCGACCGCATCGCGGACCAGTACGTGTTCCGCCGCGCGTTCACCAGCACCAGTGAGCGCGCGGCGGCCAGGAAGGCCGCGTCGAGCCCCGGCACCGCCGCACGCCGCTCCGCCAGCTCGACCGAGGCGCTGACCAGCTCCTCGGGAACCGCCGACGGGTCGGCGCACACGAGCGCGAGCAGCCGCCGTACCTGCTGCCGGGCCGTGCTCCCGGTCCGCGACCGCGCGAGCAGCCGTTCGCCCACGCCCGGCACGGCGTAGAGCAGGAACGCCGACAGGATCAGCGGATCGGGACCGGCCCCGAACGGCAGCGGCAGGGCGGGGTCCACCAGGACGAGTCCGGTGGCCGTCCCCGGACGGGCCGCCGCCTGCAGGATCGAGATCATGCCGCCCATCGAGTTGCCCACCAGCAGCGCCGGCTCCCCGATGACCTCCCGCAGGAAGCGGTCGAGCAGCGCGACGTTGTCCCGCACCGCCGTGCCCCGGCCCGCCGGCTCCGTCAGCCCGAATCCGGCCAGATCCACGGCCGTCACCCGCAGCCGGGGCGTCAGCAGCGGCGCGAGCAGGCACCAGTTGAGGTGCGACCCGCCGAGCCCGTGCACCAGGACGACCCGCGGCGCGCCCGGCGGCCCCCCGAAGTCGACCCAGTGGACGCGCCCGCCCAGGTCCGCGAAGCGGCTGGTTCCGCCCCAGTGGGCCACCGTCGTCATGGCAGCCAGTATTCGCCGCGGTGCTACCCGGCGGTAGGGGGCGGTGGCCGCGGGATGGGGGACGCATCCGGTGCGGCGCCGCCATGGCGGGTTCCGGCCCGCTCGACGCGCTCTCGAGCGGCCGTCGTCGATGCCCCCTCCACACTTACCAGGAGGTAACCCCTGATTTGTTCTGCGGTACTTGTGGACGTCAGGGGCCCGGTGTGAACATCGACCGCTACGGATCCGGCGGGGCCGCCGTGAACGCCGGGCCCGCCGCGCCCGTAGAACAGCGCACAGTGTTTCCCGTCCGGCAGCCGCTCCTGAATGGACTCGACATGAAGCCTTCCTTCCGTGCCCAGCTGATAGAGCGGAACCCGGGCGAGCCCGAGTTCCACCAGGCGACACAGGAGGTGCTGGAGACCCTCGCGCCGCTGCTCGCGGCGCGTCCCGAGTTCGCCGAGGCGAAGCTGGTCGAGCGGATCTGTGAACCGGAGCGCCAGCTGATGTTCCGGGTCCCGTGGCAGGACGACTCGGGCGAGATCCACGTCAACCGGGGATTCCGGGTGGAGTTCAACAGCGCGCTGGGTCCTTTCAAGGGCGGTCTGCGCTTCCACCCCTCGGTGAACCTGGGCATCGTGAAGTTCCTCGGCTTCGAGCAGATCTTCAAGAACGCCCTCACCGGGCTGAACATCGGTGGCGGCAAGGGCGGCAGCGACTTCGACCCGCACGGCCGGTCGGACTCCGAAGTGATGCGCTTCTGTCAGTCGTTCATGACCGAACTCCACCGCCACCTGGGCGAGCACACGGACGTCCCGGCGGGCGACATCGGCGTCGGCGGCCGGGAGATCGGCTATCTCTTCGGCCAGTACAAGCGCATCACCAACCGCTGGGAGGCGGGCGTCCTGACCGGCAAGGGCCTGGAGTGGGGCGGTTCCCAGGCGCGTACACAGGCCACCGGCTACGGCAACGTCCTGTTCACCGCCGAGATGCTGAAGAAGCGCGGCGAGGACTTCGACGGCCAGCAGGTCACGGTCTCCGGATCGGGCAATGTCGCGATCTACACCATCGAGAAGGCCCAGTCTCTCGGCGCCAACGTTCTGACCTGCTCCGACTCCGGCGGCTATGTCGTCGACGAGAAGGGCATCGACCTCGAACTGCTGCAGCGGATCAAGGAGGTCGAGCGCGGCCGGGTCAGCGACTACGCGGAGCGGCGCGGCGCCTCGGCCCGGTATGTGGCCGGCGGCCGGGTGTGGGACGTGCCCGCCGACGTCGCCCTGCCGTCGGCGACCCAGAACGAGCTCGACGCGGACGCCGCCGCCGTTCTCGTCCGCAACGGTGTGAAGGCCGTCTCGGAGGGCGCCAACATGCCCACCGCCCCGGACGCGGTCAAGCTGCTGCAAGCCGCCGGAGTCGCCTTCGGGCCCGGCAAGGCGGCCAACGCGGGCGGCGTCGCCACCAGCGCGCTGGAGATGCGGCAGAACTCCAGCCGTGAGTCATGGTCCTTCGAGCGCACGGCGGAGGAGCTCGCGACCATCATGCGCGGCATCCACGACACCTGCTACGACACCGCCGAGCGCTTCGGTGCCCCGGGCGACTACGTCACCGGCGCCAACATCGCCGGCTTCGAGCGCGTGGCCTCCGCGATGCTCTCCCAGGGCGTCGTCTGACCGGTCTCCCACGGGCGGTGCCCAGCGGGTGGTGAGCGGTCGGTGAGGTCTCCGTCCCCACGCTAATCGCACAGATGTACGAATACGTATAGGCTGGTCCCATGGCCGTACATCTGCAGAACTCGCTCTTCGACCAGGAGGACGAGATCGCACCGCGCCCGCTCGACGGGCTGCGCCGTACCGACATCGGGCTCGGAGCCTGGATCGACGTGCTGCCGCAGTGGCTCGTCGGGGCGGACGCGCTCTTCGAGGCGCTGGCGCGGGACGTCGAGTGGCGCGCAGAGCAGCGGGTCATGTACGAGCGGACGGTGGAGGTGCCGCGGCTGCTGTCGTTCTTCGGCGACCGCGACGCCCTGCCGCACCCGGCGCTCGACGCGGCCCGCTCGGCGCTGAGCCGGCACTACGCCACCGAGCTCGGCGAGCCGTTCACCACGGCCGGGCTCTGCTTCTACCGCGACGGACGCGATGGTGTCGCCTGGCACGGCGACACCATCGGCCGCGGCGGCACCGAGGACACCATGGTCGCGATCGTCTCCCTGGGGGCGCCGCGGAACCTGGTGCTGCGGCCGCGCTCCGGTGGCCCGGCCGCCGTGCGCATGCCGCTCGGACACGGCGACCTCATCGTCATGGGCGGCAGCTGCCAGCGCTCCTGGGAGCACGCGATCCCCAAGACGGCACGGCCGGTCGGACCACGGATCAGCGTGCAGTTCCGGCCGCGCGGGGTGCGCTGAACCGGTAGCGGGCGGGATCGGAGTGAGGTCTGGGCGGGATCGGGGCGGGGCCGGTCCCGCGCCGGGCCGCTTCGCCCCGGGAGACGGAACGGGAAAGCGGGTACGTATGGGCCACGCGCAGCCTTCACCGCCCCAGCCCTGGAGTCCCCCGCCCATGCTGCTTCACGAACTGGCCGTCACCTCCCAGGCCGTCGGCGCCGAGCCGGCCCGCAACGCGAAGATCGCCCTGCTGGCCGGATACCTCAGGAGCCTGGGGCCCGACGAGCTGCCCGCGGCCGTGGCCCTGCTGTCCGGTGAGTCCCGGCGGATGCGGATCGGGGTCGGCCCCGCAGGCCTGCGCGATCTGCCGCCGCCCGCCGGTGAACCGGAGCTCGGTGTGCGGGAGACCCAGGACGTACTGGCCGCGCTCGCCGCCGTGCACGGATCCGGCTCGCAGGGTGAACGGCGCCGGCTGCTCGAGGAGCTGTTCGCCAGGGCCACCGCGCAGGAGCAGACGTTCCTGAGCGCGGTGCTGGTGGGCGAGCTGCGGCAGGGGGCACTGGACGCGGTGGTGGCGGACGCCGTCGCCAAGGCGGCGGGTGTGCCGGCGGCGGACGTCCGCCGGGCGCTGATGTTCCGCGGCTCCGCCCGCGCCGTCGCGGCGGCCGCGATGTCGGGCGGGAAGGAGGCGCTGCGCGCCTTCGGGCTGGAGGTCGGGCGCCCGGTGCGGCCGATGCTCGCCGCCGCGGCCCCGGACGTCGCCGCCGCCCTGGAGCGGGTGAGCCCCGCCGCGCTGGAGTGGAAACTCGACGGGATCCGGGTCCAGGTGCACCGGAACGGGGACGACGTCTCCGTGTTCACCCGGAGCCTGGACGACATCACCTCCCGCGTACCGGAAGTGGTCGAAGCCGCACGGTCACTGCCCGTACGGACGGCCGTGCTCGACGGCGAGGCCATCACCCTCGGCCCGGACGGCCGGCCCCGCCCGTTCCAGGTGACCGCCGCCCGCACCGCCTCCCGGCAGGACCCGGAACAGCTGCGGGCGGAGGTGCCGCTGAGCGTCTTCTTCTTCGACCTGCTGCACCGCGACGGCGCCGATCTGCTCGATCTGCCCGCGGAACGCCGCTGGGCGGAGCTCGACGACGTGGTGCCGGCGGAACTGCGCGTGCCGCGCACCGTCACCGCGGACGCCGACGACGCCGCGCGCTTCTTCCGCGAGGCGCTGGACCGCGGCCACGAAGGCGTGGTGGCAAAGGACCCGGCCGCACCGTACGCGGCGGGCCGCCGCGGCGCCGGCTGGATCAAGGTCAAACCGCGGCACACCCTGGACCTCGTGGTGACGGCCGCCGAATGGGGTCACGGCAGACGCCAGGGGTGGCTGAGCAATCTGCATCTCGCGGCACGCGGCGAGGAATCCGATCCCGCCCCCTGGGTGATGCTCGGCAAGACCTTCAAGGGGCTCACCGACGAACTGCTGACCTGGCAGACCGCCGAACTGCTGGAGCGGGAGGAGACCCGTGACCGGTACGTCGTGCACGTCCGGCCGGAACTGGTCGTCGAGGTCGCCTTCGACGGCCTGCAGCGCAGCCCCCGCTACCCGGCGGGCCTCGCCCTGCGCTTCGCGCGCGTGCTGCGCTACCGCGACGACAAGACCGCGGCCGAGGCGGACACGGTGTCCACCGTGCGGGCGCTGGCCGCCGGGGAAGGACTGTGAGCCGTCACGTGCGGTGAGCCGTCCCGCCGCGTCCGGGTGCGGTGATCACCGCACCCGGACGAGGCGCGTGCCTACCAGCCCACCGCGACCAACAGGTACTGCGGGTTCGCGTGGGAGACGAACGAGGACTGGCCGGCGTAGTCGTCGTACGGGAAGCCGTACGCCAGCTTGCTGATGCCGTGGTCGTGCCAGAACTTCGCGTAGTAGTTCGCCGGGCCCGCCTGGTAGTACAGGCTGGGATCCGACCACTGCGACTGCGGCAGCGTGGCGACATGCCGGTTGAGCGCCGAGCACATCCCCGGGCTCTCGGCCAGGGTCCCAGCGCAGCCGAAGACGTCGGACGTGGGAGCGTTGACACCGACCGAGTTCGCGTAGGCGGTGTAGTAGTTCGCGTTCACCCCGCCGGCCCGGAACGTCGGGTCGCTGCCCGGCGCGATGATCCGGTACGGGGCCTGGGACTGCGCCAGCACCTTGAACTGCGCCGGCACCTCGTTGATGAACTTCTGGAAGGTGACCGACCGGTCCTCGGCGAAGGTGGCCTGGTCCTCACCGACGGACACGTCGTACCCGTCGCGGGTGTGCAGCCGCATCGCGAGCTTCAGACCGAACGCGTCGACCCGTGTGGTGTTGCCGTTGAAGACGTTCGCGCCGACGGTGAACTCGATGAAGTCGAAGTACTGGCCGTTCGGCGTGCCGACGTAGAAGTACATCCGCCCGGCGGAGTTGACGGGCATGTCGAAGTACGGCTGGTCGGCGATCGAGTGGACCTGCCCGTTGTAGCTCCAGTAGACCTGGCTGTCCGGGTACTTGCCGTTCGTCCGGTTGAGGATCTTCAGCATGACGACGTTCTGCGCGGGCGGAATGGTGCTGGTGTCGCCCCAGAACGAACCGGGGTCCGTCGGGGGAGTGGTGGGCGGGGTGCCCGGGGAGCCGGAGTGCACCTGGAACTCCCACAGCGAGTAGCCGTAGGCGGTGGCCCGGGCGGTGCCGTTCATCCGGACGTAGCGGCCGGTGCCGTTGACGTCGAGGGTCTGGGTGCCGCCGGTTCCGGTGGTGGTGGAGTACACGGTGGTCCAGTTGCCGGTTCCGGTGTCGGAGACCTGGATCTGGAAGCCGCTCGCGTACGCCGCCTCCCACTGCAGGACGACCTGGCAGATCTGCTGCGCCGCGCCGAGGTCGACCTGGATCCACTGCGGGTCGCTGAACGCGCTGGACCAGCGGGTGCCGGTGTTGCCGTCGAACGCGGCGCTCGCCGCACTCGCGGCGTTCTCCGTGGACGACGCGGTCGCCGGACGGTTCAGCGCGGCGTTGGCGGAGCCGCAGCCGCCGGGGGTGAGGACGCCGTAGACCTGGAACTCCCACAGGGAGTAGCCGTAGGCGGTGGCCCGGGCGGTGCCGTTCATCCGGACGTAGCGGCCGGTGCCGTTGACGTCGAGGGTCTGGGTGCCGCCGGTTCCGGTGGTGGTGGAATACACGGTGGTCCAGTTGCCGGTTCCGGTGTCGGAGACCTGGATCTGGAAGCCGCTGGCGTACGCCGCCTCCCAGGTCAGCCCGATCCGGCTGACCGAGGCGGTGGCCCCGAGGTCGACCTGGATCCACTGCGGGTCGCCGAACGCGCTGGACCAGCGGGTGCCGGTGTTGCCGTCGACGGCGGCGCCGGCGGGGGTTGCGGCGTTCTCGGCGGAGGACGCCGTCGCCGGCTTCCCCTGCGAGAGCAGCGCGCCCGCCGCGTGGGCCGGCGGCTGCGTCACGACGAAGAGCAGGCCCGCCAGTAACGCGGTCAGCAGGGCGATGAGCAGAAACGGTCGGCGCTTGTCGCGGCTCAACCGATGGCGCACCAGCAAGGAACGATCGCCTGACATGGCATCTCCTGAACGGGTGGGGGTCCGTGATGGAGCCGGAAACGCCGAGAGAGCGCTCTCCCGGTGGGGTGATGTTTACAACCGCGTTTCCTCGGCGTCAAGAAGTAGCTCCATAATCGCCCCAACCCACCTGCTGACAACGAGGGTTGAACACGCGTGGAGCGCGGGGAACCCGGCCTTTCGGGTTCCCCGCGCTCCACGGTTCTGTGCGCCGGGCCGGCCTAGGCCGTGTCTGACAAATCCCTCCCCCAGCTACCGCTGGGGGTGCCCCCAGCCCGGGGCGCCTGGCACGCACGCTCTCCCCCAGCTACCGCTGGGAGGTGCCCCCAGCTGTCGGGCTCATCCACGTACCCCGGTACGAGGACGACCCTCCGCCTTGCGATCGCACGCACCAGACGCCCCGGGCCCCGCCCTCCGGGCGGACGCCGCCATTTGTCAGACACGGCCTAGGTGTGCGGCCGCCGGCCCTTCTCCTGCTTCGGGAACGTCTGGTCCGCGCCGGGGAGAACCGGCTTGGGGAGGGTGGCCACCTCCTTCTTGGCCTCCTCCAGCTGCTTCGCCGTGTCGTGCGGCAGCCGCGGCGGCCGCGGGGTGGCGTGGGAGAAGCGGAACGCCGAGGTCAGGTCGCCGAAGGTGCGCCGCCGCCACTGCGTGACGTTCGGTGCCTCGACGCCGGTGAACCGCTCCAGGAACTGCAGCGCCGAGGTGTGGTCGAAGGCCTCGCTCGCCACCCAGCCGCCCACGGTCCAGGGCGACACGATGATCGCCGGGACCCGGAAGCCACCGCCGATCGGCAGCCCCTGGACGAACTCGTCGACCGTGCCCGCCTTCGGGGTGGGCGGGGGCACATGGTCGAACAGGCCGTCGTTCTCGTCGTAGTTGAGGATGAACGCGGTCTTCGCCCAGACCTTCGGGTTGGACGCGATGGCCTCGATCTTCTGCGCCACGAAGTCGGCGCCGGCCGCCGGCAGGTAGTCCGGGTGCTCGGACTGGAAGCTCGTCGGCATGATCCAGGAGACCGCCGGCAGCCGGTCGTTGCGCGCGTCGTCCTCGAAGGTGCCCTCGGGCTGCGGGCGCATGCCGCGCTCGTAGAGGTCCTCACCCGGCTTGGAGTCCCGGAACGTCTGGAACTGCTCCAGCATGTTGCAGCCGTAGTCGTCGTCCTGCTGGTACACCTTCCAGCTGATGCCGGCGGCCTGCAGGCGCTCCGCGTAGGTCGGCCACCGGTACGGCGTGGGCGCCTTGTTGGTGAGCACCGGGCCGCCCTGCGTGCCGCCGGGGTCGATGGTGCCGGTCATCCAGTACAGGCGGTTCGGCCAGGTCGGGCCGAAGACCGAGCAGAAGTAGTTGTCGCAGATGGTGAAGGTCTCCGCGAGGGCGAACTGGAAGGGGATGTCCTTCCGCGTGTAGTAGCCCATCACGTACGGGCCGTTCACACCGTCGGCCTTGCGGTGCGCGGGGAGCCACTGGTCCATCTTGCCGCCGTTCCAGGCCGCGTGCTGCACGGCCCAGGCGTGGCTGGTGGACGGGATGGCCTGGGCGCTGGACTTGTGGGTGTCCAGATGGAACGGCAGCAGATAGCCGTCCGGATTGACCGTGTCGGGCTGATAGAAGACCGAACGCCCGTTGTCCAGCTTCAGCGCGTGCGGATCGTTGAAGCCGCGGACGCCGGAGAGGGTGCCGAAGTAGTGATCGAAGGAGCGGTTCTCCTGCATCAGCATGACGACATGCTCGATGTCGTTCAGCGAACCGTGCCGCGGCGGTCCCGCCGCGACGGCCTTCTGCACGCTGGGCGGCAGCAGGGAGAGCGCCGCCGCGCCTCCCATCGCCCCCGCCGCCGATCCGAGGAGTCTGCGTCGCGTCAACTCGGCCATGAACATCCCTTCCCGACCTGTCGGTGCGAGCCCTGGTCGTGGACCCATCAACACCCTTGCGGGGAGCGGGACGGAGGCGAAGGGGGCAATCGGTGAACACGTGACCAACGAGCAGCGAGCACCGGGCCATGGCACGGCCGGCCGCCGCGGGAGTGCGGATCTCCTCCGACCGTCCCGAGTCCATGCGACACCTGACGGAGCGTCACGGCGGCGGGACACGCGGAATGCGCCCATGGCCGGGCCGGCGGGGGATGATGACCGGGTGGAGATCCGTATCGAGGCCTCAGACCTGCCCGGCCGTGCTTTCGCCCTCGGCCCGGACTTTCCCGCCGCCGACAACGTGCACGTCGGCGTGCAGCGCAGGGACCGGCCGGGCGAGTGGACGGGCCTCCACCCGGGTGACGCCGCGTCGGCGAGCTGGACCCTGGAGGCCGTCGCCGTTCCGACCGCCACCGGTACGGAACTCGAAGGCCCTTACCTCCAGAACCGGCTGGGCGGGCAGTTCGTCTTCCTGTCCTGGGTCACGGTGGACGCGGCGGGTGTGACCGACATGCTGCGGCGGGCGAAGCTGATGTTCGCCGACATCCCGCGGGAGACGTTCGACGAGGCGGTGCGCGGCGGCCGGCTGACCGCCCGGCTGCGGCTGACGACCGCCGGGGGCCGGCCGCTGTGCGGACGGGTGCGGCCACCCCTGGTGACCTGGTCGGCGGAGACCGCGGAGACGCTGCGGCCGGAGTGAGTCGTCGGACCCGCACTCTCGCCGGGCAGAACGGCAAAAAGCCCGCCGGCGCGGAATCCGCGCGGCGGGCTGTCGCCCGGATCAGACGGTGGCGAGGGAGATCTCGGTCGACTTGATGAGCGCGACCACGGAGGTGCCGGCGGTCAGGCCGAGGTCGGTGACGGCGTCCTTGGTGATGGCCGCGGTCAGTTCGCCGCCCGGGACGGTGACCTTGACGCTGGCCATGGCGCCGCCGGTGGCGACCTCGGAGACGGTGCCGGCGAGCTGGTTGCGGATGCTCAGGCCTTCGACCGGGCCGGTGGCCAGCGAGACCTCCGTCGACTTCACCAGGGTGCGGACGGCGGTGCCCTCGGCGATCCCCAGCTCCTTGACGGCTTCCAGCGTGATGGCCGCGGTGATGTTCTGGCCGCCGTCCAGACGGACCTTGACGGTCGCCATGACCTCACCGGCGGTGACGTCGGTGACGGTGCCGGGAATCTGGTTGCGGATGCTCAGACTCATGAAGGTGCGCCTCGCAAAGTGAGTGGAATGTCGGGCTTGGCCGGTCGTGTCCCTTCACTGTAGCCACACTCCGCGCACCCGTTCCGGCACGCATCGCAAACGCCATGCCAGTGGTGGTAACGGCCTGGCACATCCGCCGCGACGGCCCGATTCCGCCGGTCCGCCACGCCGCGGCCCGGCGACCGCTCAGCCTTCCAGCGCCTTCCGGCCGACCAGGCCGACCGCCCGCCCGTCGAGCAGGACGACGGCGGCGTCGTGGCGGCGGGCGGGAGTGTCGAGGCAGGCGAGCGCAGTGGAGAGCGGCTGGCCGAGACCGACGAGGGGCAGCGCCGGGGCGAGGTGGTCGCGCAGCGGCTCCTCCGGACCCGCCCCCGAGTCGAGTACGGCCTGCAGCCCGGCCGCTTCCGCGGAGCCGATGATCTCGCCGGCGCTGATGCCGAACGGCCGGTCGGCACGGGCGAGCACGACGGGTGCGACGTCGGCCCGCGCGGCGCGCAGCACGGCCAGCGCCTCGCCCAGCGAGTCGGTGGAGGCAACGGTGACCGGCCTCCCGCCGGGGCCCGGGGCGTCGCCCAGGACCGTGCGCACCGTCGGTTCGGTGTCGTCGCCGTGCCGCGGCTCCTCCAGGAAGCCGCGCTGCCGCAGCCAGTCGTCGCTGAGCGCCGAGGACAGATAGGAGCGGCCCGAGTCGGGCAGCAGGACGACGACCAGGTCGTCGGGGCCCAGCCGCCGTGCCACCCGCAGCGCCGCGGCCACCGCAGTCCCCGAGGACGGGCCCACCAGCAGCCCTTCTTCGCGGGCCATCCGCCGCGCCGTCAGCAACGACTCCCGGTCCGGCACCCGTTCGAACGTGTCGACCACGCTCCGGTGGTACGACTCGGGCCACACGTCCTCCGAGGTCTCCGGATGGACGAAGTGGCCGATGCTCTCCACGAAGTAGGCGCTGCCGTCGCCGCCGCCGTACACCGACGCCTCCGGATCCGCGCCGACGACGGTGACCCCTCCGCCGGAGGCCTTCTTCAGGAAGGCGCCGGTGCCGCTGATGGTGCCGCCGGTGCCGACGCCCGCCACGAAGTGCGTGACCCGCCCGCCGGTCTGTTCCCAGATCTCCGGCCCGGTGGTCACCACATGGGCGTCCGGGTTGGCCGGGTTGTCGTACTGGTTCGCCAGCCAGGCGCCGGGGATCTCCTCCGCGAGCCGGCGCACCACATGGAAGAGGTGGTCCGGGTGGTCCTTGGAGAGCGCGGTCGGGGCGAGCACGACCTCGGCGCCGTAAGCGCGCAGGATGTCGCTCTTCTCCTGGGCGGCCCGCTCGGACACCCCGATCACGACCCGGTAGCCGCGCTGCCGTCCGACGATGGCCAGCCCGATGCCGGTGTTGCCCGATGTCGCCTCGACGATCGTGCCGCCCGGCCGGAGCTCACCCGTACGCTCGGCCTCCCGCACCATCGACAGCGCGGCGCGGTCCTTGACGCTGCCGCCGATGCTGAGGAACTCCGCCTTCGCGTAGACCGGAGTCACGATGCCCTCGCCCAGCCGCGCCAGCCGGAACAGCGGCGTCCCGCCGATCGCGTCCGTGACCGATTCGTAGACGGTCATCTCTGGAACCTCGTCCCTCTTCCGGTGGTTTCGACGCGACGGAACCACCGGGTGTGAAGGACCAGCGGCAACACCGCGGGGCCGGTGTCCGGTTCATGGACCCGCAGGGGGACGATACCGTGACCGCCCCCGGCCCTGCCCCGGGTGTGTGCCGCGCGGGCGGTCAGCCCCGGCGGGAGGATTCCAGGTGGGCGAAGACGACGACGTTGTCCTTGTAGTCCTTCTTCGAGTGGTCGTACGCGCCGCCGCAGGTGATGATGCGCAGCTGGGCGTTGGGGGTGTCGGCGTAGACGCGCTGGTCGGGGAAGTTGTTCTTGGAGAAGGTCTCGACGGAGTCGACCTTGAACGTCGCGATGACGCCGTCGGCGCGGGTGATCTCGGCGGTGCTGCCCGGCTTGACCATGCTGAGCAGGAAGAACACCGCGGGGCCGGTCTTGGTGTCGACATGGCCGGCGACGATGGAATTGCCGCGTTCGCCGGGCGTGGGGCCTTCCGCGTACCAGCCCGCGAGGTTGTTGTTGTCCGACGGCGGGGGATCCAGCTTGCCCGACGTGCCGATGTGCAGCGGGGTGAAGGGGGCGCTCACGCCGATGGCGGGAATCGTCAGCAGGGTGGGGCGCGAGGCGGGCAGTCCGGGGGCGGCGCTGACGGGCGGCGGGGCCGCCGCGTGTGCCGTGGCCTGCGCCACGGCGGCGGCCGGGGACGGCGCTGCCTCGGAAGCGTCGACGGAGTTGTAGATGAGGAACGCGCCGAGCAGGGCCGCGCCGGTGGCCCAGCCCAGGACTCGCGAGGAGACGTCGCCGCCCGGTGCGTTCTCCGCCGCGCGGGCGCTGTGCTGTGTGGGCTGCTGGGCCATTCGGTGATGCCTTTCGTCAGCTCTGTTCTGTGGCTCGTGGTTCTGCTGCCCGCGTGCGGGGCACCGGGCCGGGCCCGGAACCGGCGCTGCCACCGTCATCGTGGGACGACGGTGGCAACGACGGAACAGCGTGGTGCGGAGCGTGCGTCGGATCAGGCCGCGAGGCCGGCGCCGGCGGAGGCGTTGCGGCGGCGCAGGACGAAGGCGCCGGCGCCGAGGCCACCGAGCAGCAGAACGGAACCGGCGGCCAGGCCGCCGCCCGACAGGGCCATGCCGCCACCGCCGGTGTGCATGCCACCGTGCGGCTTCTTGGCCTCCTCGCCCTTCCACCCTTCCTCGGACTTGGCGCCCTTCTTGGCCTCCTGGCCCTTCCAGCCGTCCTCGGACTTGGTGCCCTGCTCGGACTTGGTGCCCTCCTCGGAGGGGGACCAGCTGTCGCTGGAGCTGGAGGAGCCGCTCGGGTCGTATGCGTTGTGGGCACCCGTGGCGGCGTGGGCGGAGGGAGCGGCGATGGCGAGGACAGCGGAGAGGGTTGCTCCGGCCAGCAGGGTGCGAGCAGTGCGCATGGGAAGGTTCCTTCCGCCGCGACGTGCGCTGGCTGACAGGGCATCAGCCATAGGAAGCGCAGTAGCGACGTCATCACCGTCAGTCATATGCCGAGGTTGTGCCACCGGAGAGAGCACAACGGGTGACGGAGTGCTCTCTTCGGGTGGTGCCGGCCGTGGGGGAGCGGTGCCCGACCGGGCTGACGGTGTCTCACCCCGACGGGGCATCAGCACCCCGGACCGCACCCCGGACCGCACCCCGGACCGCACCCCGGACCGCACCCCGGACCGCAGGCCGGAATGCACCCCGGACCGCGCGGAAATGCGGCGCCACAGGGCGTGACACGGCGGAGCGGGCCGCGCGGCGTCCGCGCGGCCTGCTCCGGTGACAGCCGTCATCCGTTGCCGGGAACGCCGCCCAGTACCTTCTCCAGCACGTCCTGCAGGGTCCGCTCCGCGTTCGCGTCCGCGGTCCGCGACCGCCACGCGATGAACCCGTCGGGGCGGACCAGGACCGCTCCGTCGTTCTCCGCCCCGTGCAACTGCGCCCAGTCGGCGCCCTCTTCGGGAACGAGGTCGTGGTTCTCGTCCGGGCCCACCTGGTAGCAGGCCAGCGGGATGCCGGTGCGCCCGGCGATGCTCAGGCCGGCCTGGTGCCAGGCGCCGCCGTCGGGACCGCTGAGCAGTACCGGGGTCCGCTCGTACAGGTCGAGGGTGGAGAGCCGGCGGCCCTCCTGGTTCAGCCACATGTGCGGGGCCCGGCCGCCCGGCTGGGCCAGCGGACGGAACTCCTCAGGGACGGCCGGCTGGTCCTGCGGGGCGCCCACGACCGCGCCGTCGAGGTAGCGGTAGCCCAGCACCACCGCGAGCATCCCGGGCTTCCGGCCGGCGCCGGGGCTGACGTCGTAACCCGGGTGGCGGTGTTCGGCGGAACGGGTCGAGGCGCGCGCTCCGGTGGCCAGCGCCACCGGCCGCCGCTCGGCGTCGTACGTCTCCAGCAGCCCGGGGCCCGCCCAGCCGCGCAGCACCGCGGCGAGCTTCCAGGCGAGGTTGTGCGCGTCCTGGATGCCGGTGTTGGAGCCGAACGCCCCGGTCGGGGACATCTCGTGCGCCGAGTCGCCGGCCAGGAAGATCCGGCCGGTGCCGTAGCGCTCGGCCACCCGCTCGGCGGCATGCCACGGCGCCTTCCCGGTGACCTCCACCTCGAGGTCGGGCACGCCGACCGCGGTGCGGATCAGCGCCTCGCACCGCTGGTCGGTGAAGTCCTCCAGCGTCTCGCCGTCGTCCGGGCGCCAAGGCGCGTGGAACACCCAGTTCTCGTCGTTGTCGACGGGCAGCAGCGCGCCGGGGCTCTCGGGGTTCGTCAGGTAGCAGACGATGAAGCGCCGGTCGCCGACCGCGTCGGCAAGCCGCTTGGCCTTGAACGTGATGCTCACGTTGTGGAACAGGTCGCCGGCCCCGGTCATCCCGATGCCGAGCCGCTCGCGCACCGGGCTGCGCGGCCCGTCCGCGGCGACGAGGTAGTCCGCCCGGATCGTCCGGTCCTCACCCGTCTCACGGGATCGGACCACCGCCGTCACTCCTTCGGCGTCCTGCTCGGCGGAGATCAGCTCGGTGCCGAAGCGGATGTCGCCGCCGAGGTCGCGGGCGCTGCGCAGCAGCACCGGCTCCAGGTCGTTCTGGCTGCACAGGCACCAGCCCGACGGGCTGAACTTGGCGAGCGCCCCGCCGGGGTCGATCTGCTTGAACAGCCACTCCTGCTCCGAGCCGGTCAGTGTGTCGGCCTGCAGGATGCCGTGGTTCTCCGCCAGCACGGAGGCGGCCTCGCGGATCAGCGGTTCCACCCCCGCCGCCCGGAACAGTTCCATCGTGCGGACGTTGTTGCCCCGGCCGCGGGGGTGGTGCGAGGTCTGGGCGTGCCGTTCCACGAGCACGTGCTCGATGCCGAGCCGGCCCAGGAACAGCGAGGCGGACAGCCCCACCAGGGAGCCACCAACGATCAGGACGGGCACGCGATCGTCGATCTTCGACGTCATGAGGTCTCCAGAGAGGGTTGTGCGGAGCCGGTCCGCCACGGGTTGGTGACGGCCGTTCGGCTGCGTTCCTCCTTTCCCTGTCGGGAGCCTGTTGACCGGGAAGTCACTCGCCCGCCTCACGTACCGTGCGCGATTCATGCCGTTATGTGAGCATCGGCCGTAGCCGAGCACGCCTGGTGCATATGCAGAGGGCAAGGCCTGCGGCAGTCGGCAGGGGTGTCGGAGTTTTCCCGACCCGTCATCGAAGCCGCATTCCGTGGCGGGCGGTACGCCCGTCCCCCGACAGAGAGGAACGATCACGGTGACGACTCTGGACGACCGGCGCATAGCGGATCCCACCCTGGAGACCACGCGACTGCGCGTCGTACTCCTGCTGGATGTCCTCGACGGCCGACAGGAACGCTTCCTGGAGGCGTACGAGGAGATCAGGCACCAGGTGGCCGGAGTACCGGGCCACGTCAGCGACCAGCTCTGCCAGTCGCTCGGAAATTCGTCCCAATGGCTCATCACCAGCGAATGGGAGGGCAGCGAGCCCTTCCTGGCCTGGGTGGAGAGCGCGGCCCACCGCAAGATGGTCGAACCGCTGCACGGCTGCGTCCGGGACACCACGTCCCTGCGCTTCGTGATCGCCCGGGAGACCCCCGACCCGCTGGACGCCCCCGCCCGCCCGGAGCGGCGTGCGGCCCGGCCCGGCCCGGCCAAGGGGAAGACCGCCGCCCCGCGCGCCGCCGGCACCGACCCGCTGCCGGCACCGCCGTTGTGCTCGGGCGGCGTCGTCCGCCACGCGATCACCTTCACCGTGAAGCCCGGCAGCGAGCCGGCCGTGGCCAAGATCCTGGCCGGCTACCGCTCGCCGCAGGCACGCGTCGACGACACCACGCAGCTGCGCCGCACCTCGCTCTTCATGCACGGCAACCGCGTCGTGCGGGCCGTCGAGGTGACGGGCGACCTGGGCAACGCGCTGCGGCACGTCGCCGCCCAGCCCGAGGTCAGGGCCGTCGAAGAAGCGATCAACCCGTATCTGGAGGAGGCCCGGGACCTCACCGACGGGTCGTCCGCCCGCGCCTTCTTCGCCCGCGCGGCGCTCCCCGCGGTCGAGCACGTCACCGGCGCGGAAGCCGCTCCGGACGACGGCGTCACCCGCCGGGCGTACTTCTACCCGGTCAAGCCCGGCCGTGGCGAGGAGGCGGCCCGCCTGCTCGCCGAGCTGGACGCGGCCGCCGCCGCGGACCCCGGGCAGCGGCTCGTGGGCAGCACGGTCTTCCACCGCGACGACGTCCTCGTCCGCGTCGTCGACCTGGCGGAGCAGCAGCGGCGCTCGCCGGCCGGCGAGCTCGCGGACGTCGTGCCCGAGGAGCTGAACCGGCTGCTCGACCTCGGCAAGCACCACGACCCGTCCGCCGCCGGTGAACTCTCGTACGGAGTGCCGGCGATGGACCTCATCACCGACCGCCGGGCGCAGGCCGCCTGAAACCCCCAGCACGTCCGGCTCCGCAACCGGACGGCACCGACCAAGGAGCGGCCATGACACCTCAGCAGGCACGTATCGTCCACCTCGACGACACCAGCCCCAACACCCGGCGTGGCGGCGACATCCGCGCCGTCCTCACCCCGACGTCCGTGGGCGCCACGAGCGGCTTCATGGGGCTGGCGATCATCCAGCCCGGTGAGCAGATCGCGGAGCACTACCACCCGTACTCCGAGGAGTTCGTCTACGTCGTCTCGGGCTCGCTCGAAGTGGACCTGGACGGCGTCAGCCACTCGCTGCGCCCCGACCAGGGGCTGCTGGTTCCGCTCGACGTCCGGCACCGGTTCCGCAACGTGGGCACCGAAGAGGCCCGGATGGTCTTCCACCTGGGGCCGCTCGCGCCCCGGCCGGAAATGGGCCATGTGGACACCGAGGAGACCGAGCACGTCCAGGCCGGAACGATGGCTCCCCCCGACCCCGCGGGGGCGAGGACGTGACCCGGCGGGTGGCGGTCACCGGACTGGGCGTGGTCGCCCCCGGCGGTGTGGGGGTGCCTGCCTTCTGGGACCTGCTCACCGCCGGGCGCACCGCGACCCGGGGCATCACGCTGTTCGACCCCGAGGGCTTCCGCTCCAGGATCGCCGCGGAGGTCGACTTCGATGCCGCCGCCTGCGGTCTCGGCCCGGACCTCGAGAAGCGCGCCGACCGGTACGTCCAGTTCGCGCTGGTCGCCGCCCGCGAAGCGGCCCGGGACTCGGGGCTCGACATGGAGGCCCAGGACCCCTGGCGGGTCGGGGCCTCCCTCGGATCGGCCGTCGGCGGTACCACCCGCCTCGAACACGACTACGTGAAGGTCAGCGACTCGGGCGGTCGCTGGGACGTACGGCCCGACCGTGCGGGACCGCATCTGCACCGGGCCTTCTCGCCGAGCGCACTCGCCTCGGAAGTGGCCGAGGACCTCGGCGCGAAGGGCCCGGTCCAGACGGTCTCGACGGGCTGCACGTCAGGGCTGGACGCGGTCGGCCATGCCTTCCACGCCATCCAGGACGGCAAGGCCGACGTGATCGTCGCCGGGGCCGCGGACTCACCGATCTCCCCGATCACGGTGGCCTGCTTCGACGCGATCAAGGCGACCTCCACCCGCAACGACGACCCCGCCCACGCCTCCCGTCCCTTCGACGCGGAACGCGACGGATTCGTGCTGGGCGAGGGCGCGGCCGTACTGCTCCTGGAGGAATGGGAGCACGCGCGGAAGCGCGGCGCCCGGATCTACTGCGAGCTGCGCGGCTTCGCCACGTTCGGCAACGCCTACCACATGACCGGTCTCACCACCGAGGGCCTGGAGATGTCCCACGCCATCGACCAGGCGCTGGACCAGGCCCGTATCGACCGGACCGAGATCGACTACGTCAACGCGCACGGCTCGGGCACCGTGCAGAACGACCGGCACGAGACGGCGGCCGTGAAGCGCTCCCTGGGCGCGCACGCGCACACCGTACCGATGAGCTCGATCAAGTCGATGGTCGGGCACTCGCTCGGCGCGATCGGGGCGATCGAACTCGCCGCCTGCGCCCTGGCGCTGACCCACGGGGTGGTGCCGCCGACCGCGAACTACGACACCCCCGACCCCGACTGCGATCTCGACTACGTGCCGCGGACCGCGCGCACCGCACCGCTGCGGTCCGTGCTGTCGGTCGGCAGCGGCTTCGGCGGCTTCCAGTCCGCCGTGGTGCTCGGGCACGCGGAGAGGAGCCCGTCATGAAAAGAACGTCACCGGATCGGAGCACCGCCGGCCGGCAGACCGTGGTGACCGGCCTCGGCGTCATCGCGCCGAACGGCGTCGGGACCGACGCCTTCTGGAAGGCCGTCCAGCAGGGCGTGTCCGTGCTCGGCCCGGTCACCCGCGAGGGCTGCACCGAGCTGCCGCTGCGGGTCGCCGGAGAGGTCGCCGGGTTCGACCCGGCCCTCCTGGTCGAAGGCCGCTACCTGGTCCAGACCGACCGCTTCACGCACTTCGCGATGGCAGCGGCCGATCTCGCCCTCAGCGACGCCCAGCTGGAGCACGATCCGCGGTCGCCGTTCGCCATCGGCGTGGTGACCGCGGCCGGCTCCGGCGGCGGCGAGTTCGGCCAGGGCGAACTGCAGCAGTTGTGGGGCCAGGGCCCGAACTTCGTCGGGCCGTACCAGTCCATCGCCTGGTTCTACGCCGCGAGCACCGGCCAGATCTCCATCCGGGGCGGCTTCCAGGGACCCTGCGGAGTGCTCGCCAACGACGAGGCCGGTGGCCTCGACGCGTTCGGGCACGCCTGCCGCACGATCCGGCGGGGTACCGACGCCGTCGTCGTCGGCGCCACCGAGGCGCCGCTGGCCCCCTACTCGGTCGTCTGCCAGCTCGGCTACCCCGAGCTCAGTCTCGCCGGGGACCCGCACCGGGCCTATCTGCCGTTCACCGACGACGCCTGCGGATTCTCGCCCGCGGAAGGCGGCGCGATGTTCGTGGTCGAGGAGGAGGCCGCGGCGCGCCGCCGCGGCGCCCCGGTCCGGGCCGTGGTCGCGGGACACGCCGCCACGTTCACCGGCACCGCGGGCTGGGAGCACTCCCGGCCGGGGCTGGCGCGGGCGATCCAGGGCGCACTGGACGAGGCGGGCTGCTCCGCCGAGGACATCGACGTGGTCTTCGCCGACGCCCTCGGGGTGCCCGCGGCCGACCAGGCCGAGGCGCTGGCGATCGCCGACGCCCTCGGCCCGCACGCCGCGAACGTCCCCGTCACCGCCCCGAAGACCGGCTTCGGCCGGGCCTACTCGGCGGCCTCGGCACTGGACGTCGCCACCGCGGTACTCGCCCTGGAGCACGGCGTGGTGCCCCCCACCCCCAACATCACCGAGGTCCGCCACGACCTCGACCTCGTCACCGGCGAGGCCCGCGCCGCCGACCTGCGCACGGCCCTCGTCCTGAGCCGGGGCCTGATGGGCTGCAACTCGGCCCTGGTGCTGCGCCGCGTTCCCGACGACCGGCGCTGACGGGAACGGCGCGCACCGGCCGCCGTTCCCGTGTCCCCCGACCGCTGTTCCCCGGAGCTTTTCCCCCGAGCCAAGGAGAAACCAGTGATGAACGGACCTGTCACGTTCGATGAGCTCGCGTCCCTGATGAGGGGCCGCGCCGGCCTGTCCGTCGACCCGGGCGAGATGGAGAACCGGCCCGAGGCGACCTTCGAGGAGTTCAACCTCGACTCCCTCGGCCTGCTCGGCATCGTCTCCGAGCTGGAGAACCGCTACGGCCGGCAGATCGGCGACGAAGCCGACTCGTGCAAGACCCCGCACTCCTTCCTGCAGAGCGTCAACGCCCAACTCACCCTCGGAGCCTGACATGACCGGACACACCGACAACGAGATCGTCATCAACGCGCCCCTGGACCTCACCTGGGAGCTCACCAACGACCTCGAACGCTGGCCGCAGCTGTTCAGCGAGTACGCGTCCGTCGACGTGCTCGAGCGCCAGGGCGACACCGTCACCTTCCGGCTGACGATGCACCCCGACGAGAACGGCACGGTCTGGAGCTGGGTCTCGGAGCGGGAAGCCGACCCGAAGACGTTCACCGTGCGGGCCCGCCGGGTGGAGACCGGTCCCTTCGAGCACATGAACATCCGCTGGGAGTACCGGGAGGTGCCGGACGGCACGTCCATGCGCTGGCTGCAGGACTTCGCGATGAAGCCCACCGCGCCGGTCGACGACGCGGGCATGACCGACCACATCAACCGCAACTCGCTGATCCAGATGGAACGCATCCGCGAGCAGGTCGAGCAGCACGCCCGGGTCGTCTGACCGACCCCGCTCCGACCCGAAGGGACCACCCCGATGCACCGTTCGCTCATCGTCGCCCGTATGAGGACCGACGCCGCCCCCGACATCGCCGAGGCCTTCGCCTCCTCCGACCGCGGGGAGCTGCCGCGCCTCATCGGTGTGACCGGGCGCAGCCTGTTCCAGTTCGGCGACCTGTACCTGCACCTGATCGAGGCGGACCGGCCGCCCGGCCCCGAAGTGGCCCGGTTCAAGGGCCATCCGGAGTTCCGGGACGTCAGCGACCGCCTCGCCGCGCACGTCCAGGCGTACGACCCGGCCACCTGGCGCGAGCCGAAGGACGCGATGGCCCGCGAGTTCTACCGCTGGGAGCGCAGCGACGCCGATTAGGGCGGAGCGGCCTGGGGCCGGATTCCGGCCCCAGGCCCGTCGCGTTGCGTTGCGTCGCCCGGACGTTCGAGCCCTGCACGGCAGGCCGGAAGGACACCACCTCCATGGTCGAGGTCGAGATTCCCCACAACGCCGAGCCCCCGGCGTGGGTGCGGTGCGACAGCTGCGTCACGCTGATCTACGCCAAACGCTTCACCCGGGCACTCAAGGTGTGCCCCGACTGCGGTTCCCACACCCGGCTCACCGCACGGCAACGGCTGGAGCACCTGCTCGACGCCGGTACCGCGGTACCGCTGGACCCGGTCGAGTGCGTACCGGACCCGCTGGGCTTCTCCGACACCCGCCCGTACGTCGACCGGCTGGTGGACGCGCGGGCGGCGACCGGACAGCGGACGGCGGTGCTCTGCGCCCGCGGCACCATCGAGGGCCGGCCGGTGGTGGTCGCCGCCATGGACTTCGGCTTTCTCGGCGGCAGCCTCGGCTGCGGCGAGGGCGCGCTGATCACGGCCGCGGCGCACACCAGTCTGCGGATGCGCGTCCCCCTGCTGCTCGTCACCGCCTCCGGCGGCGCGCGGATGCAGGAGGGCGTGCTGTCGTTGATGCAGATGGCGAAGACCACCAACGCCCTGGCCGAGCTGGACGAGGCCGGGATCCTGGTCGTCTCGCTCATCACCGACCCGACCTACGGCGGCGTGGCCGCCTCGTTCGCGACCCTCGCCGACGTGATCATCGCCGAGCCCGGTGCGCGGCTGGGCTTCGCCGGGCCGCGGGTGATCGAACACACCACCGGCGAGACGCTCCCGGAGGGCTTCCAGACCGCGGAGTTCCTGCTGAGCCACGGGCTGGTCGACGACGTCGTGCCGCGGGCCGCACTGCGGGCGACGCTCGGCCAGCTCCTCGCGCTGCAACCGGCCGCGGACCCGGAACCTGCCGCGGACCCGGAACCGGACGCGCCGGTGAGCGCGGCTCCCGCCGCCACAGCCACCGGCAGCGGAGCCATCCTGCGCCGGCCGGAGGAACTGACCGGCGGCGACTCATGGGCCACGGTGCAACTCGCCCGCCACCCGGACCGCCCCACGACGCTGGACTACGCCGCCCATCTGCTGGACGGCTTCCACGAGCTGCACGGCGACCGCATCGCGGAGGACTGCGCGGCGGTGGTCGGCGGCCCGGGGCTGCTGAACGGCCGGCCCGTCATGCTGATCGGCCATCAGAAAGGCGGCACCGGACTCGTGGAGCGCAAGCGCCGCAAGTTCGGGATGCCGAACCCGGGCGGGTACCGCAAGGCGGCCCGGCTGATGCGGATGGCCGCGAAGCTCGGACTGCCCGTCATCACACTGATCGACACCCCCGGCGCCAACCCGGGCCCCGACGCGGAACGCACCGGACAGGCCGGCGCCATCGCGGCGAACCTGCGGCTGATGGCCCGGCTGCCGGTGCCGATCGTGGCCGTCGTCACCGGCGAGGGCGGCAGCGGCGGCGCGCTGGCGCTGGCTGTCGCGGACCGGGTGCTCATCAGCGCCAACGGCATCTACTCGGTGATCAGCCCGGAGGGCTGCGCCGCCATCCTCTGGAAGGACGCCGCGGCGGCGCCGACCGCCGCCGAGGCCCTGCGCGTCGACGCCCGGCAGTTGCTCGAACTCGGCATCGTCGACGGCGTCGTGCCGGAGCCGCCCGGCGGTGCGCACACCGACCACCCGCGGTCCGCCACCCTGCTGGGCGCGGCGCTGACCGCGGCGCTGAACGAACTGGACCCCTGGGAGCCGGAGCGCCTGCTGCGCGACCGCAGCAGCCGATTCCACCGCTTCGGCACCGCACACAACCTGAGCGTGGAAAGAGGTGCGCTGTGAAGCCGGACCACGAGCAGCGGAACAGCAGCGAATCGAACCCCCCGGCCGACGACCACGCGCCGGGCGCACCGCCCGTACCGCCCGCACCGGACTCCGCCCTGCCGGCCGGAGCGGTGCTCGACGCCGTGTGCCGCAGTGTCGTGCGGCTGAGCGCGACCACCGCCCATCCGCCGTCCCGCATCCGGATGCAGGACGGCCAGATCACCGTCGAGGTCGAGTGGCCGGACCCGGCGGCCCTGAGCCGTCCGGCGCCGGCCGCCGGCGCTCAGCTCGCCGCCCCGGAATCCGGCGCCGCGCCCGCCGGGGACGGCGAGGCGCTGGACTACGTCCGGGCGCCCATGGTCGGCACGTTCTACCACGCGAGCTCTCCGGACGCGCCGCCGTACGTGGGCGTCGGCGATGTGGTCACACCGGGTCAGCCGGTCGGCGTCCTGGAGGCCATGAAGCTGATGAGCACCATCACGGCGGAGGTCGGCGGCCGGGTGACCGAGGTGCTCGCGCCGAACGGGCAGCCGGTGGAGTTCGATCAGCAACTCATCGCCCTGGAACCGGTAGGTGCGGAAGCGGGTACGGGTGCGGGTGCGGACATGGGCGCGGGCCGTGAGCCGGCGGCCGTCTCCGGGCCGTCGAGGTGACGCCCGTGTTCTCCACCGTCCTGATCGCCAACCGCGGGGAGATCGCCCTGCGGGTGGCCCGCACCTGCCGCGAAATGGGCATCCGTACGGTCGCGGTGTACTCCACCGCGGACCGCGACTCCGCGGTCGTGCGGTTCGCGGACGAGGCCGTGCACATCGGCGCGCCGCCCGCCAAGGGCAGCTACCTCAGCGTTCCCGCCGTCATCGAGGCGGCGCTGCAGACCGGTGCGCAGGCCATCCACCCCGGGTACGGCTTCCTCTCCGAGGACCCCGACTTCGCCGAGATCTGCGAAGCGCACGACATCGTCTTCATCGGGCCGCCCCCGCAGGTCATGCAGCAGCTCGGCGACAAGGCCGCGGCCCGCTCCCTGATGGCGCAGGCCGGCCTGCCGGTGCTGCCCGGCAGCATGGACGCGCTGACCTCGCCCGCCGAGGCCAAGGAGCTCGCCCGGCAGGTCGGTTACCCGGTGATCCTCAAGGCCGTCGCGGGCGGTGGCGGCCGCGGGATGGCCGTGGTCCGCTCCGCCGACGACCTCCGCCTCGCCTACAACGAGACCCGCGCCCACGCCCGGGCGGTCTTCGGCGACGACCGGCTCTATCTCGAACGGTTCGTCGACGACGCCCGCCACATCGAGGTCCAGGTGCTGTGCGACCGGCACGGCAACACCGTCCACCTCGGCGAGCGCGACTGCTCGGTGCAGCGCCGGCACCAGAAGCTCATCGAGGAGGCGCCGGCCACCGGGCTGCCGCAGGAGCTCCGCGAGGCGATGCTGGCGGCCGCCGTCCACGGGGCCACGGCGGTGGGTTTCGTCGGGGCCGGCACGTTCGAGTTCGTCGTGACACCGGACGACCGGTTCTATCTGATGGAGATCAACTGCCGTCTCCAGGTGGAGCACCCGGTCACCGAACTGGTCACCGGGATCGACATCGTCCGCGAACAGATCTCGGTGGCCGCAGGACTGCCCCTGTCGTTCCGGCAGAGCGACATCACCCTGCGCGGCGTGGCCGTCGAGTGCCGCGTCAACGCCGAGAACCCCGACAACGGGTTCTCGCCCACCCCCGGGCTGCTCTCCGAGTTCGTGCCGCCCGGCGGCCCGTTCGTACGGGTCGACACGCACGCCTACCCGGGCTGGCTGGTCGGGCCCGACTACGACTCGCTGCTGGCGAAGGCGGCCGTGTGGGCGCCGGACCGCGAGCAGGCCCTGGCCAGGATGGACCGCGCGCTCAGCGAGTTCCGGGTGAGCGGACCCGGTGTGCACACCACGCTCGGCTTCCTGCGCAGGACGCTGGCCCACCCGCTGTTCCAGGCGGCGCTGCACACCACCGGGCTGGTCGGCGCGATGACCGCCGAGGAGGCCGGCCGGGACGGCGACCCGAGCAAGGAGTCCGCCCCGGTCGGCTGACCGGACCGGACCGTACGACGCACTGTGCGCCACGTTCCCTGAGGAGCGTGGCGCACAGTGCGTCGTGACGGTGACGACCCCTTAGACGGGGACGACGGCCTCGAACGCGTGCAGGTAGGGGTTGACCGGGCGGATCTCGCCGACCGAAAGCCCGGCCTCCTCCATCAGGGCGGCCATGCTGACCTTGGAGTGCTTCGCGCCCCCGACGTTCAGGAGCAGCAGCAGGTCCATGGCGGTGGTGAACCGCATCGACGGGCTGTCGTCGACCAGGTTCTCGACGACCAGCACCCGGGCGCCGGGGCGCGCGGCCCTGACGATGTTGGCCAGCGTGGCGCGGGTGCTGGCGTCGTCCCACTCCAGGATGTTCTTGATGATGTACAGGTCCGCCTGGACGGGGATCTCGTTGCGGCAGTCGCCCGGGACGAGCCGGACCCGCCCGGCCAGCGGCCCGCCGTCCCGCAGCCGCGGGTCCGCGTTCGCGATCACCTTGGGGAGGTCGAGCAGGGTCCCGCTCAGCTCCGGGTTCTTCTCCAGCAGACAGGCGAGCGCCAGCCCCTGGCCGCCGCCGATGTCCGCGACGCTCGACACCCCGGTGAGGTCGACGAACTCGGCGAGGTCCTCGGCGGACTGCCGGCTGGACGACGACATCGCCCGGTCGAACACCACGGCCGACTCGCTCGCGTCGGTGTGCAGGTAGTCGAAGAAGTTCTTGCCGTACAGCTCGGGGAAGACGTCCTTGCCGGACCGGACCGCGTCGTCGAGCAGCGGCCACGCGTCCCAGGTCCACGGCTCCGTGCACCACAGCGAGATGTACCGGAGGCTGTCGGGGGAGTCCTCGCGCAGCAGCCGCGACATCTCGGTGTGCGTGAAGCGCCCGTCCTCCGTCTCCGCGAACAGCCCGTAGCACGACAGCGCGCGGAGCAGCCGGCGCAGCGGCTTGGGCTCCGCGTTGACCTCCTGGGCCAGTTCCTCGACCGTCGTGGGGGTGTCGCCCAGGGCGTCCGCGACCCTCAGCCGGGCCGCGGCGCGGACGGCCGCGGCGCAGGCAGCGCCGAACACGAGTTCCCGCAGGCGCATGCCGGCGTGCGGGGTGATGGCGGACGCGGGTGCCGTCGGGACGGGTGCGGTGGAAGGTGTGGTCGTCATGTGGCTGCCTCTCCTGGGGATCGGAAGGGTGTCGGACGCGGCGCGGCGGACCACTCGGTCAGCAGCGGCCCGCCGGTGCTGAGACCAGACAGTGGTTTCCGTTGAAGGTGTTGCCGAGGCCGGTGTCCCGGTCGGACAGATCGGCCGGACCGTTGCGGAGCGCCGTGTTGTCCTTGACGGTGTTCCCCGAGTTGGGACCGCCCGTGAAGCTCGGGAACAGCACGACGCCGCCGGACAGCGGCGAGGTCCCGACGTTGTCGGTGATCCTGTTCAGCTCCACGGTCGTGTTCTCCACGCCGGTCAGGACGATTCCGGAGCCCTGGATGACCGGCAGCCGGCTGTTCGCCGGGCAGAACTTGTTGTTCGCCACCACCTTGTTGAGACGGATGCTGAGGGCTCCGGCCCTCGGCGTCCCCTCGTCCCCCACGACGAACACACCGCCGCAGTTCCCGGTCATCGTGTTGTTCTCGACCGTCAGATTGCGGACCCGCCGTGCGACGACGCCGATCCGGTTCGCGGAGACGTCGTTGCCGCTGATCATCGCGCTCTCGGTGTCCAGGGCGCCGCCTTCTCCGCTGGTCAGGTTCGCCATGAAGATGCCGGCCTGCCCGTTGTTCCGTGCCCGGTTCATGGACAGCCGGGCGCGGGTCGACTTCTCCACGCTGATGCCGTACTGGCCGTTGTCCTGGGCGAGCACGAAACGCACGCTCAACCGGTCGGTGTCGGACGCGTTGATCGCGTGCTTCGTGAACCCGGAGACCGCCAGCGACTCGATGCTCACACCCGCGACCGGCTGGTCCGCCGTTCCGGTGACGCAGATCCCGTAACCCCCCGCGGCGCAGGCGTTGCCACCCGGTACGGCCGGAGGAGTGATCACCGTCCGGTCGCCGGACCCGCGGATCGTGAGATGCGGGACCGTGACCCGAACGCTCTCCTGGTAGGTGCCCGGCAGCACCAGGACCGTGTCCCCGGGTTTCGCCCGGTCCACCGCTTCTTGGATCGACTGACCCTTGCTGACGAGAAGTACGCTCTCCGCCTGTACGGGCGGCGCTGCCGCCAGCCCTACGGCGGCGACGCCGACAGCAGTGCCCACCAGTTGATGAAACCGTCGCGCAGCCATGACCGGAACCCGCTCTCCAGGATGGTCCTCCCGTAACAGCGCCGGGCTCGGCGACGGATCCGAGGGACGTTCGACGGCGGGCCGCATTCCTCGCCCGTGAAGAGCGTGCGCCCGCCGGTTCGAAGCTATGGGTGATCATCGGGCCCCGCCACTCATGGTCGACCGCCCGGGGCGGGCGCCCTCAGCCGAGCGGGTCCAGGGCGTCGAGTGCGGCCAGGATGTCGGCGGGTTCGGCGCGCACGGTGTAGTCGGACCTGACGAAGGCCCAGCGGATGACGCCGGAGCGGTCGATGACGTAGGTGGCGGGCAGCGGCAGGGTGCGGGCATGGCCGCCGTTGACCCGCTGGAGCTCGAAACCGAACCGGTCGTACACCTCGCCCAGTTCGTCGGAGAGGTCGAACGCGATGCCGAACCGCTGGGCGACGTCGGAGCCGAGGTCGCTGAGAACGGTGAAGGTGAGTTGCTCCTTCCCGGTGAGGGAAAGGGTCTCGTCCGGGATCTGCGGCGAGACGGCCACCAGGCGGGCGCCGCGGGCGGTGACGGCGTCCTGGTGCCGTTGCAGGGAGCGCAGGGCGAGGTTGCAGTACGGGCACCACGCGCCGCGGTAGAAGGTGAGGACCACGGGTCCTTCGGCGAGCAGGGCGTCCAGCGCGATCTGCTCGCCGTCGGCTGCCGGAAGGGTGAACCGCGGAGCCCGCGCACCCGGGCCCAGGGCGTGCTCGGCCAGGCCGGACGCGGCGAGCTCGGATCCGCCCCGGTCCATGATCTCGAGCAGCTCGGCGGGAAGTTTCCGGGGCCCGTTCTCGTACAGGTCACGCAGGTCGCGCAGCTCGTCCTGGAGGCTCACGATCGCCGTCCTCTCTCTGTGTCGGGGAGTCGGAACATATCCTGGAACAACCGTTCCAGGATGATGGCGGGTCGGTTCGCGCGTCAAGGGCTATCTTGGAATCACCATTCCAAGTACTCGGGAGCGGCGAGCGATGCCCGACATCAAGCACTTCGATCCGGACACGGCGCTGGAGCGCGTCGAGCGGCTGTTCTGGCAGCACGGCTCGGACAAGGCGTCGATCCAGGCCGTCGCCACCGCGACGGGCCTCAGCCGGTCCAGTCTGTACACCACCTTCGGTGACAAGCGGGAGCTCTATCTCGCCGCCCTGCGCCGCTATCTGCTCCATCGCGCGCAGCCGGCGTTCCGGGAGCTGGGGGAGGACGGGCGGGGCCTGCCCGCCGTGCGGGACTTCTTCGCCGGCCTGATCGAGGCGCGCTGCTCCGGTGAGTACGCGGGCTGGGGCTGCATGGTCGTCAACGCCCACATCGGCCCCGAGGGCGGCGATCCCGCGGTCCGCGCCCTGCTGGACGAACACCACCGGCTGCTGCGGGACGCGCTGCGCACGGAAGTTGAGATCGCCGGCCGTCAGGGGCAGCTCGCCCCGGGGGTTTCCCCGGACGCCGCCGCTGAGACGCTGGCGCTGCTCGCCTACGGCGTGAACCTGCGGTCGCGCGGCGGAGCCGACGCGGAGACGCTGCTCGGCACCGTCCAGGCGGCCCTCGCACTGCTCGGCCGGCGGGAGCACGGGCGCTAAAGCGGCCGACGGAAGCACGGCGGTAGGGCGATCGACGGGCGGCAGAGCAGGCGGTTGAGTAATAACAAGCCCTGTGGCTTGTTTTGCCGCCCCCCAGGAAAACCGCAAACCTCCGGCAGGGGAGGGGGAACGCGCCCTTCGTCACCGGTATATGTCCTGGTCGTTAAGTGGATCTTGTTCAACTTCTTGACGCGGACACGTAGTGCGCTAAGAATCCAACACGATCCTGTTGGTTGAGAGCGCTCTCACATCGTTGGTTCGAAGGCATTCCCGGGGATGATCGCTTGCCTTCGGCTGTGAGGTGTCAGCGCGACCTGCCCGGACCAGTACTTCCCTTTCGCTTCGTGAACAGAAGAAGGGATACCAGTTTCCGATGCGCAGAACCCCACTTCCGCGCCGTGATCGGCCCCGACGGCGCTGGAGCAGCGGCGCCACCGCACTCGTCTCCGCCGTCGTCCTGGTGCTCGCGGGACTGTTCGGTCTCACCGCCGTCGCGGGGAGCGCGGCGGCCGGCCCGTCCGACTACACCCAGAGCGTCACCGCCACCGGTTCCGGTCAGTTGACCACCGGCGGGCTGGTGCAGCCCGCGGTGCAGAACCCGAGCGACCCGAACCGCAACATCCTGTTCAACTGGTCGGAGTACACGCTCAACGACAGCGGGCTGTGGATCGACAGCACTCAGGTCGACATGTTCTCCGCGCCGTACGCGGTCGCGGTGCAGTCCACCACGGGGGCCGGCCAGACCACGGGCCATCTGAAGCCCGGCGGTTACACCGCGGTCCTCAACGCGCTGCGGGGCCAGCCCGGCGGCTGGGGCGGGCTGATCCGGACGGCGCCGGACGGTTCGGTCCTGCGGGCGCCGGCGCCGGGGCACGGCATCGAGTCCGGTGCGCTGTCCAGCGGCGTCCTCGACGACTACATCAACCGGGTGTGGCAGAAGTACGCGGCCTCGACGCTGACCGTGACGCCCTTCGCCGACCAGCCGAACACGAAGTACTTCGGCCGGGTGCCGGGGAACGTCATGAACTTCACCAACACCTCAGGGGCGGTCGTCACCAGCTTCCAGAAGCCGGACGCCGACAGTGTCTTCGGCTGCTACAAGCTCCTGGACGCCCCCAACGACCTGGTGCGGGGCCCGATCTCCCGCACGCTGTGCGCGGGGTTCAACCGCTCGACGCTACTGGTCAACCCCAGTCAGCCCGACGCGAGTTCCGCGAACTTCCACCAGGACGCGGTGACCGACCAGTACGCGCGCTTCATCCACGCGCAGACTGCGGACGGTAACGCGTACGCGTTCGCCTTCGACGACGTCGGCCACCACGAGTCACTGGTCCACGACGGCAGCCCGCAGCAGGCAGCACTCCTTCTCGATTCCTTCAGCTGACCTCGCCGCCCCGGAATCCATCCGGACCCCTCGTACCCCGCGTACGTCTCGTAGCTCTGCAGAAAGGCCATGACCGCCCATGAGAAAAAACGTCCCGCCCGAATCCGCGTCGAGTGCCGCGCGCCGTATGCGGCGTGTTCCGCTCACTGTCTTCAGTGCCCTGCTCCTGCTGGTCGCCGGCGCCCTGGGCCTGTCCGTGTCGGGCGGTTCGGCCGCCGCGGCGCCTGCTCCTCCGGCCGGCTGGACCACGGTCTTCAGCGACGACTTCAGCGGCGCGTCGGGCAGCGGTCTCAACAGGGCCAACTGGCTCTACGACATCGGTACCAACTACAACTATCCGGGTGCGGCGGCGAACTGGGGGACCGGTGAACTGGAGACGGCGACCGATTCGACGGCCAACGTCTACCAGGACGGTGCGGGACACCTGGTGATCAAGCCGATCAAGGACGCCGGCGGGCACTGGACCTCCGGCCGGATCGAGACCCAGCGCACCGACTTCGCGGCCCCGGCCGGCGGTCAGCTGCAGATCAGCGCATCCATCCAGCAGCCCAACCCGGCGCACGGACTGGGTTACTGGCCGGCGTTCTGGGCGATGGGCGCCGCGGCCCGCCCGGTGGGTGCGACCAACTGGCCGAACATCGGCGAGCTGGACATCATGGAGGACGTCAACGCGCTGAGTCAGCACTCGACCACCTTCCACTGCGGTGTCTGGGCCGGCGAGTGCCATGACCCGGACGGCATCAGCAGCGGTCTGCAGGCGTGCGGCGGCTGCCAGACCGGGTTCCACACGTACTCGGTGATCGTGGACCGTACCAACACCGCCGCCGAGCAGCTGCGGTTCTACCTCGACGGCAATCTGACCTATCAGGTCAGTCAGAACCAGGTGTCGACCGGTACGTGGCAGGCGGCCGTCGACCACGGGTTCTTCGCCATCTTCGATGTGGCGATAGGTGGTTCGTACCCGAACAAGGTCTGTGGCTGTACCTCGCCCTCGGCGGACATCACGTCGGGCGCCGGTATGAGTGTCGACTGGTTCGGTGTCTACCAGACCAACGGCGGGGGCACCACCACCGGCGGGACGACGACCGGTGGGACGACCACCGGCGGGACGACGACCGGCGGCACCACCACCGGCGGCACCACCACCGGCGGGACCACGGGCGGCGGCACCTCGTCACCCGACTACTCGGCGAGTGCGACCCGGATCAATGCCACTCAGGCGCGGATCTCCTTCACGCCGACCACGGCCGCGCAGTACGTGGACGTGCACTATCTGGTCAACGGGGCGGGTCAGCAGAACTTCCGGATGGCCAACAACGCGGGTACCTGGACGCAGACCGTCAGTCAGCTTTCCGCGGGCGCGGTCATCAGCTACTGGTTCACCTACGAGAAGAACGGTCCGCAGTACGACACTCCGCACTTCAGCTACACACAGAGCTGAGGAGCCGGGTACTGAAGCCGAGTACGGCCGCCGGCCGGTGGGAAGGGCGATTCTCGCGATCGCCGTTCCCACCGGTCCGCTGCGTTCCGGGCATGGTTGCGCCGAGGCCGCGGACCGGTCACATGCGGGTACGGAACGGTACCAGTGATTCCGGGTACGGCTCCGATGTTTATCCAATGGTGATGATCCCTCAACAGGAGTGCCACATCCGGCACTAGCGTCCGGTGGCACCCCGGGAAGGCGGTGCCCACCGCATGTCGGTGCGGATCCTCCGCGTCGGCACCCTCCTCCCGGCAGAGCGCAAGGAGGCACTGTGCGGACATTCGTCCGGCGACCCGCCCTCGGCGCGTCCGTCGGTTTCCGGTACACCACGGGAACCGTCCTCGTCATCGGTGCCCTCGCGGTGACGCTCGTGGCGCTGCTGATCCCCATGCAGAAGTTCGGCGGTCAGAATTCCGCGGTGGCCGCTCCTCCGTTCACGGACGACGGCCTCGGGATCGTGAACACGCAGTACGGGCCGCTGACCCCGCTGGACCGGGATTTCGTCCGTAGGGTCCGGCTCGCCGGGCTGTGGGAGGGGCCCGCGGGCCATCAGGCGCAGCAGCGCGGTACGCAGGAATCGGTCAGGACCGCGGGGCTGCATCTCATCGACGGGCACGCCGAGTTGGATGCGCGCGTGCTCCAGGTGGGCCAGGCGCTCCACATCGATCTGCCCAACCAGCCGAACTCGGACCAGCAGGGCTGGCTCGCCCAGATGGATGCCGCCACGGGAGCCCAGTACGACCGGCTCTGGGTCAATCTTCTGCGCCGCGCGCACGGGAAGGTGTTCGCGCTCGTGGCGCAGGTTCGGGGGCAGACCCGTAACTCCATGGTCCGCTCCCTGGCCAGCAGGGCCAACACCGTGGTCCTCGACCACATCTCGGTTCTCGAGGAAACCGGGCTCGTCGATTTCGGCGCGCTCGCTGACGGGGCCTCCTCGCCCTCCGGGAAGCCAGTGGTCACCGTCACGGCTTCCGCTTCGACTCCGCTACAACGAAGTGAAGTGAAGTGATCTCATGAGCAAAAAGGACCATAAACGCTCCCGCCTGCAGAACAAGACCGTCGCGGTGATGACCGCGCTGGTGTTGGGCGCGGGCGGGGTCGCGTTCGTCGCCGCCAACGCGTCCGCCGGCAACTCGCGGCAGGATTCGGCGAAGACCGAGCAGGCGGGGGCGGCCACGATCGCCTGTCCCGATGTGGGGGACAAGCTGCGTGACGTTCCCGACGAGGCCAAGCCGGAGGTCGACAAGAATCTGGCGCAGCTCGACGCTCAGGTCGCGGACTCGTACAAGCAGCTCTCCGCCGGGCAGTGGAACAAGGACACGTCGCTCAGTGAGCTGCAGCAGAAGCGCAGCGGCACGATCGCGAAGATCGACGACGCGATCTCCCAGGTGGCCCAGCCGCCGTCGGGTCTGGACGAGTTGAGTGCGTGTGAGATGAAAGCCACCGATGTGAAGCCCGGTGACACCGGGGGCGGCGGTCAGGATGACGCCGTCGCCGTCGAGGGCCAGCAGGACGGGCAGAATCAGGCCGTTCAGAACCAGGCGGTGCAGGACCAGAGCAAGAAGCAGGGCAAGGGCCCGTCGAAGGCCGACTTCGTCGACATCACCAAGGTCCGGCCGAACGTGTGGAAGCCCCGTGCCCGTGCCGGCGGGTCGACCGGTTCCTTCACCTCGAAGTGCGGGGTCAACGCGAACAAGCACCTCAACCCGGACAATGTCATCGTCGCTCCGGGTGTGAGCAACGGCGCCCACCACATGCACGACTACGTGGGCAACAAGACCACGGACGCGTTCTCCACCAACAACTCCCTCGCGGCGGCGGGCACGACCTGCAGCAACGGGGACCAGTCGGCCTACTACTGGCCCGTGCTGCGGGTGCAGAACGCCGGGCAGGGCCCGGACGTCAACGCCCCGGGCGGCGGCCAGGACGCCAACGTCGGCACGATCCTGCAGCCGAAGACCGCCACGATCCGCCTCGACGGCAGTGCCGTCAGCCGGGTGACCGCGATGCCGCGCTTCCTGCGGATCATCACGGGCGATGCCAAGGCCTTCACGAACGGCACGGCCAACGCGAACGCTTCGTGGAGCTGCACCGGGTTCGAGAACCGCCAGCTGAAGGACAAGTACCCGATCTGCCCGCAGGGCAGTGACGTGGTGCGTACGTTCACTTTCCAGAGCTGCTGGGACGGCAAGAACATCGACAGTGCCAACCACCGGACCCATGTCGCCTTCGCGGACCGTAACGGTGCGTGCGGCAAGGGGTTCAAAGCGATTCCGCAGCTGGTGGAGCGGATCACCTACAGCGTCCCGCAGGGCGCCCGGATCGCCGTGGACAGTTTCCCCGAGCAGCTGCACAAGCCGGTGACGGACCACGGTGACTTCGTCGACGCGATGTCGGACCGGCTGATGCGGCAGGCGGTGAACTGCGTGAACAGCGGCCGCAGGTGCTGATGGTGTGGGGAGGAAACCGCTCCGGGCCGGCCCGGAGCGGTTTCCTCCGCTAGAACCCTCGGGGCAGGGTGCTCCCCATGCCCCCGCCCGGCCCCGAGACGGGCGGTGGCCCCGGAGCCGACTCCGGGGCCACCGCCATGTCGTGCCACAATCCTGCCGACCGACCTGTGCGACGGCTGTGGAACGACTACGGTTCGGCGCACGTCCCACGGAACACGACTACGGAGCCGGGGCCGCATCCGGAAAGAACTCCGTAGTCGCTCGATTGTGCGAGGTGGCAGTGCTGGGCTCTCGCGAAGCCGCGAACGACCGGGAACGCACGGTGGCGCAGGACGCCGTGCCCTCCGACGAGGAGCTCACCCGGCAGCTCAAGGACGGCTACGGCTCAGGCACGGCCAACCCGGCCGCGGGTGACATCCTCTACCGCAGGCACCGTGAGGCCGCGCTCGCGTACGCGCACCGGTGCTGCCGTGACTCGCACGACGCCGAGGACCTGGTGTCGGAGGCGTTCATCCGCACGTTCCAGGCGGTGCGTTCCGGGGCCGGCCCGCAGGGGGCCTGGCGGCCGTATCTGCTCACGGTCGTGCGTCATACGGCCATCGAGTGGGGTGCGGGTGACCGCAAGGCGCTGCTGACGGCGGACTTCGAGTCGTGGTGGCAGCAGTCGGCGGCCGGTACCGATCCGCAGCAGCATCTGCTGGCCAGCGAGGACCGGCAGTTGCTCGTGCGCAGTTTCAACACGCTGCCCGAGCGCTGGCAGGCCGTTCTGTGGCACACGCTCGTGGAGAACGATTCCCTGCCGGAGGTCGCCGCGCTGCTGGGCATCACTCCGAGTGGTGTCACGTCGTTGGCGTTCCGGGCCCGTGAGGGGCTGCGCGAGGCCTATCTGCACGCGCATGTCGACAGTGTGGGCGACGAACGGTGCCGTCACTTCAGTGCCATGATCGGTGCGGCGATACGGCGCAGCGGCGCTGTCCGCAGCCGTGACCTGGCGCGGCATCTGGCGGACTGCGATTCCTGTTCGCGGGCCTACACCGAGCTGCTCGACCTCAACGCGACGATGCGCACGGCGGTCCCCGCCGGGTTGTGACGCGCCTCCGGCGGATCACGGATGGCTCCGTGATCCGCCGGGGCGGGCCGGCCGGCCCGGGTGGGTCAGAGGCCGTTGACGCGTGCTTCCCGTGCGACGACCAGTGGACGGAAGCCCACCGCGACGGTTCGCGCCCTTCGGGTGACCCGGGAGCTGCGCCGTCCTATCTCCGCCATCAGCCGGCGGCTGCGCAGGGCCATCTCCAGTTCGAAGCGGGTGCGGGGGTCACGCAGTCCCTGTCCGAACAGCTTCTCCAGCTGGCGCATGCGGTAGCGCACCGTTTGGGGGTGCACACTCAGGGCTTTCGCCGCCTCCGGTGCGCCGCCGCCTTCGAGCCAGGCCAGCAGGGTCACTTCCAGCCGTTCGCTCTGGCGTGGTGTCAGTCCTGCGAGCGGCCGCAGCCAGCGGGCCGCCAACGCCTTGGCCAGGGGTTCGTCCTGGAGGAGCAGCAGGGTGGAGAGGTGGTCGTCGACGAAGACGGGCCGGGCGTCGGGTCCTCCGGGGGTGGGGGTCAGGGTCAGCAGGCGTCGTGCCCAGCGCAGTGACGATGCGGCGTCACGTACCGGGACGGAGTGTCCGACGGCGGTGGAGCGGCCGCGCAGGGCGGCCTCCAGTGCGCCGCGGGTGTCCGGGTCGGGGCTCGGTATCAGCAGGCACGGTCCGTCGCCGCCCATGCCGACCAGGCAGTCGTCCAGGGTCGCCGCCAGTTGGTGGGCCTCGCCGGGGGAGCTGACGGCGACGGCCCGGACGGTGTCGGGCAGTGGCCAGCCGGCTCTGCGGGCCAGTTCCGGGAGGACTGCGTCCGGTACCTCGGTGGCACCGGTCAGTGCGTTGAACAGCTCCTGGCGTGACCGGTCGAGGGGTGCCGCGGTGGTGGGCAGCTCCTGGGGGATGTCTTCGTCCTTCGGTGGCTTCCGGTAGCCGAGAGCCGTCAGCAGGGCTTCTTCGAGCCCCTGCCTGACCGATTCGCGGCCCATGTCCTGGAGAAGGTCGGCGAAGCCGGGAATTTCATGCCGAAGCGCCTCGACCATCTCATCTGCCAGTGACGGGAGTTCCTTGCGCAGAACGCGAGTCCATTCGCCACGGGGGAGGGACCAGATGCGGTTAAGAAGTTCGCACATCTCTACCTCGTTCATGCCGGGGTAAGACCTGCCTGGGGGGAGGACAGGTCTTGCGGAGGTTGCCTCCATCGCCGTCGTCCTTGTCCGGCGAAGGAGTTGAGGGTCCTCCTGCGCCCTCCTAGAGGTTGCTTCCCGCCGATGGTCCCGGAGTTTTACCGGGTCTTTACCACCAGGGTGCGGCCGTGCCGGTTTAGACCCGGCCCGGCCGGAACCGGAAGCACTTGGTTGAGCATCTTCCGCAGTTGCACACCGTGACGACGACGGGGAAGCAGGAACTTGTCACGATGCGATAAATCTTGTGGAGATGCTGGGAAGTTGAGCGATGCTGCTGCACCCCGGTCACTGCTCGTCGGCTGTGGAGGCGATCCCTCCGAGAATCCGCACCGGAGCCGGTCCGACCGCCGTCGTGTAGCGGCGAGTTCCGGCTCCTCCTGTCCCCCGTGCGGGCCTGTGCTGCCCCGGGTCCCACCAGCTGCCGCCAGGCAGCGCCGATATCAACCCCCTGGGCTCCGGGTGCGACTTGCAGTGCTCGGTACCCCCGCTCGGGAGGCTTTCCCTATGCCCTTGTCCCCCACGCAGTTCCCCCGCCCGAACGGCTCGCGCCAGTCGGGGCGGTCACACCGAAGGAGAATGAGCGCCGGAGCGGCCGCCGGCGGACGGCGAGCCGTCCGCCGGCCTCCTTTGCTGTCCGGCGCCGGCAGCCGGCGTCCGGTCACCGTCGTCACGCTCGCTCTGGTGATCCTCATCGCGTTGGCCGTCGCGGGCAACGTGGGCGCGTTCAGCAGGCCGCTGGACTTCCTGGACTTCGGAGCGGGGGTCCTCTCGCTGGTGTCGCTCACCGCCACCGTGCTGTGGGGCCTGGCCGCCACCGACCGGCTGCTGCTGCACTCCAGCCACCGGCTGCTCGCCCAGGGGGTGCACCGGGGTCTGGCGAGCAGCGGTCTCGGCTTCCTCGCCCTGCACATCTGGGTGAAGGTGCAGCGGCAGGAGACCAGCGCGGGTGCCGCGGCCGTGCCCTTCACGGACGGCCGCCAACCGCTGCTGATCGGGCTCGGCACCCTCGCCGGGTATCTGTTCCTGACCGTGGCGGTGACCGGCGCGGTACGCAGCGCTTTCGCCTCCGGCACCCGCTCGCGCTGGTGGCGGGCCCTGCACATGGGCGCCTATCCGGCCTGGGGCGCGTCGCTGCTGCACGGCCTGAAGGCCGGCCGGCCCGCCAACACCTGGGTGACGGTGTCCTACGTCCTGTGCCTGCTCGGCATCGTCCTGGTCCTCACCGTGCGACTCAGAACCCGGCAGAATCGCACCGCCGTCGGACCGCAGGCCGCACCGACCGCCGGCTACCGGGTCGTCCCACCGCGTGAGCCGGACCGCCCGCCGCGAGCCGCTCTCTACGTGCCGCGCCAGGACACGGGCACCATGGACCGCTCCGGCGGGCGGGTCGACAGCACCGCTGGATGGCGGCCGTGAACGGCCCCCGTCCGGCGATCGGTTGTGTCGGACCGCCGCGGGTGCTCGCCGGACTGGACGAGGTGCCGCGGCTGGACCGTGTCACGCATCTGGCCGTGCACGGCTCGCTGCCGCGGCTGCGGCCGGAGGAACTGCTGGCGCTCGCCGAGGACATCGACCTGCGCGGCCGCGGGGGAGCGGGCTTCCCGTTCGCCCGGAAACTGAAGTCGGTGACCCGGGCGGCCGAGAGCCGGGACGGCCGCACGGCCGTCGTCGTCAACGGCAGCGAGGGCGAGCCCAGCTGCCTCAAGGACACGGCGCTGCTGCTGCACTCCCCGCACCTGGTGCTCGACGGAGCGCTGCTGGCCGCCGCGGCACTGAACGCCGAGGAGGTCGTCGTCGGGGTGACCAGGACCGACGTCGAGCAGTCCGTTCAGGACGCCATCTACGAACGCGGCCCGGTCGGCCTCAAGCTCCGGGTGACCCTGCTGCCCGAGCGCTTCGTCACGGGGGAGAGTTCCGCGCACGTCAGCGGGCTGAGCAACGGTCCCGCGCTGCCCTCCGGGCGTTCCATCCGGACGAGCGACCGGGGCCTGGGCGGTCTGCCCACCCTGCTGTCCAACACCGAGACATACGCCCAGCTCGCCCTCGCGGCACGGGTCGGCGCACTGGGCTACCGCTCCGTAGGCCTGCCGACGGAGCCGGGCACGCTGCTGCTGACCGTCGCCGGAGCCACGGTGATGGAGACACCGACCGGTGTCCCGCTGTCGTACATCCTGGAACTGTGCGGGCTCGGCCCCGGCCAGGGTGTGCTGATCGGCGGCTATCACGGGAAATGGCTGGACCCGTACTCCGCGAAGGCGGCGGAGATCTCCCGGGAGTCGCTGGTCTCGTACGGCGCGGTGCTCGGAGCGGGAGCGGTGCTGCCGCTGCCCGAGGACACCTGCCCGGTGGGCGAGGTCGTACGGGTGGCCCGCTGGATGGCCGGCGAGTCCGCGGGCCAGTGCGGGCCCTGTGTACTGGGGTTGCCGGCGCTCGCCGACGCCCTCGAACAGGCCGCCCACGGCGGCGGCATGGCGGCGCTCGACGCCGTGCGGACCCGGCTGCGCTCGGTCCTGGGCCGCGGCGCCTGCAGCCACCCCGACGGGACCTCGCGCTTCGTGGAGTCGGCGCTCGCGATGTTCCCTGACGACTTCGACGACCACGCGCTCGGCAGCGGCTGCGGCCGGCCGGTGCTCGGCACCCTCCCGCTGCCCGCCGATGAGACCGCCGTGGCGCCGGCCGCCGAACAGACCACCGAGCGGCTGCTCGTGGACTGGACACGGTGCCAGGGGCACGGCCTCTGCATGGACGTCCTCCCCGAGATCATCCAGCTCGGCGCCGACGGCTATCCGGAGAAGGCGTCCATGGACCTGCCCGGACGGCTGCGCCCGAAGGCGCTGCGCGCGATACGCCGCTGCCCCGCCCTCGCGCTGCGCATCCAGGACTGAGAGCGCGGGGCGGCTCGACCGTCCGTGCCACGACGGCAATCACCGTCCCCACGTGTGCAAATGCCGTGCTCCCACGCAGCGTTCAATCGCTCGGTTCTTGCCCTGATGTGACAAGTTTTGAATCGGCTGAACGCCCACCAGGGTTCCCCCCGTATCCATGAGCAACGGCGAGCGAAGCCGCCGGACCGAATGCGAAGGAGCAGTCATGGTAAACAGGCGTCGAGCGGCATTCGCTGGAGCGGCCACCGTGGTCTTTCTGCTGACGGCAGGATGCGGCAGCAGTGAAAAGACCGGCAACAACGCCCAGGGAGCCAATGTCCAGCCCGCTGGAGACAGCAAGGACATAGGGACTGGATACGGCTCGGACTACGGTGCGAGCAGTACGGGCGGATACGGCACGGACGCCCAGGCGGGCGCGAAGAAGGGCGAGCCGGCCAAGGAACTGGCGGTGCGCAGCGACGGGAAGCTGGGTCCGATCGTCACCGACAGCAAGGGGTTCACCCTCTACCGGTTCGACAAGGACACCGCCCAGCCGCCCAAGTCCAACTGTGACGGCGCCTGCGCCATCACCTGGCCCGCCGTACCGGCCGACGACGCGACCGCCTCCGCGGGCATCAAGCCCGAGCTGCTGGGCGAGGTCATCAGGACCGACGGCAGCCGCCAGCTGACCCTCGCGGGCTGGCCGGTGTACCGCTACGCCATGGACACCCAGGCCGGTGACACCAAGGGCCACGGGGTCGGCGGGACGTGGAACGCACTGGCGCCCGACGGCAAGAAGGCCGGACAGCAGGCCGCCGCAGCTCCCGCCCCCAGCCCCAGCCAGACGCAGAGCCAGGTCAGCGACGTCCCGCTGTCGGTCACCGACAACGACGAGCTGGGCAAGATCATCGTGGACGGGAAGATGCGGACGCTCTACCGCTTCAACAAGGACAGCGCCTGGCCGATGAAGTTCGCCTGCCTCGACGCCTGCCTGAACACCTGGAAGCCCGCCAAGCCCGTCGACAAGACCAAGGTGCGCGGAGTGGCGACCAAGCTGGTCGGCACCGTCACCCGGCCCGACGGAACGAAGCAGCTCGCCATCGACTGCTGGCCCGTCTACTGGTTCACCGGGGACGAGAAGCCCGGTGACATCAACGGCCAGGGCAAGATGGGTCTGTGGTTCGCGGTCACCCAGGGTGGCAAGAAGGCCGGCGCGGGTTCCTGACACCCGCCCCCGGCGCCCATCCGCACGGGGAGGACCGGGCCCGGTCACCGGGCCCCGGCCTCCCCGTGCGGGCACCCTCCCCGCGCGGGGAGAAGAAACAGAGTCCCGGAACGACGGAATCCCGGAATTCCGACCGAATCAATGGGGTTGATGTGCCGAATATGCGACGGGGACGTGTTGTCGCGGCGCTGTGTGTGGTCCTGCTGAGCGGCTGCGCCGGAAATGCGCACACGAAAACCACGGCGGCAGCAGTTCCCACCACCGCACCGGTGGTCGCCGGCCCCGCCTCGATACAGCAGATCGCCGCTGTTCTCGGCTGCAAGGCCGACATCAGTGTGGTCGCGACGGAACTGCGACAGGGTTCGTGCCGTACCGACCAGGGCGAGTTCCGCATGCTCACCTTCGCCGCGGAAACCGGCCAGCGCGACTGGCTGACCGAGGCTCAGGCGTACGGCGGCATCTACCTCGTCGGGACCCGCTGGGTCGTCACGGCCCAGTCCCAGGAGGCCCTGAAGGGCCTGCGCGCGACACTCGGCGGAACGATCCAGGCGGCATCGGGGCACACGGGCCACGGCGGCTGAGCTCAGCTCAACCGTCCGCCCAGTACGGCGAGTTCGGGCGTCGGCCGGCGCAGACCCCTTCCGGCCAGGAGGGTCCGGAGGCGCCCGACCCAGGGTGCCTGCCGCGGTGTCGGCCGAAACTGCTGCCAAAGCGCCGACCGGACACATGGACACCACCCGTGGTGAGCGGGTGTGCTGGAGAGCGGCTTCCCGCGGGTCCCCCAGCCGCCCGCCCGTTCGTCCGCTCCCTCTGGAGGGCATGTGTCGCTCCATCCCCAAGTGGAGACCCTGCGCGCGCGTCTCGCCGCCGCCGGGACCCGGCCCCTGTACACACTGGATCTCGCCGAGGCGCGTGCGGCGGACCTGGCCGCCGCCCGGTCCGCCGGCGGGGTCCCGGAGCCCGTCGGGAGCGTCCTCGACGCCGAGATCCCGGGGCCCGGCGGGCTGTTGCCCGTCCGGGTGTACCGGCCGGAGTCCGACGGCCGCCCGCTCCCCGTGCTCTGCTACTTCTTCGGCGGCGGCTGGACCCTCGGCACGCTCGACACCTGCGACGCGATCTGCCGCAGGCTCGCCAACGCGGCGGGCTGCGTCGTGGTGTCGGTGGGCTACCGGCTCGCCCCGGAGCACAGGTTCCCCGCCGCGCTGTACGACTGCCGGGCCGCCGTCGAATGGATCGCCGGGCACGCCGACGTGCACGGCGGCGACGGCTCGCGGCTCGCACTGGGCGGTGACAGCGCGGGCGCCAACCTCGCCGCCGCCCTGACACTGCACCTGCGCGACCACGGAGGCCCGCCGATCGCCGCCCAGTTGCTGGTGTACCCCAACACCGACCATCGCGCCGACACCGCGTCGAGGCGCGAGAACCAGGACCCGGTGTTCTTCAACCACCGTTCGGTGGACTGGTACTGGCGGCACTACCTGGCCGACCCGGCGCACGGCGCCGACCCGTACGCGTCACCCCTGCGCGCCGGAGACCTCGGCGGGCTGCCACCCGCGCTGGTGATCACCGCGGAGTACGACCCGCTGCGGGACGAGGGCGAGCAGTACGCCGAGTGCCTCGCCGCCGCCGGGGTGCCGGTGACGCTGAGCCGGTACGACGGCATGATCCATGGATTCTTCGCGATGCCGGGGGAGTTGGACGCCGCCGCCACCGCCCAGGACGAGGCGGCCGCGTTCCTGGCCGAACGGCTCGCGGAGGTGCGCGTATGACCTCGCCGACCCCCGCCGGAGACGCCGTGCTGCGGATCGAGGACCTGCACGGTTCGCTCCGCGACCCGGTGCTCGACGCGATGAACTTCCTCAACGAGGTGGTCTCCCGCTACCCCGAAGCCATCTCGTTCGCGCCGGGCCGCCCCTACGACCCGCTGCTCGACCCCGCCGTCATCACCGACTGCCTCACCGCCTATACCGACCATCTGCGACGGGACGGGGGACTCGGCGAGCCGCAGATCAGCACCCTGCTCATGCAGTACGGCCCCACCGCCGGCATCATCCGCGAGCCGATCGCGCGCTCGCTCGCCGAGGACGAGGGCATCGACGTCCCGCCCGAGGCGATCGTGGTGACCGTCGGCGCCCAGGAAGGCATGCTGCTGGTGCTGCGGGCCCTGTGTGCCGGGCCCGACGACGTCCTCCTCGCGCCCTCGCCCTGCTACGTCGGCATCAGCGGCGCGGCCCGGCTGCTCGACATCCCGCTCTTCCCGGTCCCGGAGGGCGAGCACGGGATCGACGCCGCCGACGTCGCGGCCGCCGCCCGCCGGGCCCGCGCGCAGGGGCTGCGGCCGCGCGCCCTGTACCTCGTGCCCGACTTCGCCAACCCGTCCGGCGTCTGCATGACCGTGCCGGCCCGCCGGGAACTCCTGGCGGCGGCGGGGGAGGAGGGGCTGCTGATCCTGGAGGACAACCCGTACGGGATGTTCCGGGCCGACGCGGAGAGCACCCGGCCCACCCTCAAGGCGCTGGACACCGACCGCCGGGTGATCTACCTCGGTTCGCTGGCCAAGACCGGGTTCCCGGGAGCCAGGATCGGCTATGTCGTCGCCGACCAGCGCGTCGAGGGGCCCGGCGGGAGCACACTGCTCGCCGACCAGCTCGCGAAGGTCAAGAGCATGACGACCGTCAACACCCCGGCGCTCAGCCAGGCCGTGATCGGCGGGCTCCTGGTGCGGCACGGGTTCCGGATGCGGACCGCGTCGCTGGCCGCGGCCGCCTTCTACCGGGAGAACATGGCCCGGCTGCTCGACGCACTCGACCGGCACTTCCCCGAACCGGAGCGCACCGCACGGGGCATCGACTGGAACCGGCCCGAGGGTGGCTTCTTCGTGGTGCTGTCCGTGCCCTTCGACGCGGACGAGCGGGCCCTTGAGCGGTCCGCCGGGCGGCACCAGGTCCTGTGGACGCCCATGAGCCCGTTCTACATCGGCGGTGGCGGCGTGCGCAGGCTGCGGCTGTCCTGCAGCGCGGTGCCGCCCGAACTCGTGGACGAGGGCGTCCGGCGATTCGCTGAATTCGTCGCGGAGTCGGAATCCCCGGCTGTTCACCACCCGGTGGCGACCAGCATTTCCGCCGTCGGCTGACGTAAATTCTGCCGGTACTGCGCCGGCAACCGCAGCTGTAACGCATGGACTGCCGGAACCGCTTGAGCGAAGCTTGAAGCGTCCTGAGGCGACCGCATCAGGTGGCTGTCCAGTCAGGTGAATGGGAAGTCCGCGTGGACGTTGACGAGCTGTTTCTCGCCGGTCCGGCCGATGAGCCGGTACTCCGGCTCGGAGAATCCATCGAACGTGGCCGGCTGCGGAAGCTGGTGTCGGAACGGCAGAAGCAATTGCGGGACGCCGGGCTGCACACCGGGGGTTCCGTCGCCGTTCATCTGCCTCCTTCGCTCGAATTCATCGCCCATGTGCTGGCGGTCTGGAAATCCGGTGCGCAGGCCATTCTGGTGGACCACCGCTTCACCGCATTCGAAGTGAATTCCTGTGTCGAGCGGCTGGCTCCGCAGTTCATCGTGGAGCCGGCCGAACCGGCCACCGGCATGATGCGCGGCTTCCGGGACACCGGAAGCGTCATCAGGCCGCTGGACGGCGGCCGCGCGCCCGGGACCGGGCACGCCCTCATCCAGTTCAGCTCGGGTTCCACCGGCCCCTCCAAGGTCATCGGCCGCACGGCCGCGGACCTGGTGGCCGAGGTCGAGCGCTACACCCGGATCGACGGCTTCCCGGGCGCCGGCCACCAGGTGGTGATGCTCGCGTCGATGACCAATGTGCTCGGCCTGGTCGGTGGCCTCCTCAACAGCCTGCACACCGGCGCCGAGATGGTCATACCCCGGCACACCGGCAAGGACGGCATCCTGCGCACCCTCGTCGAGGCGACCGCACCCACCGTGCTCATCGGGGTGCCCTCCCAGGTCGACCTGCTGGCCCGGGTGGCCGACCCGCCCGCGCTGCCGCTGTTCCGACGGGTCATCACCGGCGGTGAGCTGGTCCGCGACGCGCTGTGGAACTCCTTCGCGCAGCGGTACGGGGTACGCATCGGCACGATGTACGGGATGACCGAGGCCGGGGTGATGGCCGTCGACGTACTCGGTGAGCACCGGCCGGCCCTGCTGCCCGCACCCGGCCATGAACTCCGGTTGGAGAACGGCGAACTGATGCTGCGGCAGCCGGCGTCGCCCTATCTCGGCGACCCCGACCCGAGCCGGTGGTCGGACGGCTGGCTGCACACCCGGGACGCCGGGACGGTCGACGCCTCCACGGGACGGGTGACCGTCCTCGGTAGACTCGACTCCCAGGTGTCGGTCGGCGGGCTCAAGGTCGATCTGAACGAGGTCGAACAGACACTGGCCGGTGCGCCGGGCGTGACCGAGGCGGTGGTCGTCCACGACGGTGCGATCCAGGCGTTCGTGGCACTGGACGGCGGAGGCACCGGTGCGCCCGAGATCGAGGCCTATCTGAGACAGCGGCTCGCGGGCTACAAACGGCCCCGCGCCGTCTACGTCCTGCCGGCGCTCCCGCGGACCAGCAGCGGCAAGCCGATCCGCAACGCCGAGGCGCTCAACGCCTCCCGGCCCGGCGCGGCGGCCCCGTCATGAGCCGCCCGCAAGGGGCCAGGGCCTGCACCCCGCGTATCCCGATCCGTAGAGCCGCAGCGGCAGTCCGGCGGGGGACCCCTGCGCCGCCACTGCCACGACCAGGCCGTACGGCGCCGGCGGCAGGGCCAGTGAGAGGTCAGGACCGCCCGGCAGCGGCGACAGCTCGTCCGCGTCCGCCAGCAGCTCCGGCGGCACCCGCCGCCGCAGTCCGCCGCCCCGCAGTCCCACGCCGAGTGCCTTGCCCAGCGCCTCCTTCGCCGTCCACAGACGAAGGAAGTCCGGGGTGCGGCCGGCCGCGGGGCGGTCCGCCAGCCACTGTGCCTCGGCACGGTCGAAGTAGCGCCCGGCCAGCCGCAGCGCGGGCAGCGTGCGCACCAACTCCAGATCCACACCCACTCGTCCGGACCGGGTGAGGGCCACGGCGACCACATCGTCGCAGTGGCTGATGCTCACCTGAAGTTCCGCCCCGTCCGCCCGGGTGAGATACGGGCGGCCCAGTCCGTCGCGCTCGATGCGCGCCGCAGCCGGCGCCCCGAGCAGCTCGTCCGCGACCCGCACCAGTAGTCGCCGGGCGGCGTCCCGCCGGTCCCCGCAGGCCGGGGCCAGCACCACAGTGACCGCGTTCGGATCCATCGCCGGGCGCGCAGACATGAGAGGCAGTACACCAGTGAAGGACGACATTAGCCAGTTCCTCATCTCGGCCCTGATCAAGATGAAGTACGACCCGGAGACGGTCAGCGGGTCGAGCTCGCTGGGGCCCGCCGGCATCGACCTCGACTCCCTGGGCGTGGCCGACCTCGTGATGCAGCTGGAGGACCGCTTCGGGGTGCAGATCGACGAGGACGAGTCCGAGCGCTTCGCGATGATGACGATCGATCAGATCGCGGCGGAGTCGGCGAGCCGCCTCCAGGCCGCCTGACGCCTGTCCGGCCGATCACGAACGGCCCGCCGGCGCTCCCCGGAGAGCCCCCGTCACCCTGTCCAGCCCCTCCTGTTCGACCCTCACAGGGAGAAAGCCACATGACCGTCCGACAATTGCGAGCCCAACTCGCGGCCGACCAGGAGCTGGGCGTCGGCAATGTGCTCAGCACCCTGGTCGCCCGCGCCGGGGAGTCCGCCGAGTCGGCGCTGACGTTCGACTCCGAGGTCGACGGGCACCCGGCCTGGCAGCGGCTGACGCTGCCCGACCTGGAGCGTGCCGTCACCGCCCGCGCGGCGTGGCTGCACACGTGGGGGGTGCAGCCACGCGACGCGGTCGCGGTGTTCGTCTCCACCGCGGCCGACCACGTGCTCGCCTATCTCGCGCTGGCCAGGATCGGGGCCATCCCGGCGCTGCTCAACGCGAACATGGACGGGACCACGGCCCGCGCCTACATCGGGAAGGTGGCGCCCCGCGCGCTGCTCACCGACGCCGCGCACCGCGCACGGCTCGGTGACGGGGAGTTCCCCGGCCTGCTGCTCGGTGACATCGCCGAGACCGGCACCGGCGACCCGGCCCTGGCACCCGGCCAGTACCGCTTCCACCCCACCGACGCCGCCGTCATCACCCACTCCTCCGGGACCACCGGGCTGCCCAAGCCCGTGATCGCCACCCACGCCAGTCTGTTCGCCGCCTCCCGGCACCGGCTCTCGCTGCCCAAGCCGCGCACCATCGACCGGATGCTCAGCGCCCTGCCGGCCAACCACGCGGCGATGGTGATCGCGGTGACGCTGGCACTGTGCAGCGGCACCGAGCTGATGCTCGTGTCGGAGCAGGACGGCCTGAAGGTCCTGGAGGCGGTGGACCGCTGGAAGCCGTCGTGCGTCTTCGGTTTCGCGGCCACCTGGCCGCAGCTGGTCAACCGGGACCTGAGCGCGTACGACCTGGACAGCGTGCAGATGTGGTGGAACACCGGGGACGCCGCGCACGAGGCGCACATCAGGAAGCTGGTCGCGGTCGGCCACCGGCTGGTCGCCCAGCGCGGCGGCGGGATCGCCCGCAAGGAGGGCGCCACCTTCATGGACGGCCTGGGCTCCAGCGAGATGGGCCACTCGATGTTCTTCATCACGCACACCGCCGAGACCGACCGCTACAACCGGTGCATCGGCAAGCCGCACGCGTTCGCCGAGGTGGCCGTCCTCGACGAGCTGGGCGAGCCGCTGCCGCCCGGCCGGATCGGTGAGCTGGGCGTGAACGCGCCCACCGTGTCCCCCGGGTACTGGAACGACTCGGCCACCACCTACCGCACCCGCAGGGCCGGCTACTTCCTCACCGGGGACCTCGTCTACCGGGACGAGGCCGGCTACTACTACCACGTCGACCGGGTCGTGGACACGGTCGCGCTGTCCGGCGGGCGCTATCTGCACACCGCGCAGTCGGAGGAACAGATCCTGGCCCGCTGCCCGGAGGTGTCCGACTGCACCGTCATCGCGGTGCCGGGCCCGGACGGTGCGGTGACCACCGAGGTGCTGGTGAGCATCCTCCCCGGCGCGAAGGCCCCGGCGGACCTCGACGAGCAGGTGCGCGGCGCCCTCGACGAGCATGTCGCGGCCACCGTGCGGAGCGTCGTGGTGGTCGACGACGAGGACATCCCGCACGGGCCGACCGGCAAGGTCCGCAAGGTCATTCTGCGCGAGCGCTACAGCCAGGCGAAGGCAATGCCCGTGATCGAGCAGGGAGTTGAGACGGTATGAGCGTACGGTCGGAAACGGGTGTGGTCGTCACCGGTATCGGTGTGGTCAGTTCCCTGGGGCGGGACCTCGTGGACACCTTCGACGCCCTGTGCGAGGGGCGCTCGCAGCTCTCCCGGCCCACCCCGGAACTGGGTGAGCAGTCCCTGGTCGAGGTGGTCTCCCAGGCGCCCGACATCGACCCGGCCGAGGTGCTGAAGCCGCCGATCGACCCGGGCGTCGACCGCTTCCTGATCCTCGCGCTCGCCGCGGCGGAGCAGGCGATGACCGACTCCGGGCTGCGGATCGGCGAGAACGCGGACCCGGAGCGGGTCGCGGTGATCACCTCCACCGCCGGCGGACCGCTGCGGACGTACGAGGAGCAGGCCGCGGCGCGCCGCGAGCGCGGCCGCAGCGCGGTCAGCCCGTATCTGTGCCCGGGGATGATCCCCAACATGTCGGCCGCCCGGATCGCCATCAAGTACGGCATCCGCGGCTACAGCCTGCTGCTGTCCACCGCCTGCGCCGGGGGCGGCCAGGCCGTCGCCGAGGCGTTCCGGCTGATCCGCGAGGGCGAGGCGGACGTGGTGGTCTGCGGCGGCTCCGACGCGCCGCTGCACCCGACGGTCGCGGCCGCGTTCGTCAACGCCCGTTCGCTGGCGAACGGTTACGACGACCCGACCAAGGCGAGCCGGCCGTTCGACCAGGACCGCAACGGCTATGTGCTGGGCGAGGGCGCCGCGATGTTCATCCTGGAGCGGGCCGAGCACGCGGACGCCCGTGGCGCCGCCGGATACGCCGATGTCATCGGCTGGGGCGCGACCACCGACGGGTACCACGTGACCAAGCCCCGCCCGGACGGCTCGGGCGCCGCGGCCTGCATGCGCAAGGCCGTCGCGCGGGCCGGGCTGCGGCCCGAGGACATCGGATACGTCAACGCGCACGCCACCAGCACCGGTCTCGGCGACATCGCCGAGGCGCGGGCGATCCGGGCGGTGTTCGGCGACGAGACCCCGCCGGTCAGCTCCACCAAGTCCGTCACCGGCCATCTGATGGGCGCCTCCGGGGCGTTCGAGGCCGCCGCCACCGTGCTGGCCGTCGCCCACGGCACGCTGCCGCCGACGTTCAACCTGGACCAGGTCGGCCGGGGCTGCGAGCTCAACCACGTCCGTGGAAAGGCGTACCGGACCGAGGTGCGGGCGGCGCTCTCCAACTCCTTCGGATTCGGCGGGCACAACATCTCGCTGGCCATCGGCACCCCCACCACCCGGGGCCGGCGCCTCGCCGACGGAACGCGCAGCGATGGCTGAGCGGGCAGGCGACCTGCCGCTGCACAAGTTCTGGTGGCTGCACGACGCCCGCTGGTACCAGGGCGTGCTGAAGCGGTACGGGCAGGAGGCGGCCAACGAGATCAACGCGGAGGCGATGCTCTTCGTGGCCCGCCGCGTCGCCCGCTGGTACACCGCCCGGCACGACGTCGACTTCGAGAAGCTGCCGATGGACGAGTTCGTCGACCGGTTCAAGGAGATCCCCCGGGTCATGTGGCCCGAGGACATGACCAACTACCAGCACCACGCGGTCGGTCCCGACACCTTCGAGACCGTGGTCACCGAGCACTTCGCGCTGAAGATGCTCAAGGCCGCCCGGTCCTTCGACAGTTACCGGTGCCCCTGCCTGGAGATGCGGGCCGGCTGGTTCGAGGGCATGGGACTCACCGTCGAGGACAGCCGCAGCGAGTGCATGACCAGCGGCTCGGAGGTCTGCCGCTTCCGCGCGACCGTGCGTCGCACCGACCCGGATCCGGCCTGAACGGGCGCGCGAACGCGCCCCGCCGGAACATCCCGTCCAAGGGAGAACCACACTCATGATCGCAGGTATTGACCACGTCGAGTTCTTCGTGGGCGACGCCCAGCAGTCGTCCTTCTACCTCTGCGGTGCCTTCGGCTTCCGGCTGTGCGCCGAGGGCGGCCCGGAGACCGGCCTCACCGGACACCGCTCGCTGCTGCTGCGCCAGGGCGGGGTCCGCCTCGTGCTCACCTCGGCGCTCACCGCGACCGCCGAGGCGGCCGGATACGTCAGCCGGCACGGCGACGGTGCGGCGGTGATCGCCTTCGGCACCGATGACGCCAGGGCCGAGTTCCACGCCGCCGTCGAACAGGGCGCGGCCCCCGTGCGGGAGCCGGCCGAGTACGCGGACGCCGGTGCCCGGGTGGTGATCGCCGAGGTCGCCGGGTTCGGTGATGTCGTGCACCGCTTCGTGGAGCGGCACGGCGACCCGGACGCGTTCCTGCCGGGCCGGATGCAGACCCTCGCCCCGGACCCGGAGGACGGGGAGTCGCTCTTCGAGCTGATCGACCACGTGGCGGTGTGCGTGGCGGCCGGGGAACTGGACCGTACGGTCGCCCACTACGAGAAGGCGTTCGGGTTCGCCCAGGTCTTCGAGGAGTACATCGAGGTGGGCGAGCAGGCGATGAACTCCAAGGTGGTGCAGTCCCCTTCGGGCGGCGTCACCTTCACGATCCTGGAGCCCGACACCACCCGCAGGCCCGGCCAGATCGACGACTTCATCGGCCGGCACGGCGGCGCCGGAGTGCAGCACCTGGCCTTCCTGGCGCCCGACATCTTCACCGCCGTGGACCGGTTGCAGCAGCGCGGAGCCCGCTTCCTGGCCACCCCTGACGGCTACTACGACGGCGTCGCGGGACGGATCGGGGCCACCACGGTCGACGCGGCGGAACTGCGCCGCACCAACGTCCTGATCGACCGGGACCACTGGGGCGAGATCCTGCAGATCTTCACCCAGTCCATGCACGTGCGGCGCACCTACTTCATGGAGGTCATCGAGCGGCGCGGGGCGCGCAGCTTCGGCAGCGGAAACATCAGGGCGCTCTACGAGGCCGTGGAACGCGACGGTTCGAGCGCCGCGGCGGTCTGAGCGCCGCGGCGGTCAGAGCGGGGAACAGGACAGCGGGGAAGGCAGTTCATGGACGCGGGACAGACGGAATTCAAGCTCACCGACGAGGAAGCGGCACTGCTGCCGACGGACGACGAAGTGCGGCAGTACGCCGAGCGCGGCTGGTACCTGTCGCGCAAGCTGTTCACCGACGACGAGATCGACGTACTGACCTCGGCGAGCGACCGGTACTACGCGGGCCACCGGGACCGCACCCTGCCGGTCCGGCCGGCCAGGCTGGCGTACTGGACTCCTGAGGACGGGCCGGTCCAGCGGCACAACGACTACATCCACTACGAGGACGACCGGATCGCGGCGATCCTGCGCAAGCCGCTGCTCGGGGCGGTCGCGGCCCGGCTGGCCGAGGCCGACGAGATCCGGGTCTTCCAGGCCACGATGATCTACAAGCCGCCGCGGCCCGACGAGCGCACCAACCTGGTGCCCTGGCACTTCGACAAGCACTACTGGGCCACCTGCACCTCGGAGCGCATGCTCACCGCCTTCATCCCGTTCCACGACTGCGGAACCGGGATGGGCACCATCACGATGATCGACGGCAGCCACCGCTGGCGCGAGGCCGGCGTCGTCGACAGCGCCACCCGGCACTTCGCCGAACGGGACCGCTCGGAGCTGGACCGGATGCTGGCCCAGAACGCCACGCACAACAGCACCCAGGTCACGAAGGTCCCGATGGACATCCCCAAGGGCCATGTCAGCTTCCACCACTGCCGGACGTACCACGGCAGCGGACCCAACCTCAGTGACCGGCCGCGCCGGGCGATCTCGCTGCATCTGCAGGACGGCGCGAACCGCCACCGGCCGTTCCAGCTGTCCGACGGAACACCGGTGGAGTACAACCACGACGTCCTCGTCCGCCGTACGCCCGCGGGCGAACCCGACTACTCCGACCCCGCGTTCTGCCCGGTCGTCTGGCGTACCGGCACGGGACGCTGAGCCGCCGATGCGAACGGTGGCGGTGGTGGGCGGCGGGCTGATCGGCACCTCGATCGGCATGGACCTGCACGGATGCGGGGTGCGGGTGCACATCATCGACCGCGACCCGGTGACCCAGGCGGTGGCCGCCGAACGCTGCCGGGGGTACGAGGGCGCACCACCGGAACCCGCCGACCTGGCGGTGATCGCGGTGCCGCCGGGCGCGGTCGCTCCGGTGCTGCGCGAGTGGCAGTCGAGCGGCCTGGCCCGCTGCTACACGGATGTGGCCAGCGCCAAGGAGTCCGTGCACCGGGCCGCCACGGCGGCGGGCTGTGCGCTGGACGCCTTCGTCGGCGGCCACCCCATGGCGGGGAGCGAGCGACCCGGACCGTACGCGGCGCGCGCCGGCCTCTTCACGGGCCGGCCCTGGGTGCTCACCCCGGACCGGCACACCGGGACGGCCGCACTGTCCGCGGCCCTCGCGCTGGTCGAGGCGTGCGGGGCTCGGCTGGTGGTGATGGGCCGCGCCGAGCACGACCGGGCGGTCGCGACGACCTCGCACGCGCCGCATGTGGTGGCGAGCGCCCTGGCCTCGGCGGTGGGCGCGGCCCCGCAGGAAGTGGTCGACCTGTGCGGGGCGGGGATCCGGGACGCGACCAGGATCGCCGCGGGCGAGACCGGACTGTGGAGCGACATCCTCGGCAGCAACGCGAGTGCGGTGGCGGCGGCACTGGAGCCGCTGATCACCGAACTCACCGACGCGCTCGTCCAGTTGAGGGCGGTCGCGGGCGCTCCGCCCGGATCCCCGCCGCGGGTGCTGGCCGGGCTGCTGGACCGCGGCGGGGAAGGCCGCGCCCGCATCATGACGGCCCAGCCGGCCGCGGCCCCCGCGCCGCCACCGGTCACGGTCCCGTCCTACGCCTAGCCCCGTGCTGCGCCCGGTCCGTCCCACGCCCCGTCCCGTCCTGCACCCAGCCCTGAACGACGAGCGGAGAGGAGCCCGCAGATGAGCCGGTCGGTCCTGGTCACCGGAGGCAATCGCGGTATCGGCCTGGCGGTCGCCAACGCCTTCCTGGCGCAGGGCGACCGGGTCGCGGTGACCTGCCGGGAATCCCCGCCACCGGACGGAAAGCTGCTGGCCGTCCGGTGCGACGTGACCGAGTCCGGGCAGATCGACGCGGCGTTCGACGAGGCCGAGCGCGCCCACGGACCGGTGGAGGTGCTGGTCTCCAACGCCGGGATCATCGACGACGTCCTGCTGCTGCGGATGCGCGAGGAGCAGTTCACCCGGGTCGTGGACACCAACCTCACCGGCGCCTACCGGGTCGCCCGGCGGGCCGCGCGCGGAATGGTGCGCGGCGGCTGGGGGCGGATCGTCCTCATCTCCTCGGTGGCCGCCGTGCGCGGGGCGCCCGGGCAGGCCAACTACGCGGCGAGCAAGGCCGGGCTGGGCGGGCTGGCCCGTGCGGTCGCCCGCGAGCTGGGCTCCCGGGCGATCACCGCCAACGTGGTGCTGCCCGGTTTCATCCCCACCGACATCAACGCCGACCTGCCGGAGAAGGTCCGCCGGGAGGCCCTCGCCCAGATCCCGGCGGGCCGCTACGGCCGGCCTGAGGAGGTCGCGGCGGCCGTCACGTTCCTCGCGTCGGACGCCGCCGGCTACATCACGGGGGCCCTGCTGCCGGTGGACGGCGGCCTCGGCATGGGCCACTGACACCGCAGTTCGCGTCAGGCCGGATCACGTCAGGCCGGAGCACGGCACGGCAGCTCATGGAAACCGCAGACGACCGGGGGAGGACCCCTTGCACGCCACCCGCACCGTTCCCTGTCCGCTCGGCGCCCAGTCGCCCGACGCGCTCGGCGCACTGGCCCGCGAGCTCGTCGCGAAACTCACCGCCGACCCGGGGGTGTCCCCGGCCCAGGCGGCGCGCGGCCTCGCCGGCAGCCCCGCCGGGCCGCACCGCGCCGTGGTGCTCGCGGACGACCGGGCCGGGCTGCTCGACGGCCTGGCCGCGCTGGCCGCCGGCCTGCCCGCCGACCATCTCGTCACCGGACAGGCCGTCACCGGCGCCGGAACGGCCTTCGTCTTCCCCGGCCAGGGCTCCCAGTGGCCGGGCATGGCGACGGAGCTGTACGCGGGGTCGGACGTCTTCCGCGACCGGATCGACGCCGTGGCCGCCGAACTGGGCCGGTGGACCGACTGGAACCTCCTCGACGCCATGGCCGGCGCGGAGGGCGCGCCGGGATTCGAACGGGTCGACGTGGTGCAGCCCGCGCTGTTCGCGATGATGGTGTCGCTGGCCGCGCAGTGGGAGTCGTACGGGGTCGCCCCGACGGCCGTGATCGGCCACTCGCAGGGCGAGATCGCCGCCGCGCACGTCGCCGGGATCCTCAGCCTCCAGGACGCCGTACGCATCGTGGTGATGCGCGGCCGCGTCCTGCGCAAGCTGACCGGGCGCGGCGGGATGCTCTCGGTGCCGATGCCGTACGAGTGGGTCGAGCGCTACGTCGCGGAGCACTCGGCACGGCTGGCGCTCGCCGCCGAGAACGGCCCCGGCAACCTCGTCGTCTCCGGCGATGTGCCCGCCCTGGAGGAACTGGTCCAGCGGTGCGCGGAGGAAGGCGTCCGGGCCCGGATGGTGAAGGTCGACTACCCCTCCCACTCGCCGCAGATCGACGAGATCCGCGACGAACTGCTCGCCGGCATCGCCGGCGTGGCCCCCCGACCCGGCCGGATCCCCTACTACTCCTCGGTGGCCGCCGGCCGTATCGACGGCACCGAACTGGACGCCGGCTACTGGTTCCGGAACCTGCGGCGCACGGTGCGCTTCGAGTCCGCGGTGCGCGCCGCGGCGGACGACGGCCATCTGCGGTTCGTGGAGAGCAGCCCGCACCCCGTGCTCGTGCGGGGACTGCAGCGCACGCTGCGCGAGGTGCCGGACGGCCGGGTGATCGAGTCGGTGCGGCGCGGTGAGGGCGGACCCGACCGGTTCCTGCGCTCGGCGGCCGAGGCGTACACGCACGGTGCGGACGTCGCCTGGCCCGGCGCGCTGTTCAGCTGAATCCGGGATCCGGAAGAGCCCGGATCCCGGCGCCCACATGCCCCGGGAACCCAAGAGTCCCGGCGATCTCACGCGTTGTCCCACTCTGGAGGAACAGATGTCACGCTACGACTGGGAAATCGACAACCCCGGTATCGCCCGCCTCGAGCAGGCCGTGGAAGGCGCCCGCAGCCGGGTCGTCGGCCACCCCGTCTACCACAGCCTGGACAGCCTGGGCGCGGTGGTCACGTTCATGGAGCACCACGTTTTCGCCGTCTGGGACTTCATGTCCCTGCTGAAGTCGCTGCAGCGGACCCTGACCTGCGTCTCCGTGCCGTGGATCCCGAGCGGCCCGGCCGCGAGCCGGCGGCTCATCAACGACATCGTGCTGGTCGAGGAGAGCGACGAGATCGGCGAGGGGTTCATCAGCCACTTCGAGCTCTATCTGCAGGGCATGGCCGAGGCGGGCGCCGACACCGGGCCGATCGACTCCCTGGTGGCGCTGCTGCGCGAGGGCAAGCCGGTGCTGCCGTCCCTGAAGGAGGCGGGCGCGCCCGCCGCGTCCATCGAATTCGCCACGAAGACCTGGGAGTTCATCGAGAACTCTCCGGTGCACTGCCAGGCGGCGGCCTTCGCCTTCGGCCGCGAGGACCTGATTCCGGACATGTTCGACAAGGTGGTCGCCGTCAACCGCGACCAGGGCAACCGGCTCGGTTCCTTTGTCGACTATCTGGAACGGCACATCGAGGTGGACGGCGAGGAGCACACCCCGATGGCCATGCAGATGCTCGCCGACCTGTGCGGCGACGACCAGGACAAGTGGGCCGAGTGCGAGGAGGCCATCAACGGGGCACTCGACGCCCGGGTCCGGCTGTGGGACGGCATCCTCGCGGAAGTCCGTGCCTGACAGCCATCATTGAGGTCACGTCACTTCAGCCAGCAGCGACGGAACTTCACATGACTCCCGCTGAATCCCACCAGGAGGACGACGTGCCGACGCAAGCGACAGAGGCATTACGGGCGGACCGCAGCGCACTTCTCGATCTGTGCGCGGGGCTGTGCGAGGCGGACTGGAAGACGGAGAGCGGCTGCCCCGGCTGGTCCGTACAGGATGTCGTGGCGCACATGGGCGCACTGTTCACCTCGGTGGTCGCTCCGGGGACGCTGCCCGACACCGCGGGCCTCGCCACCGAGCGGGCGCAGGACGTCCATGTGGAGTTCCGGCGCTCCTGGTCGGCCGCCCAGGTCGTCCGGGACTACGCGTCGGTCAGCACCGAGGCCATCGGGGCGCTGGAGCGCCTCGCGGCCGCCGACCGGCAGCTGGACCTCGGTGACCTGGGGACGCATCCGGCGGCGCTGCTGCCCAACGCCTTCGCCTTCGACCACTACACCCACATCCGCGCCGACCTGTTCGCTCCGCGCGGCCCGCTGACCGGGACGCCGCCGCCCTCCGACGAGCTGCGGCTCACGGCCGCGATCGACTGGATCGAGGCGGCCCTGCCGCAGCAGAACCGGGAGCTGCTCGCGGGGCTCTCGGGCTCGGCCGACCTGGTGCTCGACGGGCCAGGCGGCCGCACCGTCAAGCTGGGGGCCGGCGGCCGGACCGTGCGGGTCGCCGGCGACACCACGTCGTTCGTCCGCTGGATCACCCAGCGCGGCAGTTGGGAGGAACTCGACGTCACCGCGTACGGCGATCCGGATCAGGCGGCGCTGCTGCGCCGGCTGCGGGTGTGGTGACGCGGATGTTCCCCGACTTCACCACGACCCCGGAAGACCTGCGGCGGGCCGCGGCCCGCACGGCCGCACTGCTGCGGACCGTGCCCGATCCCGGCGCGCCCGTGCCGGGCCTGGCGTGGACCATCGGCGAGACCGCCGCCCATCTCGTCGTGGAACTCCAGCACTACGCGGGCTTCGCCGGCGGCGAGCTGGACGCCCGCACCGTGCTGGACGTCCTGCCCACCGGGCCGGGGGTGACCCCGGGCGAACTGAACGCCGCCGCGAATGCCCAGCTGCTCGCGGGGTTCCCCGAGCGGGACCCGAAGGTCCTCGCCGACCTGCTGGAGTCGGCGGCCGCCGACTTCGGTGCGGCGGCCGGAAGCCGCCGGCCGGACGAACCCGTCCTCACCACCAACGGTCTGCACATGACCGTGCCGGTGATGGCGGCGACCCTGCTCGGCGAACAGGTCGTCCACGGCCTGGACATCGCCCGCGCCCGGCGGACGCCCTGGCCGGTGGCCCGCAGGGACGGGCTGCTGATCGTCGAGGGCGTGCTCGCGATGGCCCCGGAGTACGTCGACCGGAAGCGGGCGGCCGGGATGCACATCGCGTACGAGCTGCGCTTCCGCGGCGGCCCGGGATACCGGTTCGCGGTGGACGACGGGACGGCCGTGGTGACCCCGGCGGGCGCCCGCGCCGACTGCCGGATCACCGCAGACCCGGCGGCCTTCGTGCTGATGGGCTACGGCAGGGTCGGCCAGTGGGGCCAGGTGCTGCGCGGCCGGATCGTCGCCGGCGGACGGAAGCCCTGGCGCGCCTCGGCGTTCGGGTCGCTGCTCACCCCCGTCTGACCGTACGGCCAGGCGCGGCGCGGCGCGGGATCGGTGGCGTGGGGTCGGAGGGGCGGTTCAGAAGAGCTCCACGCCGGGAAGGTGCGGGCCTGGCTGGACGGGCAGTTGCGCGACCAGGGTGGTGATCCGCATGGAGGGGTGCAGGGCGGCGTGCGCGCCGGCCGTACTCAGCGCGAGGGGGGAGCGGCGGCAGATGTTGATCAACTCGGCCGTCGCCTCCTCCTCGGCCACCACTCTGCTGTGGCCGAGCAGCACCTCCAGCGAGGCGCGGGCGTCCTGGAAGGAGAGCACGTCCACACTGACCGGGTGCGCCCCGTGATGGGCCACCAGGCTGACGAGCTTGCGGCGGCTGGTCACCAGCGTCAGACACCCCGCGGCGCCCGGCAGCAGCGGCGACACCTGTTCCGCGGACCGGGCGTCGTCCAGCACCAGCAGCATCCGCTTGCCGGCGAGCAGGCTCCGCAGCAGCGCCGACCGCGCGGGCAGCCCGGCGGGCACCTGGTCCTGCTGCACTCCGAGCGAGTCGAGGAAGTCCGCGATCGCCTCGTCGGGCCCCGGCCCGGCGGGCGTGCTGCCGCGCAGGTTCACATAGAGCTGGCCGTCCGGGAAGCGGTCGGCGTGCTGATGGGCCCAGCGCACAGCGAGGGCGGTCTTGCCCACCCCCAGCGGGCCGTCGATCACGGCCAGTCCGGCGTGCCGCCCCTGGTGTTCGAGCAGCGCGGTGAGCGAGCGCAGCTCCCGGTCCCGGCCGGCGAAGTGCCGGGCCGCCATGGGTATCTGCTGCGGGACCACCACCTGGGCGACGGGCTTGCCGGGCGGTCCTGGCACCGCCGCGGGGTCGGCTTCGGGGGCCCGGCCGGAGGCGAGCCGCGCCATGTCGCTCGGATCTAACTCCAGTGCGGTGGTGAGGAGTTGCAGGGAGCGGGGATGGGGTTTGCGGGTCCTTCCGCGTTCCAGGTCACTGATCATGCGGACGCTCAGCCCGGTGCGCCGGGCCAGGTCCTCCTGAGTGAGGCCCATGGCCTCCCTGCGCTGGACGAGAAGTTCGGTCGAGTCACTGCTGATGTGCATGATGGATCCCCCGTTGTGAAAGTGCTGGTCCGCCGGCGGATGGCGCTGTTCCTAGAGGGGACGTCTGCCGGGCGGCCGGTGCGGATGGAGCACGGTCCCGTCGACCGGGCCGAGTCCCGGCAGGCCGCAGAGCAGCATCGCCTCGGCCAGTTCGTCGCGCAGCAGGCCGAGTACCGCCGCCACCCCGGTGGAGCCGCCGCAGGTGAGCCCCCACAGCGCGGGCCGTCCGATCAGGACGGTGTCGGCGCCCAGCGCCAGCGCCTTGAGGACGTCGGAGCCGTGGCGGAACGCGCCGTCGACGAGCACCGCGCACCGTCCGCGCACCTCGGCGGCGATCTCGGGCAGCGCCGCCACCGCTGTGACCGCGCCGGGCAGTTGGCGCCCGCCGTGGTTGGAGACGACGACGCCGTCCATGCCGTGCTCGACCGCGAGCCGGGCGTCCTGGGCGGTCAGTACGCCCTTGAGGAGCAGCGGCAGCTTGGTGCGCCCGCGCAGCCAGGCCAGATCGGCCCAGCCCACCGAGGCGTCGAACTGCTCGGCGGAGTGGGCCGCGAGCGCCGAGGTGCCGGCGACGGCGCGATGGGTGGTGGCCATGACCGCGGAGTCCAGATTGACCGCGCGCACGTCCGCGGGGACGGAGAAGCCGTTGCGCAGGTCCCGCGGTCTGCGGGCGACCACCGGGGCGTCCACCGTGAGCACCAGCGCGCCGAATCCGGCCTCCTCGGCGCCGGCGACCAGCTTCTCCAACTGGTCGCGGCGGCGCAGCCAGTACAGCTGCAGCCACAGCGGCCCGGACGCCGCGCCGGCCATCTCCTGCAGTGTCCGGTTGGCGAAGATGCTGGCGATGAACAGGGCGCCGGCGGAACCCGCCCCCTGGGCGGTGGCCACCTCACCCTCCGGGTGGAAGAGCCGGTGGTGCGCCATCGGCGCCACTCCGAGCGGCACCCGCAGCGGGCGGCCCAGCAGGGTGGTGCCGAGGTCGGGCCCGGCGGTGCCGGTGAGGACCCGTGGACGCAGTCCCAGCCGGTCCAGCACGGCCTGGTTGGCATGGACGGCGGATTCATCTCCGCTGCCCCCGGCCAGATAGTCCCACACCGGCGGGGAAAGGCGCCGGTGAGCCTCTTCTTCGAAATCCCTGACGTGCAATAACGCGCGCTCTTGGGTCACGAGTTGCAGTCTCTCAGTACTTGGTTCGGATGCGGGTAATATCTTTTCCAACTCACGGTGTCACCGTCCGGAAGTCCTGGCTTCCATTCGCCGGGAGGAAAACGCGGAAGCCGCCGCGGTGCGGGCGGCGGTTCGGCGAGCGATGAATTCCGGTGCGTTCCGGTGGGTTTCTCAGGACACCACGGGCAGCACTCCTGACACGCTAGACGGCGATGACCTCGATGGCACCCTCCCCGTTGGGGTCGGTGGCCGGTGCCGGATGGACGGCCGTGACCTCGAAGCCCGCCTTCTCGGCGAGCGCGCGGTACTCCGGTGCCGTCCTGTTGCGGCCCTCGACCATCGCCAGCATCAGCAGGTCGTACACCTTGGCCTGGCTGGGGCCGGGTCCTGAGGGGATGACCTTCTCCAGGATCACCAGGCGGCCGCCCGGTGGCAGGGCAGCGCGGGTGGTGCGCAGGATGGCCAGGGCCTTCTCGTCGGTCCAGTTGTGCAGACAGCGGGAGAGCAGATAGAGGTCGCCGCCGGTGGGGACCTCCTCGAAGAAGCTGCCCTCCACCAGCGTCGTCCGGTCGGTGAGGCCGGCGGCTTCCAGCCGCTGCCGGGCCTGGCTCACCGCCTCGGGCAGTTCGAGAAGCACTCCGTGCAGCTCCGGTCGGTCCGTGAGCACCTCGGCGAGCAGGTTCCCGTTGCCGCCGCCGATGTCCACGACGGTGCGGACGCCGTCGAGTGAGCAGTGCGCGAACGCGGCGGGCACCGCGCCGCGGCTGCCCAGCGCCGCGTTGAAGGTGCGGGCGACCTCCTGGTGCTCCTGCAGATAGGTGTACATCGGCATGCCGTGCACCTCGTCGAAGGCGGGCGTTCCGGTGCGGACGGCGTGCACGAGCGCGCCGAACGAGCGGAACACCTCCTCGCCGAGCATGATCGCGCTGTTCCGCAGGGAGTGGGGTGTGTCCGAACGGAGCAGGGCGGAGACCGGAGTGAGCGAGAACCTGTCCTGCTCGTCCTGCGCGAAGATTCCGACCGAGGCGAGTGCCCGCAGAATTCTGTGCACCCCGTCCGGTTGCGCATCGCATTCCCCGGCTATCTCCGCCGCCGCTTTGGGGCCTTCGGCCAGGATGTCGGAGATCCCGAGCACCGCGGCGGCATAACAGGCCTGTGCCACCCAGGATCCGGTGAGCGCACCGAGCAGGGTGCGGCTCGCGGCCGCCCTTTCCTGATCCGGCGTCGATTCCTCGTCGACCGGGCCGTTCTTCTGGCCATTTCCACTCATTGCGTCATCGCTTTCTTCCGGTCTTCCTTTTCGACGGCGGGCCTGGCGGCCGGCCGCTTGACGGCCAGACAGGTGAGGGCGGCGAGCACGGTCGCGGCCACGGGCAGTGCGATCGTCGCGTGCATCGCGTCGATGAAGCCGTGGGCCAGGGCCTGTCGCCCGGCCTCCCTCAGTTGACCGGCCACCTCGGCGGGCACCCCGGCCGGCGGCCCGGACGCGCTGCCCGACCCGACTTCGAGACCGCGTTCGGCGGTGGAGCGCAGCCCCGACACGAAGGAGGCGCGGTACTGCTCCGGCAGCGCCAGGGAGCGGCTGTCCGCCTGGTCGCCGATCGACGCGACGAGCCGGTTCTGCAGCAGCGCACCGACCGCCGCGGTGCCGATGACCGCGCCGAACTGCCGGTTGGAGTTGAAGACCCCGGAGGCCGCCCCGCTGAGCTCGGGCCGCACCTCGCGCATCGCGATGGTCGGCATCGGCGCGAACGTCCCGCCCATGCCCGCTCCGGCGACGAGCAGCGGGGGCAGGAAGTGGTACCAGCGGGAGTCGGGTTGGGCGATCGCGGCCATCCATCCCATCCCGGCCGCGAACAGCAGCAGCCCGGAGACCAGGATGTAGCGGCCGTCGATCCGGTCGGTGAGCCGTCCCGCCAGCGGCGCCAGGACCATCGACACCATCGCGGCGGGCGCCAGGGTGAGCCCCGCCCGCAGCGCGCTCATCCCGGCCACCGACTGCAGATAGAGGTTGAACAGCAGCAGGAAGCCGAGCATCCCGATGTTGACTGCACCGCCGACGACGTTCATCAGCGCGTAGTCGCGGTTCCGGAACAGGGCGAACGGGATCAGCGGATCCCGTTTCTGCGAGCGGGCCTGCAACCCGAGGAAGACGGCGAGGAGTACCACCCCGATGCCGAGCACCAGCGGGATGCCGATGAACGGGACCACCGTTCCCCAGTCGTAGCGCTGGCCCTCGACCAGCCCGTAGCAGAGCGCCAGCAGCGCCAGCGTGATCAGCAGCACGCCGAGCGGATCGAGCCGGCGGGAGCCGCTCCCGCGGACCTCGGTGACGACGGCGAACGTTCCGGCCAGGACGACGATCGCGATCGGCAGATTGATGAAGAAGATCCACCGCCAGCCGAACGCGGTGACGAGCAGACCGCCCACCGTCGGCCCGGCTATCGCGGCGATGCCCGCCACCGCGCCCCAGATCCCGAAGGCCGTACCGCGCCGCTCGGGCGGGAAGCTGTGGGTGAGGATGGTCAGGGTCTGCGGCATCAGGATCGCCGCCCCCAGCCCCTGAACCGCCCGGAACGCGATCAGCTGACCCGGATCGGTGGCGAACCCGCAGGCCATCGAGGCGAGCGTGAACAGGGCGACGCCGGCCGCGAAGGTGCTGCGCGGGCCCCACAGGTCGCCGATGCGTCCCGCGGTGATCAGCAGTGCCGCGAGCACCAGGGTGTAGCCGTTGATGACCCACAGGATCTGATCGAGCGAGGCGCCCAGGTCATCGACCACGTCCGGGATGGCGATGTTGACGATCGTCAGGTCGAGCAGCGTCATGAAGTAGCCGAGCGAGATGACGATCAGCGTGGCCCACGGGTTGCCGCGCAGGTTCCTCATGGCAGCCCCGCCTTCACTCCGCCTCGGGTGCGGGACCGGTCAGCGACTCACTGATCGCCTGGCCGACGGCGCCCGCCAGGAAGCGGTGGAACTCGGCGTTGCCGCGCCGGTCGGTGACGACCTCGACGAGCCGGGGGCCCGGCGCGCGCACCGCGTCCAGCAGCTCCGTCATCGAACCGGCTCTGGTGTAGGGCCAGTCGGCGGCGCGGGCGACCGCGTCGAGCCGCACGTTGTGCGGCGTGCCGAAGAACGTCTCGAAGCCGTCGATGGGTTCGCTCTGCGGGGTCATCGAGAAGATCCCGCCGCCGTTGTTGTTGACCACGACGATCACCAGGTCCGGCCGGGCCGGAGCCGCCCCGGTGATCAGCCCGTTCTGGTCGTGCAGCAGGGACAGATCGCCCAGCAGGGCGTACGCGCGCCCCGACGTCTCCGCCTCGTGGGCCAGTGCGGCACCGATCGCGCTGGACACCGCCCCGTCGATCCCGCTCAGCCCCCGGTTGGCCAGGATGCGCAGGTCGCCGCGCGGCCGCAGGGTCCGCTCCACATCGCGCACCGGCATGCTCGACGCGGCGAAGAGCAGCGATCCGGGTGGCAGCGCGGCCGCCAGGTCACGGGCGATCCGGGGCTCGGTGACCCCGCCCGCGTCGAGCGTGCTGTCCAGCGCCTCCAGGGCCGCCTTGTCCGCGTCCAGCCACAGACGCAGCCAGTCCGGATCCGTCCGCTCCTGCACGGGCTTCCCGAGCCGGGAGATCACCTTGGTCGCGGTGCGCGCCGGATCGGCCCAGTCCTCCGCCGGATCCACGACGATCAACTCCTTGACTGAGCCGAGGTAGTTGAGCAGTGCCAGGTTCACCCCGGCCCGGCCGACGGCGACCACCGCCTCGGGGTGCGCCACCGCGCGGAACCCGGGGTGCGACAGCAGATAGCCGTACGTCGTGATCGCGTTGCCGCCCTGGCGGGCACCGCTCTGGGGTTCGGCCAGCAGCGGCCAGCCGGCCTGCTCGGCGAAGGCCACGGCGCCGGCCGGGTCCGCGGCGGCGTCCCCGACCACGACCACCCCGCGCGCCGGAACCTCCAGCGCCTGCGGCTCGGGCAGGCTGCGCACCACCCGTATCCTCGGGCGCGGTTCCCGGTTCGCGACGCCTGCCTGACCGGCCTCGGCGCCGGCGGTGTTCTCCAGCGGATCGGGCAGCATCAGATTGAGCTGGACGGGCCCTCCGGCCGCGGCCGCGACGGTACGGGAGAGCACCGAGCGCCAGTACCCGGCGGTCGCCTCGTCACCGGGGACGGACTCCAACTCGGCGAAGAACCCGGTCGAGGTGCCGAACATCCGCACCTGGTCGGTCGTCTGGTTGGCGCCCGTGCCGCGCCAGACCGGCTTGCGGTCGGTGGTGATCACGATGAGCGGCACCCGGGCGTGCCGGGCCTCGAGGACCGCCGGGTGCAGGTTGGCGGCCGCGGTGCCGGAGGTGCAGGCGACCGCGACCGGACGACCACTGGCCCGGGCGAGGCCGAGCGCGAGGAATCCGGCGGAGCGTTCGTCGATCCGTACGTGCAGCCGCAGCCCTGGGTGCCGGTACAGGGCGGAGGCGAGCAGCCCCGAGTGCAGTCCGGGGGAGATCACCGCCTCCGTGACCCCGCACTGCGCCAGTTCGTCGGCCACGGTGGCGGTGAGCTGGTCGGAAAGGTTCATGGTGTCCCGGTCTCCAGATCGGATCGATACGGCGAGGGGCGGTGCGGGGGAGCGGTCGGCCGGTTGGCCGGCTTCCGGTGCGGGGCGGGTCAGCTGCCCGGCCGGTCCCACAGCGCGCGCGCCCGCCGCTTGATGTGCTCGGGGAAGTTCTGCTCGAAGGCGGTGCTCACGGGCCGCTTGTCGGCGTCCGGGGAGAGCAGGCAGTCGTACGCCATCTTCGGGCCGCTCAGGGTCTGCATCTCGGCAGCGGAGTAGATGATGTGCAGCGGTGTGAACAGCTGGTCCTCGATGAGGACCTGCCCCTGCACCGGATGGCAGCGGGTGGCGAACCCCCAGGCCAGATCGCGCAGATCGGTGGGGTCGAGGTCGTCGTCGAGCACCAGGATCCGGGTGATCCAGAAACCCACCTTGGGCCGCAGCACCACATTCGCGATGGCCCGGGTCAGCATGCGGGTCGTGGTGTGGATGCCGCCGCCCCACTGCCGCCACTCGCGCGGCACGGTGATCGCGGCCAGCGTGCAGGAGCCTTCGGGGATCAGCCACGCGGCGGTCACCGGCAGCCCGGCACCGCGCAGATTGCGCAGCACCTCGGCGGCGTGCGTGGGGCCCACCACGGTGTGGACCTCCTCGACCGGCTTGCCCGCCGAGACCACCGGCAGGATCGGGTCGTCCCGGTGGGTGATCGCGGAGATGTGGAAGACGGGCCGCTGCCGGGGCTGCCCGGAGATGTAGCCGAAGAACTCGCCCATCGGCCCCTCCGGCAGGGTCTCGTCGAGCGAGACATGGCCCTCGACGACGATCTCCGCGGAGGCCGGCACCTGCAGATCGACGGTGCGGCAGCGCGTCACCTCCAGCGGTTCGCCGAAGTAGCCGCCCAGGTAACCGGACTCGTCACGGCCGGAGGGCAGCGCCATCCCGCCCGCGAACGGGATCGCCGGCTCGCTGCCCTGGACCAGCGCGGCGGGCATGGGTTCGCCGCGCTCCTTCCACATCGCGTAGATCTTCCCGATGTCCTGCGGTGGGTTGATCATGACGACCAGCGTCCGGCTGTCGGCCGCCATCACCCGCGTGATGGCCCAGTTGGTCCACGAGCCGTCCGGGCTGCGCACGATGATGACGCCCCAGGTGTTGAGGTAGCGCCCGGCGTCGCCCACGTGCACCAGCGGCACCGGGAACGCGTCCAGCGTGGCCTCGTCGCCGAGCAGCACGTTCTGCTGGCAGGGCGCGTCGGTGATCTCCACCGGCGGGATGGGTTCCGCGTCGAGCGCGACCGCGAGCTCGTCCACGATGGCCAGCGGATGGGTCCCGGGCTCCAGCCCCAGGGACAGCGCGACCCGGGCCCAGCGCGCCTCGGGCAGTGAGCTCAGGGCCCCGGGTGCTCCGAGGATCCGATAGCCGGGCCGGTGCCCGGCGAGCCGGTTGAACAGGGGCGCGGGCAGTTGGTTCTCCACGGCGTAGCGGATCACCGCGCCGGCCTCGAGTTCGGTACTCACCTCGTCGTCGATCTCGCGTAAATCGCCTATTTCCCGCAGTTCCTCAAGATATGCCCGAAGGCTGGTCAAGTGCTTCTTCATTCGGAGCTGGCACCTCGTGTAAACCGGTCGATAAACCGGCAGGTAGGCCGGTATGGGATGGCGTGTCAATACGTGCTGATGCAACTGATGAAGGCAAGGGGAAAGGACGGCGGGCCGGCACTTCTGTCATCGCCAGGCGGCCCCATGTGAGCGCCGCGTCCCCGGGGGAGTCCCTCTCCGGGAGGGCCGCCCGCGCCCCAGGGGCCGTGCAGGGCCTGTGCAGGGTCTGTGAAGGTCGGGAGGAGTGACCGGCGGCGCTGGAGGACTTTATGCGGACTATTGAATTCCGCTCATCTCTCAGGCTTGCTCCTCCCGTGAACAGCTTCGGCGGGTTGGCGGTGGGGCGGACAGGAGAACGAATTAACGTTTTCCTTACGCCTACTGCTCAGGTACTTCGCGCGAGTCATGTCGTGAGGCGAGCTCTGTTCAAGTGGTACTTGAGGGCAACACTAGCCTGCGCCCGTGGACGGTTCAAGGGCGGCCAATTTTACGCAGGTAAAGTGCCGGAAAGCCGCGCGAAGGCCCCCGCGAACGGTTGGGCGAGTTCCCGCCAATTCCGTTCGTACGGTGTGTGGCGGCAGGTGGACCACGGGATGAACCGTGCTCCACAAGGCCCGGCCACGGCTCCTGGACGGCCGGACCGGGGACCGGCCGGCCGAGGCCGACCGGCGGAATCCCTACCGCGGTTCCCGCTCCGGGAGCGGACCGTCGCCGGGTTGATGGGCGGAGACGGCGATCGTCTCCTGGCGGAAGAACGCGGGGCGGATCACCCGGTAGACGAGCATCAGGATGCCGCCGAGCACCAGCGCGCCGATACCGGTGACGAAGACGCCGCCGAACTGCCAGTGCGGCGGGAACGGCAGGGTCCACGAGGTGCTGCCGTAGTCCGAGGCGGAGTACACCACGCAGGCGTTGATGAAGAAGTACAGCAGCAGGGCGCCGCCGACCCCCGGCATGATCCCCTTGCCCCACAGATCGCGGGGGCTCCGGGTGAGCACCTTGCGGTAGTACCAGACACAGGCGAACCCGGTGAGCCCGTAGTAGAAGGCGATCATCAGACCCACCGAACCGATGGAGTCGGCCAGCACGTTCTCACTGACGCGGGTCAGCATGACGTAGAAGGCGATGGAGGCCAGTCCCATGCCGACGGTCGACCAGGTCGGGGTGAGGAACCGGGGGTGCATCCGGGCGAACCGGTCCGGGATCGCCTTGAACGCGGCCATCGAGAGCGTGGTGCGCGCCGTCGGCAGGATGGTGGTCTGGGTGGAGGCCGCGGCCGAGGTGAGCACCATGAAGATCAGGAGCTTGGTGGCGAACCCGCCCCAGCTCCCGGAACCGAAGACCTCGCTGCCGAGGCTGGACAGCACGTCCCCGGAGTTGTCCGGGTTGGCGAGCCCGATGCCCTTGTCCCCGACCCCGGCGAAGGCCTGCGCGGACACGGTGACCACGACGTAGACGAGCAGCAAAATGACGGTGGACATGACCGCGGCCCGGCCCGGTGTGCGGCCGCGGTCCTTGGTCTCCTCGTTGACCGACACGGCCGTGTCCCAGCCCCAGTAGATGAAGATGCCGGCGAGGATGCCCTTGGTGAGGGCGTCCAGCGAGTCGATCTTGGCGGGGTTGAACCACGACCAGGAGACCTCCGTCGACACGCTCGGTGCCGTACCCGCGTACACCTTGACCAGCGCGGTGACGGCCAGCAGGAAGAGCACCACGATCTCGATGGTGAGCAGCACCTTCTGCAGGTTGGCCGAGAGCTCGATGCCGATGTAGCAGATGAGCGTCATCACGGCGATCCACACCACGCCGACCACGGTGACCCACGTGGTGTTCTCGGCCAGCCCGTCGGCGCCGATGAGCTGGAAGCCGTACGCCCCGGCGATCTGGGCCAGGTTCGCCATGACGATGATGTCGGCGGCGATGATGCCCCAGCCGCCCATCCACCCGGTCCGTGGGCCGAACGCCCTCGAAGCCCAGGTGAAGGTGGTGCCGCAGTCCGGGTCCGCCTCGTTGAGCTGCTTGTACGCGTAGGCGATCAGGAACATCGGGATGAAGGACAGGATGATCACGATCGGTGACTGGAACCCGACGACCGCGACGATGACTCCGAGGGTCGCCGCGAGACTGTACGCGGGCGCGGTCGAGGCCAGGCCGATCACCATGCTGGAGAACAACCCCAGCGCGCCGTCCTTGAGCCCCTTCTCCGTCGATCCAGGTCCCGACGGAGGCCGGGCCGCGGGAGGGGGAGGGACAACAGGCACACCCATAACGGCCGCCTCAGGTCAAAGAAGCACACCCCACGCATTTCCACAATGGACCGCTTCCCCGCAGGTCCGCAACCCAGAGGACCAGGCCGGGTCCGAGGGCGCTTCGCGTCGGCCGGTGTCGCCTTCGGTCCGGCTGTCGCCCAGGGCGACGCAGCGCAGGTAGTCACCGTTCGGCATGGGTCGACCGCCTTTCCCGCAGCACGGCGGCGATGCGAAGGCACCAGTCCCGGTGGTCCTGCTCGAAGGCCAGGCCGCGCAGGCAGGTCAGATAGGGCCCGATCCGCTCGCCGTGGCGCAGGAACTCCTCCTCGTCGGCGTCGCCGCGCAGCTGGCGCAGCAGTTTGCCGAGCAGCTCGATCTTGGCCTCGGCCGCGGCGGCGCGTTCCTGGAGCTGTTCGAGCACGGGCGCGGTGCCGACGCGGTCGACGGCCTGGACCTTCACGAGGAGGTCGTCGCGGATGACAGAAGGCTTGGACGAGGCCGCGGCGAAGGCCTCCAGTTCGGCGAGTCCTTCGTCGGTGACGTGGAACATGCGCTTGTTGGGCCGGGACTCCTGGACCACCTGCCGGCCCGCGACCAGCCCTTCCTTCTCCAGTTTCGCCAGCTCGGCGTACAGCTGCTGGGGCAGGGCGTGCCAGAAGTTCCCGACGCCGATGTCGAACGCCTTCGCCAGCTGGTACCCGCTGTACTCGCCGTCCAGCAGCGCCGCCAGCACGGCATGTCGCAATGCCATCGAAGCGACCCCTTCCCTTTCCCCGTCCTGCAGCGCATCCTACCCAAGAACATGATTAGTCATATTCTTGAGTATCAGGAGGGGTCATGGAGACCGCTGAACGCTTCCGTACCGCCGTGGAGAAGCGCGATCTCGCCGCACTGGACGACCTGTTCACCGACGACATCCGCTTCTACAGCCCGGTGAAGTTCACGCCCTTCGAGGGCAAGGCCATGGTGCTGGGGCTCTTCGGCGTGCTGCTGCGCACCTTCGAGGACTTCCGCTACGTCGGACGGTTCGACGGTACGGCCGAGACCAGCACCGACGGCTCGGAGGCCCCGTCGGAGATCCTGCTCTTCCGGGCCACCGTGGACGGCAAGGAGATCCACGGCATCGACATGCTCCAGTTCGACGAGGCGGGCCGGGTCAAGGAGTTCACGGTGATGGTCCGTCCGCAGTCCGCCGTACAGGCCCTGGGCCAGGCGGTGCTCGCCGGCCTGGTCGCCGACGGCCTGGCCCCCGGGGGCGGCGCCCCCACGCCCTGACGCCCCTGCCGTTCAACGGTCCCGGTACCCGAGGCGTGACCGGGCCCGTGGGACGGGCGGGCCCGGCGACCGCCGTGACCGTCCTCAGTCGCGCCAGTTGGCGATGTTGACGTTCTCCAGGATGCCGAGGGCGTCGGGGACGAGTACGGCGGCGGAGTAGTAGGCGCTGACGAGGTAGCTGATGATGGCCTTCTCGCTCAGCCCCATGAACCGCACGTTCAGTCCGGGCTCGTACTCGTCGGGGATGCCGGTCTGGCGCAGGCCGATGACGCCCTGGTTGTCCTCGCCGGTACGCACCGCGATGATCGAGCTGGTGCGGGCCTCACTGATCGGGATCTTTCCGCAACTGAGGATGGGCACGCCGCGCCAGGCGAGAACGCTGCTGCCGTCGACTTCGACGTTGCCCGGATAGAGGCCTTTGCGGGTCCATTCGCGGCCGATGGCGGCGATGGTGCGGGGGTGGGCGAGCAGGAAGCGGGTGCCGCGGCGGCGGCTGATGAGTTCGTCGAGGTCGTCGGGGAGCGGGGGGCCGGCGTGCGGCTGGATGCGCTGGTCGTAGTCGGCGGCGTGCAGCAGTCCGAACTCACGGTTGTTGATGAGTTCGTGTTCCTGGCGTTCGCGCAGGGCTTCGATGGTGAGTTTGAGCTGTTGCTCGATCTGGTTCATCGGTTCGTTGTAGAGGTCAGCGACGCGGCTGTGGACGCGCAGGACGGTCTGGGCGACGCTCAGTTCGTATTCGCGGGGGGCGACTTCGTAGTCGACGAACGTGGACGGCAGGTCTGCTTCGCCCTTGTGGCCGGAGGCGAGTTCGATGGCGGCTTCGCCGCGCTTGTTGACCCGTTGGCGGGGGATGGCGCGGTAGGCCTCGATGTGGGCGCGCAGGGCGGGGGACTGGTCGGCGAGGGTCTGGAAGTCCTGCCGGGACAGGGCCAGCACGGTGGTGGTGGTGGCGGCTTTGGCGGTGAAGTCCCAGGGTGTTTCCGGGTCGAGCAGGCCCTGTTCGCCGAAGTGGGCGCCGTCGGCGAGGACGCCGAGACGATTCTGCTCGCCGAATTCGCCCTCGCTGAGCTTTTCGACCTTGCCGTGGGCGAGGAGGTAGAGGGTGTCGACGGGCTGGCCGGCTTCGGCCAGGAGCTCGCCGGGGGCGAACTCGCGCTGGGTGAAGCGGTCGGCGAGCGCGGTGAGGACCGCGGTGTCCTCGAAGGAGCGCAGCAGGGCGAGTTCGCCGAGTTCGGCGGGGACGACCCGCACGTGTGACCCGGTTTTGACGAAGGTCACCTTGCCGTCGCCCACGGAGTAGGTCAGCCGGCGGTTGACCCGGTAGGTGCCGGCCGAGACTTCTACCCAGGGCAGCATGCGCAGCAGCCAGCGGGAGGAGATTCCCGCCATCTGAGGTGCGGACTTGGTGGTGGTCGCCAGATTCCGGGCAGCAGCCGTATCAAGGCTCGTATGGGACGGGCTGTTTCCTTGAGCGGGCGCGGATTCCGGACGGGCTTCGATCGACATGGGTGGAGTCCTTTGCCGTGGCGTTCTTCAATGTCCGTGGATTACTTGTTCCCACGCGAAATGCGGCGGCAGTTCCCTGAACGAGTGACGTGGTACGACGTGGTTGCGAAATCCTGAAACAGGAGCGATATCCGGCGTGATATGCCGCTTCCACCCGGAGGAATTGGTATCGCCGGGCCGGTGGGCGGCCTGGCGCCGCCCTCGGTCCAACTCCCTTGATCGCAGGGGAACTCGCCGGTTGAAGTATTGCTGATCTTCCTCCCCCGCGCCATCACTCGATCGAGTGAGTGTGAGGTGCGGCCATGACGGTAATGATTCAGCCCAGGCGCTGCGCCCACATTGCTCAGAATCACCATATTCATTGGGTTGCCGCGAAGGATTCCGGCGTGGCGCGTGAACGGCGTCGAAACACATGGCCAACGTCAGTCAGGGAGAGCACACGTCATGACCACCACCGGCCGAGGCCAGCCCCCGGCCGAAGCGCTGGAACGAATCCTCGCCGGGCCGACCGGTCTGGGAAGCGCCGCCAGCCGCTTCGCCCGTCCGCCCCACCTCCCGGCCCGCCCGGCACCGGCAACGGCAACGGCTCCCGCACAGCCGCCGGCGCCCGCACAGCCATCAGCTCCCGCACAGCCACCGTCGCCGCCACGGCCACCTGCGTCGGCCCAGTCGCCGGCCCGGCCGTCGGCCCCGGCCCCGGCCGCGGCGCCCGCGCGGATCGAGGGTCTGCACTGCCCGCCCGCGGTACGCGACGACCGAACGCTCGCCGACCTGATCAACGAGCAACTCCTGCAATGGGCCGATGACGTCGACCTGTTCCGTTCGCCGGATCTGCGCGCCGGTCTGCTGAAGTTCGACCCGGGCCGTTCCGTCGTGCTCTGCCACCCCGACGCCCCCACCACCGGCCATCTCCTGACCGCCGCCAAACTCCTGGCCGGTGAGAACGCGGTGGACGACTACTTCTGCGAACCCGAGCTGGGCGGCACACCCGAGGGCCTCGGCGCCCGCCTCGCCGTCGCCCAGTCCGCGATCGACCCCACCCACATGCCCGCGCCCTACGACGCCGACTGGCGGGCGGCCCTGGCCGCGCATCCGGCGCTGCGCGCCATGCATTCGGCCATGGAGTCCTTCACCCAGCTCGCCACCCCCGCCCAGTCCCACCGGTACCGCCATGAGGTCGCCAGCCTGTACCTCGGCTACGAGGCCGAAGCCGCCTGCGTCCAGGAGGAACGCACTCCCCGGGTATGGGAGTACCTGGTCCAGCGCCAGCTCAACTCCTTCCGCCCGTGCCTGGCGATCACGGACGCGATCGGCGGCTATGAACTCCCCGCCGAACTGTTCGCCCTGCCGGCCGTGCAGCGCGCGACCGCGCTCGCCTCCACCGCCTCCACGGTCCTCAACGACCTGTACTCCCTGCGCAAGGAACAGGCGTCGGGCCGCTTCCACTACAGCCTGCCGACCGTCATCGCGGAGGAGGAGGACTGCGCGATCGACGACGCCTTCACGAAGGCCATCGAGGTGCACAACGAGCTGGTGCGCGCGTTCGAGACCGAGGCCGCCGCGCTCACCGCCCATCCGGTCGCCGCCCGGTACGTGACCGGGCTCGCGAACTGGATGGGCGGGAACCACGAATGGCACGCCGGCCACGTCGGCGGCCGGTATGCCACATCGCCCTGAGCTCCAACCCTGAAGTGACCCGACGATCAAAGGAGTAAGCCCGCACATGACCATCGACCACATCACCGCCCCCGCCCCTCTCCTCAACACCAGCCCCTACCAGCGGTCCGTGGCCGCCTACTGGAACGCTGAGAAGAACCCGGTCAACCTCCGCCTGGGCGACGTGGACGGCATCTACCACCACCACTACGGGATCGGTGACGTCGACTGGTCGGTCCTCGACGCGTCGGAGGACCTGCGGGAGAACCTGGTCACCAAGGAGCTCCACCGGCTGGAGTGCAACCAGACCGAGTTCCTCCTCGACCAGTTCGGCTCCATCGCCCCCGAGGACCGGCTGCTGGACGCCGGATCGGGCCGCGGCGGGGGCAGCATCGTGGCCAACCAGCGGTTCGGGTGCTCGGTCGACGGGGTGTCCATCTCCCAGTCCCAGGTCGACTTCGCCAACGACCAGGCCGTCAAGCGGGGTGTGGACGACAAGGTCCGGTTCCACCTCAAGAACATGCTGAGCACCGGCTTCGACACGGGTTCCTTCCGCGGGATCTGGAACAACGAGAGCACCATGTACGTCGACCTGGCCCAGCTGTTCGCCGAGCACTCCCGGCTGCTGGCGCGCGGTGGGCGGTACGTCACCATCACCGGCTGCTACAACGACACCTATGGGCTGCCCTCCAGGGCGGTGAGTCAGATCAACGCGCACTACATCTGCGACATCCACCCCCGCAGCACCTACTTCAAGGAGATGGCAGCCAACCGGCTCGTCCCGATCAGCGTCGTGGACCTCACCGCCGCGACGATCCCGTACTGGGAGCTGCGCGCCAAGTCGTCGCTGGTCACCGGCATCGAGGACCCGTTCCTCACCGCCTACAAGGACGGCAGTTTCCAGTACCTCCTCATCGCCGCCGACCGGGTCTGACCGCTCGGGCCCTCCGACCCCTCTGCCGGACCGTCGCGCGGCGGTCCGGCAGAGGTCCTTCCACGCGGGCGGGTGCGTCCGTGGCACCCCGGTCAGCGTGGCGGGTCGGCCAGGGCCCACAGCGGTGAGGTGTGCGCTCCGCGGCCGCGCTTGGCGGCGAGGGACTTCATCCCGGCGTGGAGGTGGGTGCACCCGTGCCGGTACGCGTCCTCGATCGGCAGGTAGTAGGCGAGGTTGAAGTACTCGAACGCGTCGCCGGTGCGCTCGGGATCATGGCCGACGGCCCGCAGCCACGCGGTGTTCCCGAAGTGGTAGACGAGGGAGAAGGCGACCATGGCGGGGCCGTCGTAGGCGGCGGTGACCCGGGCGTCCTCGCCCATGGCCCGGGCCTGGCGGCGCATGACGGCGGTCATGGCCGCGGTGTCGGTGGCGTGGCCGTGGTGGCGTTGCAGGATCGCCAGCAGCCGCCCGGCGTCCGCCACACAGTTCGCGAGCGGCCCGGCGCGCACGGTCAGGCCCCGGGCGTCGAACGCGCGGCGTTCGCCGCGGATGCCGCTGCGCCGCTTGGCCGGGAGTGCGGCGAGGTAGTCGTCGAAGCCCGTGCCGGGCAGGGTGATGGTGGCGTCGTCCTCGATCCGGCGCGGCGCGGTGCCGTAGGCGTCGCCCAGTTCCGTGGCGGCCCGGTCGGTGAGGTAGGGCCACCAGTGCCGGGTGCCGTGCCGGGCGGCGTGCTCACGGGCCGCGTCGCGCAGCAACGTCAGGCAGCCGGCTCGCTGGGGGCCGCTTAACCCGGCGGCCAGCAAAGGGGCGTTGTGGTACCCGCGCCTGGCTCCGGCGATGACGCGGGGAGCCTCGTCCTGCCCGGTGTCCAGATGGTGCTCCGGCCGGTAGTTGGTGTTGGGCTCGTCGTGCACCAGGTACAGGGGTGCGGCGGCGGCCGGCCGGCCGTGCGGATCGCGGACGAGGAGATAGCTGCAGGTCGCACTGGGGTCGGTCTCCTCACCCGACAGCCAGCGGTGGGAGAGGTAGAAGCTCGTGTCGCGGGCGAGGTGGTCCCATTCGGCGGCGGGGACGGCGGCCAGCGTGGGGAGGGTTTCTAGGTTCACCGGGTGCGCTTTCGACGGGGGCGGCTGGATGGGGACAGCGGCCCGGAGGGGACCAGCGGGAGGACGGCCAGGGCGGCGAGGACGCAGACGATCGCCTCGAAGGCCCACGGCAGCAGGGACGACCGGTGCAGCAGCACGGTGAAGAGGGCGGGAGCCGCCGCGCCGCCGACGGACCACGACATCTGGAACAGCGCCTGGTGGGATCCCCGGGCGGCCGCCGGACCGAGCGTCGTGGACAGTTCCGCCATCGCGGGTGAGCAGAGGATCTCCCCGGCGGTGAACAGCACGATGCCGACGGCCAGCGCGGGCCAGGCCAGCGGGCGCAGGCCCGGCAGGGCCGGTGCGGCGAACGCGGCCATCGCAAGGGCGAGCACGGCGTAGGCGACGGAGACCGCGTGCCGGGCGGCGCGCGGTGCCAGGTGTGCGGTCACCGCTGTCGCCGTCAGGGCGACGGCCACGGTGTTGACGAGCAGCAGGACACTGGCGGACCAGGCCGGCAGCCGCAGCGCGCTGGTGGCGTAGAGCGCGAGCAGGACCGACAGGATCGCCTGGGCGAACACATAGGGCAGATTGCACAGGACCAGGGCCAGGTAGCGGCGGTCGATGGACCAGGGGGCGCGCCCAGGAGGTGCGTTGGGGCGGCCGGGCGCCACGCTGAGGGTCGCGAACAAGGTGGCGGCGAGGCAGTAGCTCGCCGCGTCGGCGACCACCAGGGCGGTCAGCGCCCCGGTGCCCCACAGGGCGAGGGCCGCGGTGGCGATGGCGGCTCCGGCGGCGAGACCGGTGTTGCGCAGCGAGGAGGTGAACGCGAACCAGGTGCGCGGTTCGTCGCCCGCCGCCACCAGCAGGGTCAGCGAACGCTGGCTGGTGTAGTAGCCGTTGATGCCCGTCTGCACCGTGAAGTACGCGGCCGCGATCTGCCACGGCCCCTCCGCGACGAGAAAGCCGCAGAACCCCGCCGCGCAGACCAGGTTGGAGGCGACGGCGAGGTACTGCGGCCCGGCACGGTCCATGATCCGGCCCGCGAGCGCGGTGAGCGGGAGGGCGGCGAGCTGCCCCGCGCTCGCCGCCGCGCCCGCCGTCGATGCCGGGATGTGCCGGACGGTGATGAAGAACAGCAGCCCCAGTGGCAGCAGCAGCCCGTTGCCGATGGAGTCGATGACGTTGGCGGTGACGAACCGGCCCCGTCCGCGCAACTCGGGCAGACCGGCGATCCGGGCGGCCCGGCCGCGGCCGGGACGGCGGCCGGTCGCTCCGGTCACGGGCCGCACAGCAGAGCGCGGACCTTGTCCATCATGACGGGGGCGAGGATGCCCGAGTGGGCGTTGATCGTGTCGAGTTCCTTGACGGTGCGCTGCTCGTCACCTTCCTCACAGGTGAAGGTGACGATGTCGCCGTGGCTGTTGCCGTCGATGACCAGCTCGTGCGCGGTGACCAGACCGAGGCGGTCGCGCAGCTCGGCCGCCGCCTGGCCTACGGGCCGGTCGGCCAGGAACTCGATCCCCCAGCGCTTGCGCCGGGTGTCGGGTCGCGCGGCGTCCGGGTACCGGCCGCGTGCCATGTCGGCGAGTGTCGCGAAGGTGTTGGTGCCGGAGGCGGCGCAGGACAGGGTGGTGGCTCCGCCGATGCGCGGATTGATCTCCAGGACGACGTAACGGCCGTTGACGTGGATCATGTCGACGTTGACCGAGCCGTACACGCCGAGGCTCTCGCACAGCGCGACGAGACGCTCGGCGACCGGGGCGAAGTCGGCGTCCGCCTGCGGGCGCGGTCCGCACCAGCGCAGGTCGGCGAAGGTGAACGCGGCTCCGCCGCCGGCCTGTCCGGTCCAGCACAACGGCAGGACGCTGTAGTTCCCTGGCGCCCCGACGATGTCGACGGAGCACAGGTCACCGGTCAGACACTCCTCCAGCACAGCGCTGACGGGGGGCGGGTCGGCGAGATAGGCGTCGAGCGCGGCGCGGTCCGGAAGGAAGCGGATGCCCATGCTGGTGGAGTCCCACAGCGGTTTGGACAGCAGCGGGTAGCCGATCTCACCGGCGGCGACGAGCAGGCTCTGCCGGTAGGCGGGCACGGGCAGGCCGCGCCCGGCCGTCAGATCGCTGTCCGCCCGGATCCCCCTGGCGACATCCAGTCCCGCGGTGATGAGGGCCTGCTTCGTCTCCCACTTGTCGCAGAGCAGCCAGGTGGCCGCCAGCGGTGTCATCACGGTGGGGATGCCGCGTGCGTCGAGGAACGCTTTGGCGGTCGCGTCGCGCAGCGCGTTCTCGCACGGCAGCGATACGGAAACGGCGGCGTCCGCTCCCCACGCGCTCACGGCGTCGGCCAGTTCCAGCGGTGTCACCGCGGGGTCGAGGGGCTCACCCCCGGCGGGGAAGTCGGCCGGGCCGCAGTGGCCGTGGGTGTGGAAGAGCCGGGATTCGACGCCGTCGTCCGTCAGTTCGCGGACGGCCCGCTGGATGTAGGGGTCGGCGCGCTGGATGTCGACGGAGCGCAGGAACGCGATCTTGTGCACGGGTCAGGCCACCTCGATAGTCGTCTGGGATACCGCCCGGTCGGCCAGCAGTTCGGCCTGGGCGGGGTTCGCGGCCGTCGCGATGACATGGCCGATCCGGCAGGAGTTGTCGACCGGGGCGCGCAGCGGATCGCCGGGACGCACGGTGAACTCGCTGTGCGTCACGGCGAGCGTCCATGTCGCGGGTCCCGGTCTGGACGGCGAGATCCCGGAAGGGGTTCTTCTTCCGCGGCTCACCGGCGGACATCTGACGCCGACGGAGCAGGACGTCCGGGCCGCGGCGGCGGCCCTCGCCTGGCATCCCTCGGAGGCCTCCGCCCTGTTCGCCGCGGCGGCCACCGGACGGCGCGGCACCGTACGGACGGTGGGCGCCGAGGTGCGTCTCACCCCGGCGAGCGGACGGGTCTACCAGCTCACCCTGGAGCAGGCACTCGCCCACAACCCGCTGGCCCGCGCCCTGTTCGACGAGCAGCCCGGAAGCCTGGAGGACGCGGAGCACCTCGCCCTGCGGATCTGCGGCTTCTCGGAACTGGCCCGTGAACGCGACGCCGCCGAACGCCTCCGGGCCACCGCGCCGTCGCGGCCACCGGTCCCCGTACCCACCAGAAAAAACCAAGTCCTTTACACGCTCCGGCAGTTCGCGCCGGGAGCGGCCTGTGTCACCTTCCGGTACGCGGCGCGCGCTCTCGGCCTCTCCTGGCGGGACATCCCACGGCTGCGTGAACTCTCATCGGTCGACGGTCCGTTGCTGCCCCTCGTCACGTGAACCGTCAGGGGCTCCTCCTCCTTCGAGTGCTCTGCGCCCCGGCGACGTAACTTCGGTTTCCTTGGGGAGTTCTCACCTCGTCCGACCGACCCGCCGTCGGTCCGAAGGCTCCCGCCGCGAGGAACCGTATGTCCCAGCACCACCGCATCGCCCCCTACACGACGGGCACCGCGCCCGGCAGGTGGTGGCTCCTGGGCCACGCGCCGCGCATCATGAAGGATCCGCTGGCGTTCCTGACCTCGCTGTCCGCCCATGCGGACCTGGTCCGCATCAGCATCGGCCCGTGGCACGGGCTGGTCGTGTGCCATCCGGACCTGGTGCACCGGGTGCTGATGGACGACCGGACCTTCGACAAGGACGGCCCGGTCTACGAACAGAGCAAGCGCACCCTGGGAGAGGGCCTGGTGACCTGCCCCCACCAGGCCCACCGGCGCCAGCGACGGCTGCTGCAGCCCGCCTTCCGCCGTGACCGCCTGCCCGCCTACGCCGCGACGATGACCGGGCACATCGACACCATGACCCGCGCATGGACGGACGGGCAGACCATCGACGCCTTCTCGTGCATGCACGCGAACTCGGCGCGGGTGGCCACCGCGACACTGTTCGCCGCCGGGCCGGACGAAGCGGCGATCGCGGAGATGGTGCGGTGCATCGACATCATCGTCAAAGCCGGGTTCTGGAACATGTTCGCACCGCTGGGCAGGCAGCGGGCCCCGTGGAACCGGCGCTGCGCGCGCGCCCAGGCCACACTGAACGCGACGATCGACGGGATCATCAGCGACTACCGCCGCCGCGGCCGGCGCCACGAGGACATGCTGTCTCTCCTGCTGGAGGCCAGGGACGAGGCCAGGGACGGCTCGGACGGGGACGGCTCGGACGAGGACGGTACGGACGGCCTGGCCCCGGCCGAGGTCCACGACCAGGTCATGTCCTTCCTCATGGCGGGAATCGACACCACCGGATCGACTATGGCCTGGGCCTGCCACCTCCTGGCCGGGAACCCCGGGATCCAGCAGCGGGTACGCGCCGAGGTCCACGCCGTGCTGCGCGGCAGAGCGGCCGGGTGGCACGACCTGCCCCGGCTGGAACTCACCGGCCGCGTCATCTCCGAGGCGCTGCGCCTGTATCCGCCCGGCTGGCTCTTCACCCGCAATGTGACGCAGGACATCCGGCTCGGCGACACCGTCCTTCCCCGGGGCACCACGGTGATCTTCAGCCCGTATCAGATGCACCGTCAGGGCGGCCTGTTCCCCGACCCCGAGCGGTTCGACCCCGACCGCTGGCTCACCACCCCCGCAGGCCGGTTGCCGCGCGGGGCGTACATCCCGTTCTCCGCCGGTGCCCGGCAGTGCATCGGCAACGACTTCGGACTCACCGAGGCCACCCTCACCCTGGCAACCGTCATCGACCGCTGGCACCTGCACCCCCTGCCCGGCTCCCCCGTCCGCCCGGTCCCCGGTCTGGCCCTGCGCCCCACCCCCATTCCGCTGCGCCTGCACCGCACGAGCCGCGACCCATCGACCGACGCGGACGGCCCGGCGGGCCCGGCCGGCACATGAGGGACGACCGGCGGCGTCACGCCAGATCGAGCAGCTGCTCGTGGAAGCCGCCGAAGCCGTGCTCCTCGTCGATGAGGTGGATCTCCAGGATCCAGTGACAGCGCCAGCCCGCGCGGTCGGTGCGGCGGATCGGGGTGTCGTTGTCCGGGGTGATGTACGACTCGGCCCTGGCGCCGTCGATGCTCTCGTGCGGGAACTCGCCGACCAGATGGCCCGCATGCCAGCCGCCGAGCGTCCAGCCCGCCGCGCCGGCGAGCCGCGCCACCTCCGCGTACAGCTGCCGGCCGGTGATCCGCGGATCCGCCCGGAAGGCGCTCCGGCCGCCGGCGAAGACGGTCGCCAGGTCCTCGCGCAGCCGGTGCTTGGCCGGGTCGCCGCCGAAGACGAAGGTGCGGCCGAAGTCCGCCTCGTACTCCTCGAAGATCGGTCCGAAGTCGGCGAAGGCGATGTCGTCCTCGCCGATGATCCGGTCCGGCGGGTTCTCCTGGTACGGGAACAGCGTGTGCGGGCCGGAGCGGACGATCCGCTTGTGCCAGTGCTTCGTCGTGCCGAACAGCTCGTTCGCGAGGTCCCGGATCCGGTCGCTGACCTCGCGCTCGCCCGCCCCGGGCGCGACCAGGCCGCGCGCCTCGACCTCGGCGAAGAGGCGCACGGCCTTGCGCTGCGCCTCGACGAGCCCCAGGGCGCGCAGCTGCTCGTCCATGCGGTCGGGTACTCCCATGATGCCGTTCCTCTTCCTTGTCACGGAGTCGCGCGCACGATGACGAGCGACCCTTCGTACGTCGGCCGGCCCCGCAGGTGGCCGAAGCGTTCGTCCCAGGCCCCGGACTCCAGATCACGGCGGAGCGCCGTGTCGAAGCGTTCGCGGACTCCGTCGTCGACGAAACTCCACGCCGAGCAGGCCTGGCGGGCGGCCGGGTCGAGGAGCAGCTCGGGGCGGCCGTAGTAGGCCTCGTTGAAGCCGTCCGTGCAGTCGAGGGGGATCGGGACGGTGCCGATCGTGGCGCGGCCGCCCAGGGCGGCGGCCATCTCGTCGATCGGCGGGTAGCGGCGGGCCTCGGTGTCGAGGACCTCCGGGGCGTACTCGTGGAGCCAGAAGTCGCGGACGCGTTCCGGGTCGCAGGTCAGGACGACGACCGGGCCGCGGGTGACGCGCCGCATCTCGCTCAGGCCGGCCGTGACATCGCTCCACTGGTGGACGCTGAAGAGGGTCATGGCGCCGTCGAACTCCCCGTCGGCGAACGGGAGGTCCTCGGCGACGGCGTCGACCGCGCGGGCGAAGCGGGCCGGGCGCCGGGCGCGCATCGACTCGGAGGGCTCGACGGCGGTCACGGCGGGGGCGGCGCTCTCGTAGGACCCGGCGCCGGCACCGACGTTGAGCACGGTCCGGGCGCCGTCCAGGGCCTCGGCGATGGACTGCGCGATGCGGGTGTCGGGCCTCCGGTAGGAGGAGTGTCCGGAGCCGATGGCGGCGTGGTCGACGTCTCCGGCGCTGCCGTCCCGGGTGCGGGCGTTGAGGGGTTCCGTGGTCATGGGTCCTTCCCTGGCCTCGTGAGCAGGAACAGGGGGAGTGATCCTCCGCGGTTCTCGCACATCCCTGTACCCGACATCCTGCATCCGCGAGGCCAGATTCGTAAACCGGCTGGCAAATGCTTGGCCAATCGACCAAAAATGCCACAGATGCGAATCAGGTGATCTGTCCGTTCCTCCGGACGGCCCGCCGGGCGTGGGACGGACTCAGCCCGCCTCGTGCCCGGCGCCGTCCGCACGGGCGTCGGTGGTGCGGCCGGTCGCGGCCAGCAGGGCGAGCAGGGCGAGCACGGCGAGGAGGATGAGCACCAGCAGCAGGACGGTGAGCACCGTGGGGTGGTTCCAGAGGGCGAAGATCAGCGCGAGGAGCAGCAGCACGCCGGTGGTGAGCCACTTCCGGTAGCGCACCGTCCAGGTGCCGACCTGGCCGGTGTGCACCCCGTGGGCCGCGCCCCAGCGCGCGGCGGAGTCCGCCGCGCGCTCGGCGGTGCCCCGTACGGCGCGCGGCAGCCGTCCCACGCCCGACAGGTAGGCGCCGAGCGCCACGACCACGCCGAGGACCAGCGCGGTGCGGATGCTGACCTTCAGGAAGTGCAGGAGGGTGTCGAAGATCGCTGCGGCGGCCCCGGGGGACTGCACCTGCGCCGGCAGGTGGTCGAGGTAGTAGTGCCGGGCGACGGCGAGGCCGATGGCGAAGATCAGGCAGACCCCGGCGGCACCGAGCATGACGGTCACCAGCGCGCGGCGGCGCCGGCGGGCGAGCAGCACTCCGGAGGTGCCGAGCAGCACGGTGAGCACGGGCAGCCAGTTGCCGACGACGTCGAGCAGATGGGCCGCGCCGCGGATCTTGGAGAGCTTGTCGGACTGCAGGAGCACCATCTTTTTGTCGACATCGGGGATATGCGCCGCCGGGGCGAGGCCGGCGTCGACGAGTTCCTGCTTGACGGATTCCACGGCGGCGCCGACATCGAGGGTGACGGTGCCGTCGTCGACGCCCACCGCGCCGCGCCCCTCGCCGGTGAGGGCGTGCACGATCGAGGAGTGGGCACGCCGGTTGGTGTCGGCCCAGATGGTGGCGAACCGGTCGCTCCGCACGAACTTGCCCGCCACCTTCTCGACGACCTGTTGGGCGGCATCGTCGATTTTGGGCCCCAGGGCCTTGAAGGCGGTGCCGACGCGAGGTGGCAGGCCCTGGGACTCCAGCCAGGCCGCCAGGTCGGAGGCGACCTGGTCGCCGTCGACGCGCACGCCCGCGGCCTCGCCGATCCGGTTCACGGCGGCGTCCTGGACCGCGGCGTTCCTGGCGAGCGGGCCGATGGTGGAGACGTAGCGGTCGGTGTCCAGAGCGATGTCGTGGACCCAGACGGCGATCAGGGAGACCGGCACGAGAATGCAGGTGAGCGTGATCAGCACGATCGACAGGGTGCTCTTCACGATCCGCCCGGCGTGCGAGCCCCCCGTGCGGTCCACGGCGGGCGGATCGGACGCGGGCTTCGCGGGCGGGGTGCTCATAGCGCTCCAAAGGCAGGGGCGGCCAGCCTGCCGCTACCTTCCATTGGCAGGGCGGGCCACCGCCCCCGCACCTGGGACTAGGCCTCCCGGGCGAGTGGCCGAGGAGGAAGCGGGCACGGGGGAGTGCTGCCGGGCGGTGCTCGCGTCGGCGTCGGGGAGCAGGATCACGGTCGCCGCGAGAACGGCCGTCGCGGTGCCGGCGATGATCTCTGACCGTTTGTTCGCCTGTCGGTGGCTCAACTCGCTGACCTCCAGCTGGATCACGAAGAGCGCCCACGGGTGTCCGGTCCCGCGTTCTCCCGCGACACCGCCGACGCCTGCTACGTGGTCCTACGCGGACGGTCCGCACCGGACTCACGACCACTCACTCTTTGACAACCGCCGAGCGGTACGGCGGCGCGGCGTGTCGGGCTTGCCGCGCGGGCCCGGGACGGGGCGCGCGGTTACCGTCGGGGGCATGACCGGTGATCGCCGAGGGTGGCGCCAGTGTTCGGTCGGCGGGGCGGTGTTCGCCGTGTGCATGGCCGGCACCACGCTGCCGACCCCGCTCTACGGCCTCTACCAGGAGAAGTTCGGGTTCTCCGAGCTGACGGTGACGGTCGTCTACGCCGTCTACGCCCTCGGTGTCATCGGTGTGCTGCTGCTCGCGGGCAATGCCTCGGACGTCGTGGGCCGGCGGCCGGTGCTGCTGGCGGGCCTGGGATTCGCGCTGGCGAGCGCCGTCTGCTTCCTGTGCGCCGTGGGGCTGGGCTGGCTGTACGCGGGCCGGCTGTTCTCGGGGCTCTCCGCCGGTCTGTTCACCGGGGCCGCCACGGCCTACGTGATGGAGCTGGCACCGGACGGTGGCACCTCCCGGGCCACGTTCGTGGCGACGGCCGCCAACATGGGTGGACTCGGCTGCGGCCCGCTGCTCGCCGGAGTGCTCGCGCAGTACGCCGTCTGGCCGCTGTACCTGCCGTTCATCGTGCACATGGCGCTGGTGGCGGTCTCGGCCGTCGCGCTGGTGCGCCTTCCCGAGACCGTACGGGAGCGGCGACCACTGGCCGCGGTACGGCCGCAGCGACCGGGACTGCCCAGACAGGTGCGGGCGGTGTTCGGGCCGGCGGCGATCGCCTCGTTCGTCGGGTTCGCCCTGTTCGGGGTGTTCACCTCGGTCAGCCCCGCGTTCCTCTCGCAGTCCCTGGGCGTGGACAACCGCGCGGTCAGCGGGCTGGTCGTCGCGCTGGCCTTCTTCGCGTCGACCGCCGGGCAGCTCGCGGTCGGCCGGGTCGGGGTGGAGCGGTCACTGCCGCTGGGCTGCGCCGGGCTCTTCGCCGGGCTGGCGCTGCTCGCCGGCGCGTTGCGATGGGACCTGCTCGCGCTCGTCGTGCTGAGCGCGATCGTGGGTGGTGCCGGGCAGGGGATGGCGTTCCGCGGGGCGCTGTCCGCGGTGGCCGCGGCGTCTCCCGCCGACCGGCGCGCTTCGGTGATCTCGACGCTGTTCGTGGTGGCGTACGCGGGGATCTCGGTCCCGGTGATCGGGGTGGGATTGTTGACCGGTCCGATCGGCCTGGAGGGTGCGGGGCTGGTGTTCATCGCCTGCATGGCCGTCCTGGTCTCGACCGCGGCCGTCTATCTGCTCCGGCGGCCGGAACGGGCGGCGACATGAGCGCGGCCACGAAGTCGGTCCGCCCGGTGGCCTGATGGGGGCGGTGGGCCGGGTGCGGGGGAGCCGGAGGCCGCTCGCGGCGTCCCGATCGAACACTTGAGGCATGGCGAACCCGAACGAGGGCCGATACGGTCTGGGGGCCCGACCGAACCGGACGGCCCGATTCCGGCCCCGGCTCCCGGGACCACTACAGTGGCCCGCCGGGCCTCGCCCGAACTGATCCGTCCCCTCTGATGTGCGGTGTGTGAACATGGCGCGACCCGGCGATCGTCCGTGGTGCTCCCATGGATGGCCGGCCGTGGTCGGGGTGCTCGCTCTCGACTGCCGAAGACCCGACGAGGAACGTCCGCACCAGGTGTGTCCCTCAATCGAGCAGGGCCGGGGTGACGGCGTGGTCGACCGGGCACGGCAGCAGGCAGTCGCCCCCCGGCGGGGCGGGAGCCGCACGGCGTAGGCGCCGACGCGGCACGCCGTCCCTGCTGAGCCCGCTCGTCAGCACGTCCGCGTCATGACGCCCGGCCGCAGGAAATGGGTAGTCCATGAACACGGCCACGTCAGGTCTGGTCGGCCGCGACACGGAGATCGCCGAGGTCGAGGCGATGCTGACCGGAGCGGCCGCGGAGGCCGGCGGCGTAGTGGTGGTCAGCGCCGGTGCCGGGACGGGGAAGACGGCGCTGCTCGACGACGCGGTCCGCCGCGCCCGGCGAAGCGGCTTCACCGTGCTGACGGCCCGGGGCAGTTCGGCCGAACGCGACCTGCCCTTCGGACTGGTGAGCAGGCTGTTCGAGCCCGTTCTGCCGGACCTCGTGGAAGCCGGCCTGGTCACCTGCGCCGACTCCCTGTCCCGGGCCCGCGAGCTGCCGGTCACCAGGCCCGCGGGCGAGGCGTCGCTGACCGAGCTCTACGCCCTGCACCGCGGACTCGCGCATCTGGCGTCCCAGGCTCCGGTGCTCGTGGCGGTGGACGACCTGCAGTGGCTGGACCCGCAGTCGCTGCGCTGGCTGAGCACCCTGCCGCAACGTGTCGAACATGCCCGGATCGCGGTGCTGCTGACGGTGTGCCCTGGTGAGCCCTGCACGGATGCCGCCGCCCTCGACGAGCTGCTGGCCGTCAGCACGGTGGAGCTGCACCCGGCGGCTCTCGCCGCCCCGGCCGCGGCAACGCTCATCGAACGCGCCCTCGCCGCCGCGCCGGACGCGTCGTTCGTCGCCTCGTTCCTGCGGGAAACAGGCGGCAACCCGCTGTGCGTGACCGAGCTGACCGCCGTGCTGAGGGACCGGGCGGTCACGCCCACCGCCGGCCCGGCCGCCGTGCTCGGAGATATCGCCGTACCCCGGCTCGCCTCCCGGCTGCACGCCCGGCTGCGCCGAATATCGCCGTACGCGCTCGCCGTCGCCCGAGCCGTCGCCGTCCTCGGCGACGATGCGGACCCCGGCCGCGTCGCCGCCGTCTGCGGTGTCGAGCCGCCGGTGGTCATGGAGGTGACGGCGGCGCTCGGGCGGGCGGGACTGCTGCGCGTGGCGGACCGGTTCCTGAACTTCGCGCAACCGCTGCTGCGCGCCACGATGATCCAGCACCTGCCGTTCGCGGAACTGCGGACCCTGCGCGGCGCGGCGGCCCGGATCCTGCGGGACACCGGCGCTCCGCAGGACCGGGTGGTCGAACAGCTCATGGCCACCCCAGCGCCGGCCGACCCATGGGTGGTCGCCGTGCTGCGCGACGCCGCCGAATCCGCGCTCGGCCGGGGCGAACCCGACATGGCCGTCGCCTACCTGACCAGGGCGCTGGGCGAGCCGGTTCCGGACGAGGAGCGCATACCGCTGCTGCGGGCGCTGGGCCGGGCCGAGGGGTATCTGGACTTCGGCGCGGCGATCCGCCATCTGACCACGGTCTCCTCCCATCCTGCGGAGCCGGAGGGGCGGCCTGGTGTGGTGCGGGAGCTGGCGGAGCTGCTCGCCATGACAGGACACCACGAGACCGCCGTCGAACTCGTCCGCACGCGGACGGGACCCGTCTCCACCGGCCAGGCGCTCTGCTCGGCGGAGTTGCAGTTCGACTGCGAGGCGACCGCGGAGGCGGCGGCCAGACAGCTGCACCGGCTGCCCAGGCCGGCACCCCAGGGCGGGGCGGCCGACGGGCGCTATCTGAGCCTGCTCGCCCTGCGGACCGGGTGGGCGGGCAGGTCCAGGTCCCGCGCCGTGGCCCTCGCCCAGCAGGCGTTGATGGTCCTGCCCCTCACCCCCGACGCGATGCGGCCCATCCTGCGCAGCGTCCTGGTGCTGGCCCAGGCCGGCCGCGCCGAGGAGGCCCACGAGTTCTGCGACGCGATGGTCGGTCATGCCGAACGCTGGCAGCACCGGCCGGCCATCGCCGCGGCCCGGTCGCTGCGCGGTGTCGTCGCCCACCGGCTCGGCCGGATGCCCGCCGCGGCCGAGGACGCCCGGATCGCGTTCGGGATGCTCATCGGCTGCGGGGCACCACGGCGGACGGGTGCGGCGGTGGAACTCCTGGCCCGGTGCGTGGAGATCCTGGTCGACCTGGGCGAGTACGACGAGGCGGAGAGCCTGGTCGAACGGTCGGACCTGTGCGGCGACCTGCCGAAGACCTGGGGCGGCACCGCCCTGTTGCTCGCCCGGGGCCGGCTGCGCGCCGCCGCGGGACACCCGGCCGAGGGGCTCCGGGACCTGCTGGCCGCCGGCCGCCGGCTGCCGTCCTGGAACGTGGCGAATCCCGCCGTCGCACCCTGGCAGGCCGAGAGCTCGGCGGCCCTGCTGGCGCTCGGTGAGACCGCCGGGGCGCGCCGCAAGGCCGCGGAAGCGGTCGAACTGGCCCGTCGATGGGGTGCGCCGGGCCCGCTGGGCGTCGCGCTCCGGACGCTGGGGGCCGCTGCCGGCGGACCCCAGGGGCTGGCCGCGCTGGAGGAGTCCGTCTCCGTTCTGCGGCGCTCCGCCGACCGGTTCGAGCTGGCACGGTCCCTGGCCGAGCACGGCACGGCCCTCAGCCGCGACAAGCGTCCGGTGCCGGCCAGGCGGGCGCTGCGCGCCGCGCTCGACCTGGCGGAGGAGTGCGGCTGCGCGGATCTGGCGACCCGTTCCCGTATCGAGCTGTCCGCATCGGGCGGCCGCCCGCCGAAGTCCTCGCACACGGACGGAGTCGCCGCGCTGACGGCCGCCGAACTGCGCACCGCCATGCTCGCCGCCGAAGGCAAGTCCAACCGGGAGCTCGCCGAAGTCCTGTCGGTGGGGCAGCGCACCGTCGAGATCCACCTCACCAACGCCTACCGGAAACTCGGCATCGGCGGACGCGACCGGCTTCCCGCGGTCCTGCAGGGCATGCCCACGGCACTCGCCGATTCCCGGTGAACCGGCGACCATTCGTGACACCCCGCCGCCCCCGGTGATCCTGCACATCGCGCACGCGGAAAACGCACAGCGGCCCGGCGGGATCCCGCCGGGCCGGACGGGCGCCGAACCCTAAACGCGGATATGTCCGATCAGGATCGACGAAGGGACCGGCCCGTGAGAATGGCCCGTTTCCAGCATGTGAAGAATTCGTCGGCATTCGGTGGGCAATGCCGCCGGTGAGCGTCTCGCGGTACCGAAACGCCGACCGAAACACTGTGAAGGGCAGGGTGGCCCGGCAGCGCGTTGACGTGGTTGTGTCTTGCGACATACGGGAGTTGCGAATCGGGTTTCCGAATCATTCGGGCATCGGACGACCGTTGAACCGGCCGTACCGGCTTTCCGCCGAACCGGCCGACGCTATTCATGAACCCCCCACAGCTATGAAGGGAACCGCAAGTCATGCGCAACGACTTCACCCCCAGGTCGAGACCCGCGAAATTTCCGACAGCGACCTGGACAACGTCTCCGGCGGTGTCGGCGTCGGTGTCGGCGTCGACGGTCTGTCGGTCGGCGACATCGTGGGCACCGTCGAGTCGGCCCTGCCGGTCTCGCTGCCGCTCTCGACGGTCACCGGTCTCCTCCCGGCGCAGGTCAACGGTCTGGCCGCCGGTCTCTGACCGTCAGGTTCTGCATGAGACGCCATAGCGTCGGCATGACCCGGCCCAGCGGTGCTTCTGACGCATCGTAAGGTCGGCCATAGGCCCCGGAACCCCTCGTTCCGGGGCCTATGAATGCCGCACCCGAATGCAGTTGAAGGAATACTTCCGTGCAGTTCCGCCAAAAGGCGCTGTCCAAGCTGCAATCGCCTGAAGACCTCGACGTACCGGTGCTTCTCGCCCGGCCGCAGGGCTGGCTCGCGCTGACCGTCACAGCGGTCGTCATGGCCGTCGGATGCTTCTGGGCGGTGACGGGCACGGTGTCGTCCAAGCTGAACGCACCCGGAATCCTGACGCATGCGGAAGGCAGTTACCTTCTGCAGAGTCCGGTCGCCGGCCAGATCACCGCGACCCTCGCCAAAGAGGGCGACACGCTGCCCGCGGGCGCTCCGCTGCTGACCGTACGCACGGACCGGAGGGCCGAGACCGTTCGCACGGTGGCCGCGGGCCGGGTGACCGCGATCACGGCCAAGATCGGCGCCGTCGTCGCCACCGGCGCGGACCTGGCGACGGTGGAGCGCATGGACAAGCCCGGCGACCCACTGGTGGCGGTGTTGTACGCGCCCGGCGGCAGCGCGTCGACGATCCCGGTGGGCGCCTCGGTGGAGCTGACCGTCCAGTCGGTGCCGGCGCAGCGGTTCGGTGTGCTGCGGGGCCGCGTCATGGCGATCGGCCGGAATCCCGAGACCCGGCAGCAGATCAGCGATTTCCTCGGGAACCGTCAGCTGGGCGAGCAGTTCTCGGCGCAGGGCCAGCCGGTGGCGGTCATGGTCTCCCTGGAACGGTCGGCCGGCACCACGTCCGGCTTCAGCTGGTCGTCGGCGCACGGACCGCCGTACCCGATCGATTCCACGACGCTGGTCGGCGGCGCCGTCCACCTGACCGCACAGCATCCGATCGATTGGGTCCTTCCGTGAGCGCGCAGCACCGCCCGACCCCGGCAGGCCGCGGGCGGCACGCGCCGGCGCCGACGCAGACGCCGACATCGAATCCGCGGAAGCGGAGGAAGCCGGGGAAGGCGAAGAAGCAGAAGACCGTCCGCAGCCCCACCGTTCTGCAGATGGAAGCCGTGGAGTGCGGTGCCGCCTCGCTCGCGATGGTGCTCGGCCACCACGGCCGGCACGTCCCCCTCGAAGAACTCCGCATCGCCTGCGGTGTGTCCCGCGACGGCTCCCGGGCCAGCAACGTGCTGAAGGCGGCCCGCAGATACGGTCTGGACGCCAAGGGCATGCAGATGGAGCCCGCCGCCCTCGCGGAGGTCCGGGCGCCGGCCGTCCTGTTCTGGGAGTTCAACCACTTCGTCGTCCTCGACGGGATGGGACGGCGCTTCGGCCGCAAGGGGATCCACCTCAACGATCCGGCCCGGGGCCGGCGTTTCGTGTCGTGGGAGGAGTTCGACTCGAGCTTCACCGGCGTCGTGCTGACCTTCGAGCCCGGCGGCGGGTTCCGCCGCGGCGGCCGCAAGCCCGGGGTGATGAGCGCCCTGCCGGCCCGGCTGCGCGGCACCACGGGCACGATGGCGGCAGCACTGATCGCCAGCTTCCTGCTCGTCGTCGTCGGCGCTTCGGCGCCGGCCCTCAGCCGGACGTACATCGATCTGTTCCTCTTCGGCAACCAGACGTCGCTGCTGCCGGTGCTCTTCGGGTCGATGGCCGCGATGGTCGTGCTGACCGCCGTGCTGACCGCTGTGCAGCAGGCGAATCTGCTGCGCGGCCGCATCATCTCGTCCACCTTCGGCAGCGCCCGGTTCATGCGGCATCTGCTCCGGCTGCCCGTCACGTTCTTCGCCCAGCGCAACCCGGCCGACCTCGTCCAGCGCCTGCAGTCCAACGACACGGTGGCCGAGACCCTGGCCAGGGACCTCGCCGCCGCCGGGGTGGATGCCGTGGTCGTGGTGCTCTACGCGGTCCTGCTGTGGACCTACGATCCGCAACTGACGGTCGTCGGCGTGCTGATCGCGCTGCTCAACGTCGCGGCGATGCGCGTGGTGGTACGGATCCGTGCCACCGGTACGCAGAAGCTGCGGGCCGACAGCGCCCGGCTGACCAACACCTCGTACGGCGGGCTCCAGCTCATCGAGACGATGAAGGCGACCGGCGCCGAGAACGGCTACTTCCGCCGCTGGGCCGGCCAGCACGCCACGACCCTGGACGGGCAGCAGCGGCTCGGCGTGCCCAGTGCGGTACTGGCCGTCGTCGCCCCCACCCTCGCGGCTCTCAACAGCGCGCTGATCCTGTGGATCGGGGGGCTGCGGGCCGTGGAGGGCCATATCTCCATCGGCCTGCTCGTCGCCTTCCAGGCGCTGGTGACCAGCTTCACCGCACCGGTCACCCGGCTCAACGGGGTGGCCGGCCGGATCCAGGACTTCGCGGCCGACGTGGCCCGGCTCAAGGACGTCGAGAGCTTCCCGGTGGACGGGCTGTACTCCCGCAGCGAGCCGGCCGCGAGCACCCGCAGGCTCAAGGGCCACGTGACGCTGGAGAACGTCACCTTCGGCTACAGCCCGCTCGACAGACCGCTGCTCACCGGCTTCTCCCTGTCGGTCGGCCCCGGCCGGCAGGTGGCGCTGGTCGGCGGCTCCGGCAGCGGCAAGTCCACGGTGTCCCGGCTGATCTCGGGTCTCTACAACCCGTGGGAGGGCTCGATCCGCATCGACGGGCAGCGGCTCGACGAGATCTCCCGCAGCGCGCTGTCCGCCTCGGTCTCCTTCGTCGATCAGGACGTCTTCCTCTTCGAGGGCACCGTCCGGGACAACGTCGCGCTGTGGGATCCGTCGATACCCGACGACGACGTCATCGCCGCGCTCAAGGACGCCGCCATCCATGACACGGTCGCCCGGCGTCCCGGCGGCATCCACAGCCGGGTCGAGCAGGACGGCCGCAACTTCTCCGGCGGCCAGCGGCAGCGACTGGAGATCGCCAGAGCGCTGGTCCGCCGGCCCAGCGTCCTGGTCCTCGACGAGGTGACCAGCGCCCTGGACGCCGAGACCGAGCAGGTGATCATCGACAATCTGCGGCGGCGGGGCTGTGCCTGCGTCGTGATCGCGCACCGGCTCAGCACGGTGCGCGACAGCGACGAGATCGTCGTGCTCGACCACGGCACCGTCGTGGAACGCGGGCGGCACGAGGACCTGGTGGCGGCCGGCGGGCCGTACGCCGAGCTCGTCAGGGAGCACTGAGATGACATCCGTCCAGCACCCCGTGGTCACCGACGCCGTGCCGGGCGCCGTGCCCGGCGATGTGGTCGTGGGAGCCCTCGGCGGCCTGGGACAGCCCGTCGACTGCGCCGGGACCCGCAGCATGAGCCTGGAGGGGCCCCATGTGCTGTGGCTGGTGGTGGGCGGGGCGATGGACCTGTTCGCGGTCGACTCCGGAAACCAGGGGCACTGGCACTTCCTCGGCCGGCTCGAAACGGGAACCCTGGTGCTCGGACCGGCGGAAGGCCCGCGCCACACCCTCGTCGGGCGGCCCCTGCAGGGGTGCGAACTGCGCCGGATCCAGCTGCGGGAACTGTTCGGGCCCGGGTACGGCGAGTACGGCGAGCCCGGTGGGTACGGCGGAGGCGGGTACGGCGGTGACGACGGCTACGGGGACCAGCAGTCGTACGGCGGCTACGAAGCGCCCCTGAGCCCGCTGGAGGACGCGTTCGCCCGCGGGGTCGGGCGCAGTCTGCGCGTCCTGTTCGAGGCCCCCCACGACGGTCAGCCGGGCCATGGACCGGGAACGGCGCAGCCGGCCGCGGAGTACGAAGCGGCCGACGACAACATCCTGTGGATGCCGGTGGCCCCCGGAAGTGTGCGGTACGGCGCCGCGTTCAGCAGCGAGGCGGCCGCCGATCTGCTCATCGACGGTGCGATGTGGCAGCGGGTGGTCAATCAGCAGTCCCGGCTGCTGTTCGCGCTGGACCGCTGGATCGAACGCGTCGAGCGCGCCCATGAGGACCGGACGGCGGCCGGCATCAAGGCCGGCCGGACGGTGCGCGCGCAGGCGGACCAGGCGCTGCTGGCCTCCATCGACAGGCCGGGAGGGAAGACCCCGTCCCACCCGGCCGACGGCACCGACGATGCCACACTCGCCGCCTGCCGCAGAGTCGCCGACGCGGCCGGGATCACCGTCTCGGCACCCGTGGACGGCGGCTCGTCGAACGGCCGGTCGAGCCCGGTCGAGCGCATCGCGGTGAGTTCGGGCTTCCGCACCCGCACGGTCAGACTCGACGGCCGCTGGTGGCGGGAGGACTCCGGCCCCCTGCTGGGCCACCGGGCCGGAACGGGCGCGCCGGTAGCGCTGCTGTGGCGCCGCGGCGGATACGAGGCGGTGGATCCGGTCACCGGCGAGCGGACGCGCATCGGGAGCAGGGGCGGGGGTGCGGGCGCGGCCGCGGACGCGTTCCAGCCCCGCGCCGTCATGTTCTACCGGCCGCTGCCCGACCAGCCCATAGCCGTCTGGCGGTTGCTCCGCTTCAGTCTGCGCGGCACCCGGGCGGACCTGCGCAACCTGATCCTGGGCGGCCTCGTCGCGGTCGGCCTCGGCGCGCTGGTGCCCATCGCGACGGGTCAGGTTCTCGGGGTCTACGTACCGAACGCCGAGAACAGCCTCATCGTCCAGACCTCGCTGGCGATCGTGGCCACCACCATCGTCTCGGCCGCCTTCATGCTGCTGGAGAACATCTCCATCCTGCGCATGGAAGGTCGCATCGAGTCCACGCTCCAACCGGCCGTCTGGGACCGGCTGCTGCGCCTGCCGACGAAGTTCTTCGCCGGGCGCTCCACCGGAGAGCTGGCCAGCGCGGCCATGGGCATCAGCGCCATCCGCCGCGTCCTGTCCGGCATCAGCTCGGTGGCCGTGCAGGCGGGCACCGTCGGTGTGGTGAACCTCGCCCTGCTGCTCTGGTACAGCCCCACGCTGGCCCTGCTGGCGCTGGCGATGCTCACCGTGATCGGCGCGGTGTTCCTCACCCTGGGGCTGTGGCAACTGCGCTGGCAGCGCCGTCTGATCGTGCTCGGCAACAAGCTCAACAACCAGGCGTTCCAGACGCTGCGCGGACTGCCCAAACTGCGCGTCGCCGCGGCGGAGAGCTTCGCCTACGCCTCCTGGGCCCGCGAGTTCGCGCGCAGCCGCGAACTGCAGCAGCGGGTGGGCCGGATCAAGAACCTGATCACGGTCGTCAACGCGGTCTATCTGCCGCTCTGCACCCTCATCATGTTCATGCTGCTCGCAGGACCGGCCCGCGGGACCCTGTCGGCCAGCAGCTTCCTCACCTTCAACACCGCGGTGACGATGCTGCTGACGTCGGTGACCCAGCTGACCGGCGCACTCATCTCCGCGGTCTCCGTCCTGCCGCTGTTCGAGCAGATCAAACCGCTGCTCGACGAGGTGCCCGAGGTCGGCGGCGGCACCACACAGCCGGGCGTGCTGTCCGGCGAGATCGAGGTCGAGCAGCTGTCGTTCCGGTACGCCGACGACGCGCCGCTGGTGCTCGACAACGTGTCGTTCCGGATCCTGCCGGGCGAGTTCGTCGCCATCGTCGGAGCCAGCGGCTGCGGCAAGTCGACCCTGCTCCGGCTGCTCATCGGCTTCGACCGGCCGGTGTCCGGCAGCGTGCTCTACGACGGTCAGGACCTGACGGCCCTCGACCCGGCGGCCGTGCGGCGCCAGTGCGGGGTCGTCCTGCAGAACGCGCAGCCGTTCACCGGCTCGATCCTGGACTGCATCTGCGGTTCCGAGACGTTCTCCCTGGAAGAGGCCTGGGAGGCCGCCGCGATGGCGGGGCTGACCGAGGACATCAAGGGCATGCCGATGGGCATGCACACCGTCCTCTCCGACGGCGGCGGCACCGTCTCCGGCGGCCAGCGGCAGCGTCTGATGATCGCCCAGGCCCTGATCCGCCACCCGCGCATCCTGTTCTTCGACGAGGCCACCAGCGCCCTCGACAACGAGACCCAGCGCGTCGTGACCGAGAGCACCCGCAAGCTGCGCTCGACGCGTGTCGTCATCGCGCACCGGCTGTCCACCGTCATGGACGCCGACCGCGTGATCGTCATGTCGGACGGCCGGGTCCTCCAGCAGGGCCCGCCCGCGGAGCTCCTCGCCGACACCGGCGGCATGTTCCATGAGCTGGTGCGCCGTCAGATGCGGTGAACGAGCCACACGGCCGCTGGGGAGCGATCCTCTGCGATCCGCGGCGACCGGCGTGACACGCTGGGGAACCCAGCGTTCCGCGTCCCACGAGGAGGTGCGTGCACGTGCCGCAGAGCGAGCCACGGCGGGCTCCGGAGGCCCCCACGGTACTGAGCGAGGAACGCCGGCTCCGCAAGGAGCTCGGGTTCTGGAGCCTGGCGGCGATCGGGTTCTCCAACATCCTCGGCTCCGGCTGGCTGTTCGCGGCCATGTTCGCCGCGCAGACCGCGGGGCCCGCCTCGTTGCTGTCCTGGGTCGCGGCGGGCCTGCTGTGCGGCCTGGTGGCACTGGTGATGGTGGAGCTCGGAGCCACCCGCCCCGAGGGCGGCGGAACCGTGCGCTGGCCGCTCTACGCGAGCGGCCGGCTGGTCGGCACCGTGATCGGCTGGTCGGTGCTGCTGTCGGTCGGCGGCACGGCGGCGGAGATCAGCGCGATCATGCAGTACGCCGCGCATTACCTCCCGGGTCTCTACGACAACGGCCGGCTGACCGCGTCCGGCCTGGCCGTGGCCTCGGGACTGAGCATCCTGCTGACCGCGCTCAACTGGTTCGCGGTCCGCACCTTCGCCCGGCTGAACAACCTGGTGTCGCTGTTCAAGGTCGTCGTGCCCGTCCTCACCGTGGTGGCGCTCTTCCTCTCCGGAACGCACTCCGGGCGGCTCACCGACCACGGCGGCTTCGCACCGTACGGCTACGCGGCCTGTCTGACCGCGCTCGCCAGCGGCGGCATCGTGTACTCCGTCAACGGCTTCCAGGCGCCCCTCGACTTCTCCGGAGAGGCCCGCAACCCACGGCGCAACGTGCCGGGCGCGGTACTCACCGGCATCGGGCTGGCCGTGCTGGTCTACCTGGGACTGCAGCTCGCCTTCCTCTACACGGTGCCGGACTCGCTGCTCGGCCACGGATGGCAGGGCGTGAACTTCGAGTCACCGTTCGGGCAGCTCGCCCTGGTGCTCAACCTGCACTGGCTGGCCACCCTGCTCTACGCCGACGCGGTCGTCTCGCCGGGCGGCTCGGCCTACGTCGGGGTCGCGATCGACGCCCGGCACACCTACGCCCTGGCCAAGAACGGCCTGCTGCCGCGCTTCTTCATGCGGATCGACGCCCGCTCCGGCACGGCCCACCGGGCGCTGCTGCTCAACCTCGTCGTCATCGTCCTGTTCATGCTGCCGTTCGGCGGCTGGCAGGACATCGTCAGCGTGATGGGCGACATGTATCTGCTCATCTACGCGGCGTCCGCGGTCGCCGTCGCCGTGTTCCGGGCGCGGGACCGGGAACAGGGAGTGGTCCGCAAGGACGGCCAGGTGCCCGGGGTGCGCTGGATCGCGCCGATCAGCTTCGTGGTGGCCTCCGAATTCGTCTACTGGTCGGGCTGGCACGATCTGCGCCTCGCGCTGCCGCTGGTGCTCGCCGGAGTGCCGCTGTTCCTGCTGCTGCGCCGCGACGCCGGCGAGCGGCCGGTGCGCGAGGAGCTGCGGGACGGCGCCTGGCTGGTCTGCCAGCTGGCCGCGCTGACCCTGCTGTCCTGGCTGGGCACGTTCGGAGGCTCGGGCCGGCTGCCCGCGCCGTACGACACGATCGTGGTCGGCGTCGTCTCGCTGGCGGTGTTCGGCTGGGCCGTGCGCTCCGGGACGGCGCACCTCCGGGCGGAGCCGGCCCCGCCCGTCCCGGTCGCCTGACCGGGACCCGGGACGGGGCATTCCCTGCTGAACAGGGCACACCTGGTGAGGAAAACCCAAGTGGAGGCGAACGAAAACACATGTACTCCGGCTCGCGCAGGAGGTGGGATCAGGGCGACCCCCCGCTTGCCCTGATCCGGCCCCCACCGCCGGAACAGCACACCCGGACGGAAAGGACTGCCTGTGTCCCGTCCCCGAAGAGTCCTCGCGGCGCTCGCCGTGATCCTCCCGCTGCTGACAGCCGGCCTGCTCGCACCGGGAACGGCGTCGGCGGTCCCGCCCGGCGCCACGTACACGGTCTCCGTCGGCTCGAAGGCCTCCTACGCCCATCCGACCGACACCTCCGCGGTCCCCTACATCGACAAGGACGGCGCGTTCTACTTCCAGCAGTCCGCCGCCCTGTACGGTGCCGGTGACCCCCGCTACTGGGATTTCTTCACCGGTACGAACTTCGATGACGCCGCGCGGTCGAGTGCGATCAGCGACGCGGTGAACCCGGCGAACTCCAGCGACCGGAACAACGACACGACCTGGCGCTGCAACAACAGCCCGACCGGGGTGACGGCGACCGCCGCGCCCGCGGGCTCGGGCTACGCGCACAAGAACTACTGCGATCTGACCGGGGTGTGGGTCGACCCGGACACCGGTGACTGGTACGGCCTGGTGCACAACGAGTTCACCCCGCAGCCGTTCGGCGACGGCCTGCACTACGACGCGATCGACTACGCGCGCTCGACGAACCAGGGCAAGGTCTGGAACATCCTGGGCCACGCGATCACGTCGCCGTACAGCACCGCACGGGGCGACACCACGGCGTTCCCGAACCAGACGTACGACTACGGCGACGGCGACCAGCGGCTCTTCGTCGACACCGCGTCCGGATACTTCTACATCACCTACGGCTCGCGCATCGTGGACAAGAGCGGCGGCTGGAAGGCGTTCTACGCCCACGCGGCCCGCTCTCCCATCTCGTCCAAGATGGCGCCCGGCTCCTGGCAGAAGTGGTACAACGGCTCCTGGTCGCAGCCCGGCCAGGGCGGCCTGGAGAGCAACGAGGTGCCGGTGACCTCCTCGGGCGGCACCGGATACACCCCCGCATCGGCCGAGTACAACCCGGCCAACACCGGCAGCGTGGACCAGCAGGTCGCAGCCGGCACGATGCCGCCGACCTCACCGCTGTTCGTCATGGACATCACCTACAACGCCTATCTGGGCCTGTACATCGGTGAACCGCAGGCGGTGGACCAGAGCGGCAACGCCCCGCAGCAGATCTACGCCACCGACAACCTCGCCACGCAGAAGTGGACGCTGATCGGCGACACCGGCAGCCACCACACCGCCTCCTGGTACCGGTGGTTCCTGGACAGCGCGAACAGGACCAGCTCCACCGTCGTCGGCAAGAACTTCCGCTCGTACTGCTCCTTCGGATGCTCCGGCGGCGCTTCCGGCGAGTACGTCAACCTCACGATCGACTCGTCCGCCCCGGCACCCTCGCCGGTCGACCCGGCGAAGACGTACACGATCGGCAGCGGGTCCGGCCGGGTCCTCGCCCAGGCCGCCGGCAGCTCGGCCACCACCTCCGTCACGGCCGCCACCGGGTCGAGCCGGGAGTCCTGGAGCTTCGCCGCCAACGGCGACGGGTCGTTCCGCATCACCAACGCCGCCACCGGTCAGCTGCTCGGGGTGGACTCCGCTTCTACGGCCGACCGCGCCTGGGCCACCAAGCCGACCGCCACCACGGTGGGGTCCGGCGGTCCCACCGTCGGCCAGCAGTGGTTCCTCATCAGCAACGTGACCACCACCGGTACGCAAACCGGCACATACCGCCTGGTCAACCGCTACAGCGGGCTGGTTCTCGGCATGTCGTCCGACGCCGGCCGGCCCGCCGAGACGACCCCGGCCCGCACCTGGACCAACGGCACGGGCAACTCCGTCGGCGGCTCACGCACCGCTGCCGAGCAGGCCCTGACCCTGACCGCCGGCACGGCCGCGGGCAACCTCAACGGCACGCACACGGTCTCCCTGTCCGGCAAGGGTCTCGATGATCCCGACTGGCACACGGAGCCGGGCGTCCAGCTCGACACCTGGTCGCTCAACGGTGGAAAGAACCAGAACTGGGTCTTCACCCAGCAGTCCGACGGCTCCTACACCCTCGTCAACGCCTACTCCAGCCTGTGCGCCGACGATGCCGGAGGCGCCACCGCACCGGGCACGGCAGTGGTCCAGTGGACCTGCACCGGGGGAGCCAACCAGAAATGGCGGGTGGCGAAGCTGGCCTCCGGCGCCTACACGATCACCAACGTCCACAGCGGACTCCTGCTGACGACCTCGTCGACCTCCGACGGTGGCACGGTCACCCAGCAGACGGACACCGATCTGCCGCGGCAGCACTGGACCATCGCCTGACACCGCACCGGGTCAGGCATCGGCCGACATCGCACTGAGTCAGGGAAGCGCACCCGATCGGTACCACCGACCGGGTGCGCTTCTCGCATGTTCCAACAAAATACGGCGGAACTCAACGGGATGGCACCGAGGGCTCAGGCCGGTGGACCCGACCCGGTGCGGCCCTCCAGGGGAGGTCGCGGCACGGAGCGGGGCCGTCGTGCGGTCGGCGTGCCCTCCGGGGCGTCGAGCCCCGGCGGCCGGCTCCTGTCGACGATCCTCCTCGGCGTGACGCCCTCGAGCCATGTGCGAACGCAACGGTGCCCGCCCGGCAGAAGGCCGGACCGCCCTTCCGAAGCGTCGGCGGAGGGCAGGCCCGGCCTGGGCTCGTCGGCCGCGCGCCCCGGCCGGCCCGGATGCCCGGGGATGGCAAGCGCGATCTATGGTGCATCTTGAAGCAACGTATGTGAACTTGTTTGACTGGTCAGGGCGTGTCCTGGCCCCCGTTCCCGTCCCCCGTGACCGCTCCGGGGAGCACCCGATGTCGATTTCCGCAGTCCGGAGCGGCTCGTACTGCTACATCACGGTCCCACAACACCAACGGGGTGGAGCGTTGACGCCCCTGGGTAAGGGGGCGTAGAACTACCCCTGCGAGCGAGGTCCCGGTTAATCCTGTTGAATTTTGTTCGAAACCATCAGGTGCTAGGAGGTCCCCCAGCGGGGCCTCCCCTTCCGTCTCTTCGCCGCACCGCATCCAGTGCACCGCATCGTGACCGCAGACCACCGCAGACCACAGACAACAGACCACCCATGGAGGCACCATGTCGGATGTCGGCTCGCCGGGCAGCAACAATCCGGGGTCATCGCCGAGTCGCCGCACCCTGCTCAGGGGCATGGCCGGCATCGCAGGTCTCTCCGTCGCGGGCGGACTGCTCTCGGCCTGCGACAGCTCCTCGTCCACGCCGAGCGACAGCGGCTCTGCCGGAGGTCAGGTGACCTTCGGTTCCAACTACTCGGACCCCGCCGCGAAGACCGCGTTCGCGGCACTGGCGGCCGCGGCCACCAAGGCGTCCGGGTCGGCGATCAAGATCAACACAGTCGACCACAACACCTTCCAGACCAACATCACCAGCTATCTGCAGGGCACGCCGGACGACCTGTTCACCTGGTTCGCCGGCTACCGCATGCAGTACTTCGCGGCCCAGGGCCTCGCGCTGCCGCTCGACGACGTCTGGGAGAAGATCGGCGGCAACTTCGGCCCCGCCGCCAAGAAGCTGTCGACCGGTCTGGACGGCCACCAGTACCTGGTGCCGATGTACAACTACCCGTGGGTGGTCTTCTACAACAAGAGCGTGTTCCGGGCCAAGGGCTACACCGTCCCCACCAACTGGGACCAGTACCTCGCCCTGGCCAAGAAGATGAAGGCCGACGGCATGATCCCGATCGCCTTCGCCGACAAGGACGGCTGGCCCGCGCTGGGCACGTTCGACATCCTCAACATGAGGATCAACGGCTACGACTACCACATGAAGCTCATGAAGCACGAGATCCCGTGGACCGACCCGGGGGTGACCCAGGTGTTCGACCACTGGGCCCAGCTGATGCCGTACGTGCAGAGCGGCGCCAACGGCCGGATCTGGCAGGACGCCGCCAAGGCCCTGGAGACCAAGCAGGCCGGCATGATGTTCCAGGGCACCAACCAGGTCGCCGCGCAGTACGTCACCGACAAGGCGAACCTCGACGACCTGGACTTCTTCGTCTTCCCCGAGATCAACCCGGCGTTCGGCACGGACTACATGGACGCGCCCACCGACGGCTTCATGCTCAGCAAGAAGGCCAAGAACAGCGTCGCCGCCAAGAAGGTCCTGGAGTACATCGGCAGCGGCGCGGCCGAAGCCGAGTTCCTCAAGACCGACCAATGGGACGTCGGCCTGGCCACCGGACTGAAGGTGCCGTCCTACAACGCGATCCAGACGAAGTCGGTCGCCGAGATCGCCAAGTGCAAGGCCGTCGCCCAGTTCATGGACCGCGACGCGGACCCGGCCATGGCCAACGCCATGATCTCGATCATCCAGAAGTTCATCGCGGACCCGAGTTCCGGCAACATCGCCTCGTTGCTGAAGAGCGCGGAGAGCCAGGCGAAGGCCATCTACACCTCATGACGACCACTCATGCGCGACCCCCGGCGGCGAAGCAGCGCCGCCGGGGCGGCGTGCGCAAACTCTCCGGACGCGACAAGCTCGTCGTCGCACTGCTCCTCGGCATCCCCCTGCTGATAGAACTGGTCTTCATCTGGTTCCCGGCACTGGGCACCGTCCTGCTGTCGTTTACCAAGTGGAACGGCGTCGGCAGCCTCGGCACCAAGTCGTGCCTGCCCAACGTGCCCTCGATCATGAACAACGGCTGCCTGTACGGGGTGCAGAACTACCACCAGGCCGCCACGATCTACCCCGAGTTCTGGCCCGCCGTCCAGCACAACCTCATCTGGCTGGCCGTCTTCATCCTCTTCGCCACCCCGTTGGGCATGCTGTTCGCCGTCGTCATCGACTACGGCATCAAGGGCAGCCGGATGTACCAGAGCATCCTCTTCCTCCCCGTGATGCTCTCGCTCGCCCTGATCGGCATCATCTGGGAGTTCATGTACTCCCAGAACTTCGGGCTGATCAACACGGTCATCGGACGCAACGGCGACAGCAACGCCATCGACTGGCTCGGCGATCCGCACCTCAACCTCTGGGCCGTCCTGGTCGAGGCGACGTGGCGGCAGGCCGGCTATGTGATGGTCCTGTACCTCGCCGGACTCAAGGCGGTGGACCCGACACTGCGGGAGGCCGCCAAGGTCGACGGCGCCAACGCCTGGCAGACGTTCTGGCGCGTGGTCTTCCCGGTGATGAAACCGATCAACATCGTCATCATGGTCGTCACCGTCATCGAGTCGCTGCGCGCGTTCGACCTCGTCTACATCACCAACAAGGGAATCAACGGCCTGGAACTGCTCTCGGTGCTGGTCACCTCCAACATCGTCGGCGAGACCCAGCGAGTGGGCTTCGGATCCGCGCTGGGCGTGGTGCTCCTGGTGATCTCACTGGTCCCGATCAGCATCTTCCTGTTCCAGACGTTCCGCCGTGAGGACACCCCATGACCACCGACACCCTGCCCCGCGTCACAGCGCAGCAGAGCTCCGGCGAACGGCCGAAGTCCCGCCCCTGGGGGCAGGTCAGCGCTCAGCTCTTCCTCGTCAGCGCCTCGGTGCTGTGGCTGCTCCCGATACTGTTCGCCCTGTACATCGCGCTGCGGCCGTACGCCGAGACACAGAAGTACGGCTATGTCTCGCTGCCGCACACCCTCACGCTGAAGAACTTCTCGCAGGCGTGGACGCAGTCGGACATGCTGCACTACTTCCTGAACTCGGTACTGATCACGGTTCCGGCGGTGGTGATCGCCCTCGCGCTGTCCACCGGCGTGGCGTTCATACTGACCCGGGTCAACGTGAAGCTGAACGTCGCCCTGCTCATCCTGTTCACCGCGGGAAACCTGCTGCCGCAGCAGGTCATCATCACCCCCTGTACCGGCTCTTCCTGAAGGTCCCGCTGCCGGAGTTCCTCAGCGAGAGCGGTCTGCTCTACAACTCGGCCTTCGGGCTGATCCTCATCAACGTGGCGTTCCAGCAGGGCTTCTGCGTCTTCGTGCTGAGCAACTACATGAAGTCGATCCCGGAGGAGATGTACGAGGCGGCGCTGGTCGACGGTGCCGGCCTGTGGACCCGGTTCTGGAAGCTGACCGTGCCGCTGTGCCGCCCCGCGCTGGCGGCCCTCGCCACCTTGCTGACCACCTGGATCTACAACGACTTCTTCTGGGCGATCACCCTGATGTCGTCGGGTGACAAACGGCCGGTCACCTCCGCACTGGCCAACCTGCAGGGGCAGTTCGTCAGCGACCAGAACCTGATCGCGGCCGCGGCCCTCATCGCGGCCGTGCCCACCCTGGTGGTCTACATCCTGCTGCAGAAGCAGTTCATCGCGGGCCTGTCCCTGGGGTCGAGCAAGGGCTGAGCGCAGCACCGCGAGCGGCCCACCGCGGGGCGGCCGGTCTTCGTCCTCGCCGAGTGACCGGTCCGGCCGGCCGTCAGTGTGCGTCCGCCGCCGTGTGGACGCGCTCGCCGCCGACATAGGTCAGTGCCACGGCGGTGTCACCGATGGCCTCCGGCGGGCCGTCGAAGGGATCCCGGTCCAGGACCACCAGGTCGGCCAGCGCGCCGACGCGGATCGTGCCCGTGTCGTCCAGGTGGTTCACATAGGCCGAGCCCGCCGTGTACGCCGTCAGTGCGGTGCCCAGGTCGAGACGCTGCTCGGGCAGGAAGGCCGGACGGTCCTCGCCGTGGCCGACGCGGTTGACCGCGACATGGATGCCCTGCAGCGGGTCGGGGCTGCTCACCGGCCAGTCGCTGCCGGCCGCCAGCGTGGCTCCGGACCGCAGCAGATCACCGAACGGGTACTGCCAGGAGGCCAGTTCGCCGCCCAGGAACGGAATGGTCAGCTCGTCCATCTGCGGTTCGTGGGCGGCCCAGAGCGGCTGCAGGTTGGCGACCGCGCCGAGGCGGGCGAAGCGCGGGACGTCGTCGGGGTGGACCACCTGCAGATGGGCGAGGTGGTGCCGGTTGTCGCGGCGGCCGTTGGCGGCGAGGGCCGCTTCGACGGCGTCCAGCGCCTCCCGCACGGCGCGGTCGCCCAGCGCGTGGAAGTGGACCTGGAAGCCCAGGGCGTCCAGCTCCACGACGTGGTCGCGCAGCGCGGCCGGGTCGACGAAGCTGAGACCGCTGTTGGCGGTGGCGCAGCCGCAGGAGTCCAGGTAGGGCGCGGTCATCGCGGCGGTGAAGTTCTCGGTGATGCCGTCCAGCATGATCTTCACCGAATCGGCCCTGAAGCGACCGGCGCGCAGCCGCTCGCGGCGTTCGACCAGCTCGGCGATCTGCTCAGCGCCGCGTGAGCGGTCCCACCACAGGGCGCCGTTGACGCGGGCGGTGAGACTGCCGTCGCGGGCGGCGGCCGCGTAGGCGTCGGAAGGGTCGGGCTGGCCGTTGAAGACGCCGAGGATGGCGTCCTGCCAGCTGGTGATGCCGAGGCCGTGCAGCACCTGCTGGGCGCGGAGCAGCCCGGCGAGCCGGTCGGCCGGGGTGGTCTTCGGGACCAGCCGCGCGACGAGCCCGGTCGCCCCCTCCTGCAGCATGCCGCCGGGGGCGCCGTCGGCCTCCCGCTCGATCCGGCCGTCGGAGGGGTCCGGGGTGCCGGCGGTGAGCCCGGCGAGTTCCAGGGCACGGGTGTTGGCCCACGCTCCGTGATGGTCGCGGTTGAAGAGGAACACCGGCCGGTCGGCGACGACGGCGTCGATGAGGTGGCGGGTCGGCACCCCGCCCTCGAAACTCTCCAGGGACCAGCCGCTGCCGGTGATCCATTCCCGCTCCGGGTACGCCTCGGCGTAAGCGGCGATCCGGCGCTGGTACTCGGCAAGGCTGGTGGTGCCGGTCAGATCGCACTCGCCCAGCTCGACGCCCGCGTAGACCGCGTGGACGTGGGCGTCCTGGAAGCCGGGGATCAGCAGCCGCCCGGCGAGGTCCACCACCTCGGTCTTCGGACCGACCAGTTCGCGCACTTCGTCGTGCCCGACGGCGACGATGCGCTCGCCGCGCACGGCCACGCTCGTGGCGCGGCTGCGGGCCGGATCCGTGGTGAGGGCGGGGCCGCCGGTGAAGACGAGGTCTGCGGCGTGGGTCATGAGCTGCTCCGTATGTCGTTTCGGTGGATCTCAGGTCGTTGGGTGGGTGGTTCAGATGGTCGCGGATGTCCGGGCGGTGGTGGGCTCGACGGAGAGCAGATCCGCCGCGTCGGCGTCGGTGGCCTGGCCGGCGGTGAAGTAGGGGGACTTGCGGCCCCACTTGGCCCAGCCGGCGACCAGCAGACCGGAGAGGATCATCAGCACCGGCATCAGCAGCAGGAACCAGCCGTTGTCGGCCCGCAGCGCGAAGTGGTCGGCGGAGGTGGCGTACCCCCAGCACATGTACCCGGCGAGAGCGAACAGGACCAGCGCGCTGAGCACCGGCAGCACGACCGCCCGGACGCCCTCCCAGAGGGTGCCGCGCAGCAGCCCGCGGAAGCGCACGGCGGCGGCGACCGCGGTCAGACCGTAGGAGAGCGCGACGACGATGCCGATGGCGCTGACGGAGGCGCTGATCAGCTCGCTGACCTTCGGGATGACGAGGGAGAGCGCCGCGACCACAGCGGCGATCGCACCGAGGAGCAGCGTTCCCGCCGCGGGCGTCCCGTACTTCGGGTGGATGCGGGTCCAGACCGGGCCGACGGTGCGGTCGCGGCCCATGGCGAACAGCCCGCGCACGGTGGGGATCACTCCGGCCTGCAGCGAGGCCACGGCGGAGAAGGTCAGCGCGACCAGTGGCAGTGCCGCGAGCGGCTGGTGGGCCAGCTGGTTGCCGAAGTAGGTCAGCCCCTGTGCGCCGTTGTCGACGAGCTGACCGTGCGAGAGGACCCGCTGGAAGGCCACCGCGCCGAGCAGGAACAGGCCGAGCATGGTGAACACCGTGATCAGGCCGCTGCGCGAGGCGTCCCGCGGGTCGCGCACCTCCTCGCTGACGCTGAAGGCGGCGTCGAAGCCCCAGTAGCAGAACACCGCCACCACCATGCCCTGGGCCAGGGCGGCGAGCGAGGGGATCGTGAAGGGGTTGAACCAGTCCAGGCTGAACGGCTGGGTGCCGGCGAACAGGCCGTAGCCGCAGAAGCCCAGCAGCACCAGGTACTCGAAGGCCAGGAGATAGCGCTGCAGCCGTGCGGCGACGTCGGCCCCGGTGACGGCGGCGAGCGTGGCGGCCACCAGCACCGTCATTCCGAGCAGCGTCGACTGCAGCGTGCTGTCGGGATTCAGGGTCAGTCCGGCCAGGTGGTGCAGTCCCGCCTGGCCGGCGAGCTGTATCAGGGCCGACCCGGTCACGGTCGTCGTGTAGGCGAGGAAGACGACGGTTCCGACGACGTTCACCCAGCCGGAGAGGAACCCCAGCCAGGGGCTGACCGAGCGGCCGACCCAGACATAGCTGTTGCCGCAGTTGGGCTCGACCCGGTTGAGCCGGGAGTAGGCCGCGGCGATGCCCAGGATCGGCAGGAAGGCGAGCAGCATGATGATCGGCAGATGCAGCCCGACGATCCCGGTGAGCAGCCCCATCCCGAGGCCGATGCTGGTGGTCGCGGCGGTGGTGGACGCGGCGATGACCACGCCGTCCAGTACGCCGAGCGACCTTCTCATGTCTGTTGCCATCGGGCCACCGCTTCGCTCGGGACTGGGTTGGAGCGACATGCAATCCTGCGGGCTCTTAACACGTCAATGCTGTTGACATAAGCTCGCGCCATGACCGACCGGCAGATCCTCGGGACCGCGCGGCCGCGCCGCCGCCCCACGAAGCAGGGCACGGTGCTGTCCGAGGCGCTGATCGTCGAGACCGCGCTGCGGCTGATCCGCCAGCACGGATCGGCCGCGCTGACCGTACGGCGGCTGGGCGCGGCGCTGGGCGCGGACCCCAGCGCGCTCTACCGGTACTTCCGCAACACCGACGACCTGCTGCTCGCCGTCGCCGACGAGCTGATCGGACAGGCCTTCGCCGGCTGGTCCCCGGTCGGCGACTGGCGCGCCGACCTGCGCGAACTGGGCCTGCGGATCCACTCCGCCTATCTCGAGCATCCGCAGGCGGCGATGCTGGCGGCCTACCGGGTGACCGGGCGGCCGCACGAGGCCTTCGCCATCGAGTCGATCCTGAGCGTCCTGCGCCGCGGCGGTTTCCCGGATCCGGAGGCGGTCCGGATGTACCACACCTTCGTCGACACCGGCCTGGCCTACGCGGCCCTGGACGCCGCCAGCGCCGCCCTTCCACCGCAGGCGCGGGAGGCCGAGCGGCAGGTCTGGGAGCGGACCTACGCCTCACTGCCGGCCACCACCCACCCGCACATCGCCGCCACCTCGCGACTGCTGCAGGCCGAGATGGGGCGCAGCGCCTACGCCAAGACCCTGGACCTCTTCCTGGACGCGGCAGCGGCCCGCCTCGACGCGCTGACGGCCGGCCGGCCGTCGCCGCCGCTCGCTAGCATGGATCGATGACCACATCTCATGTGCTGACCTGGGCGGTCAGCGAGAGCGACGGGTACGAGACGGCGTGGATCGAGCTCGACGGCAGCACGCTGCGGGCCCACGGGCGCGTGGTCGGCACGGTGCCCGAGCCCTACTGGATCACCTACGAACTCGACACCACGGAGGACTTCGTGACCCGCCGGCTGCGGGCCACCTCCGAAACGGCCGGCGGGACCACCGAGTTGGACCTGCGTCGCGCCCAGGACGGACGATGGACGGTGAACGGCCGACCGGCGCCCGGCCTGGACGGCGCGCTCGACTGCGACCTCGGCCTGTCCCCGCTCACCAACACGATGCCGGTGCTGCGCCACGCCCTGCACCGTCTGCCGGGCGAGCAGGACTTCCTGATGGCCTGGATCCACGTCCCCGACCTCGCGGTCCGGCCCAACCGGCAGACCTACACCCACCTCGGCACGAACCGCGTGCGCTACGCCTCGGGCACCTACCGGGCGGACCTCACCCTCGACGCCGACGGCCTCGTCGTCACGTACCCGGGCCTGGCCCAGCGCCGCTGAGTGCCTCCGCGGGCCCGGGTCCGCCGCGTGGGTCAGCCCACGAGGGCGTTGTACATCTGCCAGCCGGTGGTGACGATCAGGCGGGCTGCGAACGGTGTGGAGGGGTTGCCGGTTCCGGGGTAGGTCCAGAGCCGGCCGGTGGTGTCCCGTGCGAGCAGATCCGGCTTGCCGTCGCCGGTCAGGTCGGACGTGCCGGCCAGGAGGTTGTACATCTGCCAGCCGGTACCGACCTTGAGCCGGGTGGCGAAGGGCGCCGCCGCGTTCCCGGTGCCGCGGTAGAGCCACAGGACGCCGGTGGTGTCCCGTGCGATCAGGTCCGGTTTCCCGTCGCCCGTCATATCGCCCCCTCCGACCAGCATGTTGTGCATCTGCCAGCCGGTACCGACCTTGAGCCGGGTGGCGAAGGGCGCCGTCGCGTTCCCGGTGCCGCGGTAGAGCCACAGGACGCCGGTGGTGTCCCGTGCGATCAGGTCCGGTTTCCCGTCCCCGGACACATCGCCCACGCCGACCAGGGCGTTGTAGATCTGCCAGCCGGATCCGGCCTTGACGCGCGTGGCGAAGGGAACCGCGGTGTTTCCGGTGCCCTTGTAGTACCAGAGGACGCCCGAAGGCTCCCGCGCGATCAGGTCGCCGGTCCCGTCGGCACGGAATCCGGAGAGGTCGATCAGGGCGTTGTAGCCCTGCCAGCCGGCACCGACGCGGTAGCGGTACAGGAACGGAACGGCGCCGCCGCCGCTGCCCTGGTACTGCCACAGCACACCGGCGCTGTCCCGAGCGACGACGTCGGAGCGGGTCGCGCCGCTCGCGGGGCGCGTACTGCTGATCTGCCGTACGTCGTCGGCCCGGACCCAGGCCAGGCGGTGGTTGAACCGGATCGGGAGGAACGTGGTGGTTCCGGTGACGAGCTTGTGGTCACCGGGGGCGCTGTTGTCGTAGTTCATGGCGTGGAAGTAGTCCCCGGCCACGGACGGGCCGCCGGGCACGTAGGCCTGTCCTGCCGGGAGGCTGTACTTCGTCAGCGCCTTGTCGGTGTCCGCCTGGACCGGGACGTCGGTGCCGGTGTAGTCGGCCGTCTGCGGATACGCGCGGCCGTACACGGGAATGGAGGCGAGCCCCGCCTTCGGGGTGACGACCGGCTGTGCGGTCGTGCCCGCGGGGGCGGTCAGCCGGCCGCCGGGGTTGTAGAACCAGCCCTGCCGCCCGCCGTACCAGATCGCCGTCCAGTCGTCCTTCACCGCGGCCACCACGTAGTGGCTGCCGGCGACGGCCTTGGCCGCCCAGTCCGGGCCCTGTGTGCTGCCCGCGGCGCCCGCGCGCAGATACGGGTCCGCGATCAGTGGCGAGCCGGTGGAGGCAGCGGTGTACAGATAGAGGAAGTTCGCCGGGCGCGGGGTCTGCGTCGCGCAGGTGGGGGAGCAGTACACGACGGCCGGCTGGTTGGCCGTGGTGAACGGCGGCGCGACGGTGATCTCCTGGCCGACCAGGACGGGACTGCCCGCACCGCCGTCGCCGGTCGGAGCGCCCATGAGGGCGAAGTAGTGGTTCCAGTCCCAGTAGGGCCCCGGGTCCCAGTGCATGCCGGCCACGTAGGCGTCGATCGGGCCGGGGACCTCGTCGTGGCCGATGATGTGCTCGCGGTCCAGCGGAATGCCGAAGCGGGCGGCGAGGTACTTCACCAGCGCCGCCGACGACTCGTACTGGGGCTCGCTGTACCAGGACCCCGTCTTGATGGCGAAGCCCTCGTGCTCGATGCCGATCGAGTGCATGTTGAGGGTCTTGTTGCCGGCGTGCCAGGCGGTGTCCTTGGTGGGCACCGTCTGGGTGACCAGACCGTCGGAGGCGCGGATGAGGTAGTGCGCGCTGGCGGACTTCGCCGGGTCCTGGAAGACGCTCAGCGAACTGTCGTAGCTGCCCTCGGTGTCGTGGATGACGATGTAGCGGATGTCGACACCGTCGGCCGGCCGGTTCGTTACGTCGTAGTTGCCGTAATCGGCCGGATCCGTCCCGTTCTTCTGAAATGCCGCGGCCCGGAAGTCGCAGTTCAGGCCCGAGGGACATTCGGGGACCGGGGCGACCGCGGTACTGGCGAACGTCGCGGCCAGGGTCAGCTTCGCCGGCTTCACGGGGGTGACCGACGGGTCGGCGGGCAGGGTGACCCGCTGCCCGTCCGACGTGACCCGGCTCCCGCCGCGGTTGATGGTCTGGAAGACCCGCTGCGTGAACAGCTGGGCGCCCTTGGCGTCCGGCGCCTGGCTGTAGCGCGCGACGGCCGCGTACCACCGGCCCGGGTCGTCGGGCAGCGAACCGGCGGCCTCCTTCTCGTACTTCGCCAGCAGCGCCGCCCCACCCCGCACGCTCTCCTCGCGATCGGTGCGCAGCGAGCCGGCCGACTCACCGGTCAGCTCGGCGGCCGCGTCCAGCGTGTGCAGGCGGGGATCGGAGGTGTCGGTCCGGTCGTCGCCGCCCCGCAGCGCACGGGTCGCGTTGAACTTCTTCATCCGGGCCGGATCGCCGCTCATGTTGAGATGCGACAGCCGCTCCGCCCGGGTGGGCTCCTCGACGTCCTCGGCCGTCACCTGGGTCAGGCCCATGACGTTGTAGTTCCCGGCCGTACTCGGCCGGCCCTGGTGCGTCTCCCACCGGGTCAGGTGGTACGAGACCGCCATCAGCACGCTCTGCGGTACGTGGAACTCCTGCGCGGCGTCCGCGAACTCCCGCTGCAGTCCGGCGGCCGGATCCACCGGGGGAGCGGCGCTGTCGGACGGGTTCGCCAGCGCGAACGTCCCTATGGCCGCCACGGATCCCGCGATGAGTGTCGCCGCGATGCCGATCGGCAGGAACTTTCCCGAGCGGCGGTGTGTACGGGTCAACGACCTGCCTCGATCTTCCGGCGCATCGCGCGCCCCCGGTGTGCCATGTGAGAGACAGGCAGGACGCTAGCAGCGGGAAGGCGGGACGAGCGCTCGGGGGGTCCGAGGGGACCCCTTCGGGGGCGGGGGGACATCCGAAACGGTGACTGGAGCCGTCCCGCCGCGGTCCGGGAGGCTGACCGCAGTACTCCGGGTGCGGTCGCGGGTGGGGCGGTGGCGGTGTGCTGTTCGCTCCTCATCAGCAGACCGCCGAAAGGGCCAGGGATGACGACCCCCAACAACGCGGGCAGCGGCGGCACGATGGCCGGTTACTCGGTCACTCCCGAGGGTGTCGCCGCGGCGGCCTCCTACGTGACCACCCAGGCCACCGATGTCGATGCCAAGATCGCCGCGCTGCGCAGCTACGTCGCCGGCCTGGGCAACATCTGGCAGGGCTCCGCACACGCCGCGTTCGAGACGCTGATGATGGATTACGACATCTACGCGCGGATGATGCACGACGCGCTCTCCGACATCGCGTCCGGGCTGCGCGGCAACTACGTCAGCTACACCGAGTCGGAGCAGGCGAACCTGGCCAACCTCCGCCAGGTGCAGCTGCCCGCGGCCCGGTTCTGACGATCCGTCCTCCGGCGGTCCGTCCCGCGCCCGCCCCCTTCACGACAGGAGCACCGGCATGAGCTTCTCCGACGCCGTCCCGATCAACGTCCAGCAGGAGCTGGAGACCGCGGGTCCTTATCTGAACGGGCAGGCGGCCGAGATCTCCGGGGAGCTGCACCGGCTCGCCCAGTACCTGGACCAGCTGCCGGAGATCTGGCAGGGCGCGGCCTCCGGGTACTACCAGGGGTTGCAGGCCGAGTGGAACGTGGCCGCCGAAGGGCTGTTCGGGCCCGAAGGGGTGCTCGGCCAGATCGCCCGCGCGATGAACGTCAACTGGGCCAACTACAGCGACGCCGAGTGGGCCAACTCACAGACGTGGAACCACCACTGACCGACCGCAGGGGTTGGTTCGACAGGCCTCGACGACGACCCCGCACCTCACTGAACGATCCCGAGAGAGTTCCGCATGGCTGACAAGCACTGCCGCGTGACGGTGATCGGCGCGCGCAAGCGGGTCGACCTCGCGGTCCCCGCCGCCGCCCCGATCGCGGAGTACGTCACGACGCTGGCCCATCTGTGCGGCGAGGAGGAGCTGGAGGCGCTGCCGGCCGCGTGGTCGCTGGCGCTGGTGAACGGCCGCACACTGCACCCGGTCTCCTCGCTGAGCGACGCCGGAGTGGTGGACGGCCAACTGCTGTATCTGCGGGACGCCGCCGAGGGGGAGTTCGAGGAGCCCCTGGTCAGGGACCTCGACGAGATGATCGCCGAGGTCGCCGACTCGTTCGGTGATCTGCGCTGGACCTCCCGTACCCGGGCCGCCACCGTCGCGGTCCTCGGGGCGGCCTGGCTGGTGGCCGCCTGTCTGGTACCGGCGGTGTCCGGTGCATGGCCGGGTACGTCGGCCGGTCCGCTGGCGCTGGGCACCGGCTTCGTCCTGCTCTTCACCGCCTGGGGCCTGCGGCGCAGCGGTACGGCCCCAGGCGGACGGCCGACCCCGCAGAACCGGCTGGCGCTGCCGCTCGCGCTGAGTACGGTGCCCTGCCTGGCGGTCGCCGGGTGGTTCCTGCCCGATCCGTCGGCCGGCAGCCCGCTCGGGGCGGCGCTCGGCGCGATGGTCGGCGCGGCCGCCGCGCTCGGCGCGGTGCCGTCGGTGGCGGGCGCGGCGGTGCTGGTGTTCGGTGTGGCGGGCGCGGCCGTCGTCGGTCTGCTGACGGGCCTGCGGACGGACCTGGCCGAAGGCGCGGCGGCCGTCGCGGTCGCCGGTTACGGCATGCTGCTGGCCGCCCCGTCGCTGGCCGGCCGGCTCGCCGCGGCCTGGCCGGTCGTGGCGGAGGAAGGCGGCCCCGCGGGCTCCGACGACAGCCTGGTCAGGACGGTGGTGCTCCGCGCCCGTAACGTCCTGCTCGGCTGGACCTGTGCGGTCTCCCTCACGCTCGCTGTCGCCCTCGCCGTGCTGGGTGCCTCGCACGGCGGGTACGCGCCGGCCCTGGCCGGCTGCCTGGCGGTCGCGCTCCTGCTGCGCGCCGGTACGTTCCGGCTGCTGGGCGAGGCGGTCCCGGTCGTGGTGTGCGGCGCGGCCGGCCTGTTCAGCGCGCTGCTGGCCGTCCCCGCGACGACGTCGGCCCCCGGCTGGACCGGGCCGGTGGCGGTCGCCGCGGCCGGGGCGGTGCTGCTGGGTACCGGTGCCGCACTCGCCTTCCGGCGCCCGGCCGGCCGGACCGAACAGCCGAAGGCGCTGCGGGCGGTGGCCGGACTCTGCTCGGTGGCCGCGATCCCGCTGGCGATCGGTGTGTTCGGCGTCTTCCAGCACCTGGCCACGTACGGACACCACCTGTGAGTCGGGTGAGCGGGACGGCTCCGATGCGCGCGCTCCCACCCGGACGTGTGTCTTCACTTGGACGCGCGCCGTCACCTGGACGGTCACCCGCCCGCGGACACGCGCTCTCACACGAGTACTTCGGACGCGGGCCGGATGTGGCCCGGCAGCCAGCGTGCCGGACCCGACTCGTCGACGTAGCCCAACGCGATCGCCTTACGGGTCAGTTCCGCCTTGTTGCCGGCGTTGAGCTTCGCCCGGATGCGCTTCACATACGTGTTGACGGTCGACTCGGTGAGCCCCATGCGGCGGGCTATCTGGCCGTGCGTGTACCCCTTGGCGATCAGGCGCAGCGTCTCCACCTCGCGGCGGGCCAGGCACTGGCCCTCGCCGGGCGACATGCGGCCGAGTTCGGCGTGCAGATGCGTGGCGAGCCCGGACGCGAGGTAGAAGCCGCCCCGGGCCACCGCCTCGACCGCGGACAGGAACTCGGTTTCGTCGGTGTGCTTGGTGACGAAGCCGTACGCCCCGGCCTTCACCGCGGCCAGCAGGTGGTCCCGCTCGTCCGACGGCGACATGATCAGTACCGCGCTGTCGACGCTCAGATCACCGATCGCCTGCAGGGACGCCTCGGCGAGATAGGGAGCGGGGTCGAGGACGATCACGTCGGGGGCGAGCCCGGTCTCCGCGAATTCCTCCAGTGTTCCCACCGATGCGATGACGTCGAGCCAGGAACTGCGGGCAAGAACTTGTTCGATCCCCATTCGGGTCATGCGGTGGTCTTCGACGATGCCAACGGTAGGCATGACTCGGCCCTTCGATCTACCCATCCCCGTACAGCCGTCTCCTGCGACCCTTCTAATGGGTGTTCATGCCAAGTTCTATCATTTTCTTCCACTTGCGGTAGTCACCGCCCGCACGCCCCCGCGCGTGCCATGCCGGCCGCTGCGGCGCAGCCCGGAACCCGACGTGGAACACCTCCCGCGACCGTCCTCAGAACGTCTCGAATTTCGTCCGAAACACGCGGGTGCCGCGCGCCCGCCCACACCCCGGAGTTGGGCAATGGCTGAATCCGAGCAGCAGTCCGAGCAGCACGAAGGCATGGACCGGCGAGGTCTCGCCGCTGCTTTCGTCAACGAGGTCAGGCAGCCGGGGACCCGGCCGCGGATGCTGCCGCGGGCCTGGGCGGTGGGCATCGTCGTGGCCGTGGTCGGCGCGGGGGCGGTGGGGGTCGGCATGATGGCCGCGAGCGGCGGTCACTCCGACGCCAAGGATTCCGTCAACGCCGCGGTGAAGCGGCCCGCGACCGGGCCCGGCAGCCCTTCTGCGGTCCAGAAGTACCCGACGCAGCCGTCGAACGGCGGCTCGGGCGGCCCGGGCGGTACCGGCGGCAACGGGCCGGGCGGCCCCGGCATCCCCGGCACGGTCGACGGCCCCGGCGGCCCGGTCCCGGCGGGCGGCGCCGACGCCGTCGTCCCCGGCGCGCCGTCCTCGACCAAGGGCCCCGTCCCGGGCGGCACCGCGGGCGCTCCGCCGGTCAACCGCAACAGCCTGCTGGCGAAGAAGGCCGCCTACACCGCGGTGGCCGGTTACGGCTGCGCGAAGACCGAGACGTACGGCTTCGCCGAGCACGGCCGCAACAGCAACGGGGTCAAGGGATGGCTCGCGGTGAAGAGCGGCGGATGGAAGGCCGACGGCTGCAACGGGCAGTTCGACGCGATGCCGATGTCGGGCAACGCCGGCAAGGACGACCCGGACAACTACGCCACGTGGTATTTCAGGCCGGTGGCGGCGGTCACCAAGGGGGCCTGCCAGGTCCAGATCTACGTCCCCAACGACAAGGACATCACCCATGTCGGCGGAAACCCCGCCCACTTCGAGGTGTTCAACTCCTTCAGCCTGTCCGACAAGCCGATCCACGCCTTCGACATGTCGCAGTCCGGACGCCTGGGGACCTGGGTGCAGGTGGGCTCCTTCCCCATCACCAAGGGACTGCTGATGATCAAGCTGGACAGCCGGGGGCAGGACTGGCACGGCAGCACGGTGACCTACGCGCACCTCGCCGTGACCCAGATGCGCGCGACCTGCAACTGACCCGCGACGCCTGCCTACCGCGACCGCCTGCCTACCGCGACCGATTGGACGGAGCCGAGTGAGCCAGAAGTGGGTCCGGGTCGCCCAGCGCGGCTGGGGTGTGCAGCACACCATCGGCGCCGCGGTGCGGGGCGCGGCCGACGGCGCGACCGTCTCCGTCATGCCCGGGGAGTACCAGGAGAGCGTCCTGCTGGAGCGCGACGTGTCGCTGGTGGCGGAGAAGGGACCGGGCACGGTACGGATCACGCCCGCCCGGGGCCCGCGCTCACCGTGTCCGCGGGCAGCCCCTCGGTGCGGGGGCTGGTCCTGGAAGGCGCGGACCCCGCGGAGCCGGCCGTCGTGCTCAGCGGCGGCGCACCCGTGCTCGACGGTTGTGAGGTCGTCGGCGGCCGGGTGGAAGTGACCGGACAGGCCGCCCCGACGCTGCGCGACTGCCGCGTCCACCGGGCGGCCGGCGCCGGACTGCGGCTGGCCGGGGACAGCCGGGCCGTCGTCGAGGACTGCGCGGTGGCGGACATCGACGGCATCGGCATCCAGGTCACCGAAGGCGCCGCTCCCGAAGTCCGCGGGACCACGGTCGGCCCGGCCACCGCGGAGGGCCTGCACCTCGGCGGAACGAAGGGCGGCACGTTCGAACGCTGCGAGGTGACGGGCAGCGGCGGCGCGGCCGTCCGCGTCGTCGGCGCGGCGGCCCCGCGGCTGCGCTCCTGCCGCTTGCACGGCAACCGGGCGGCGGGCGTCCACGTCTCGGCCGACACCCCCGTGCCCGCCGTGTCCCCTGCACCCGTCGCGGAAGGCGCGTCGGGGAGCGCCTCGGCGGACCGGGACGCGGCCGACGGCGCGGCCGACGCGAGCGGGACGGTACTGGAGGACTGCGAGATCTCCGGCACCGGAACGGCCGGCCTGCTCGCCGACGAGGACGCCAGGGTCCTGCTGCGCGACTGCCGGATCTCCCGCACCGGCGGCGCCGGGATCATCGCCGTCGACCGCAGCCGCCTGCGGCTGTACGGCACCACCACGGCCGACACCGGCGACACCGGCCTCGCGCTGGGCGGCCGGGCGGCGGTACGCGCCGACGGCGGCGGATTCCTCCGCGCCACGGGCAACGGGGTTTACGCCGCAGGGGACTGCGAACTGACCCTGACCGGCTGCGAGGTGGCCGCCGCCGGGTACAGCGGCATCCACCTCGGCGAGGGTGCCGGGGCGGTGCTGACCGGCTGCCGGCTGCACGACACCCCGGAACACGGGATCCGCGCCACCGGCAACTCCCTGCTGTGCGCCGAGGACACCGGCATCGAGCGGGCCAGGATGGCCGGGGTGTCGGTGGAGGAACGCGCCGACGCCGCGCTGCGCGGCTGCACGGTGAAGGGCACCGGCACCGGCGTACGCCTCCACACCCCGCACCGCCCGCTGCTCGACGACTGCGAGATCACCGCCACCGAAGGCACCGGGGTGGAGATCGGCCCGGGCACCGGAGCACTGCTGCACCGGACCCGGATCCACCACACCGGCGGGTCGGGGCTGCTCGCCGGGGAGGACAGCACCCCCGCCCTGGACGGCTGCGGGATCGCCGACACCCAGGGCAGCGGCATCGTGGTGCGTGCCGGTGCCCGTCCCGTGGTGCGCGGCACCTCGATCGCCCGCACCGCCAAGAACGGCGTCTACCAGGACGACGGTTCGCACGGCGTCCTGGAGGACTGCGCGCTCTCCGCGACCGGCTTCCCCGCCCTGTACGTCGGCAAGGCCGCCGACCCGGCCGTACGCCGCTGCCTGTTCCACGACACCGCCGAGGACGTCGCCTCGGCCGACGGGGCGGCGGCGGTGATCGAGGAGTGCCGGGCGGACCGGGTGAAGGTCTCCACCCTGCCGGTCTCCGAGCGTAGGGTGCTGCCGGCCGGCCCGGCCGGCATCGCCCGTGCCGTGCCCGGAAGCGCGGACGGCGCCGGCACGGAGAGCGGCGCCGGCACCGGTGAGGCCGCCGAGGAGTCGCTGGAGACGCTGCTCGCGGAACTGCACCGGCTGGTCGGCCTCGAACGGGTCAAGCGCGATGTCGGCACCATGGTGAACCTGATGCAACTGGTGCGCCGCCGCCAGGAGTTGGGGCTTCCGCCGCCACCCACCAGCAGGCATCTGGTGTTCGCCGGGAACCCCGGCACCGGCAAGACCACCGTGGCCCGGCTGTACGGGCGGATCCTGCACGCCCTGGGCATGCTCTCCAGCGGCCACCTCGTCGAGGCGGACCGCGGGGACCTGGTGGGCGAGTACGTCGGACACACCGCGCCCAAGACGCAGGCGGTGTTCCGGCGGGCGCTCGGCGGGGTGCTGTTCATCGACGAGGCGTACGCGCTGGTGCCGCGCGGCCAGGGCGGCGACTTCGGTCAGGAGGCCATCTCCACCCTGGTCAAGCTGATGGAGGACAACCGCGACGAGATCGTGGTCATCGCCGCCGGCTACCCCGGGGACATGCAGCGGTTCGTGGACGGCAACCCCGGCCTCGCCTCCCGGTTCACCCGCACCCTGACCTTCGACGACTACCTCGGCACCGAACTCGTCGACATCGTCCGCCACCAGGCGGAGCAGCACCGCTACGACCTGCCGGAGGAGACCGTCGCCGCCCTGGCCGGCTATTTCACCGCCCTGCCGAGGGACGAGGGCTTCGGCAACGGCCGTACCGCGCGGCAGGTCTTCCAGCGGATGACGGAACGCCACGCCCAGCGGGTCTCCGGCGTTGCCGACCTCACCGCCGAGGACCTGTCCCTCGTGCTGCCGGAGGACCTGCCGGAGCTGGGCGCGGCGATCTAGCGACCTGAGGAGTGGATCCGTCGTCGGTCGGGTGCGAGTCGCCGTCCTGGACGGAAGATCCCGCCGGATCAGGCCTTGGGGGTGGGGGTGATCGCCGGCATGATGGAGCTGAAGTCGGCGATGGCGTAGGCCTGGCCCGCCGTGTTCAGACGGCCCATGTAGGCGCCCGAGATCTCGATGGCGTCGGCGACCTGACGCAGCGCGTGGGTCAGCTCGGGATTGATGATCGGGGCGAACTTCGCCGCCGCTTCCCGGATGGGCTTGTTCTCCGCCACCCACGTGTCGATGTGGTCGCCCTGGCTGACCATTGTCGCGGCGCTGCGCCCCGTCGTGGTGGTGGTGGCCTCCTGGCCCCAGAACATGGGGCTGGCGACGACGACCTTGACCTGCTCGTGCAGGGCGTTGTAGGCGTCCACCATGGTGCGGTTGGCGGTCAGCATGGTCTCTTCCGCGGACCGGATCGTCCCCAGGTTCACCATGAGTGCCGAGTGGGGGTTCGGGGCGGCGGCCGGCGCCGCGCCGGGGGCCGGCTTCGTTCCGGCCATCCCGATGAAGGGCGGCGGTGCGTCCCACTGCATGGACAGGACCGGGTCGGCCACCGGATTCGGGGGAGTGGCGTCAGGGCCCCCCGAATCAGCGCCTTCGACCGGCGGCTTGTACAACGGGGAACTCTTCGGCTCGGCCACGATGACTCCAGTTCCGGGAGTGGGACACCGCTCCACGCGCCCGGAGAGCCCGGAGCGGTGGGGCACGGGCAGCATGCCGTCTTCCATCGTTCCGTACGGCCCGTCCCCATGGGAGGTCCCCGTTCGGGGACGCCGGGGCGGCAGAAAGCGGGGATGTCGTGCTCCCGGGACCGCTGCCTAGACTCCGTTGGAGCGAGCGGTACGGAACCCTACGAAACCCGACGAACGAGCCCCTGGGAGGTGCCTGCCGTGAGCCTCACCCTGCAGGATTTCAAGGTCGCCCTGCAGAACCTCCAGGACGTGACCGAACTGGTGCGGCGCAAGGGCGAGGACATCAGGGACGACATCACCCAGATCAATACGAGCCTGGCGAAAGTGGACTGGACCGGGCCGGCCGGCACCTCCTTCGTCGAAGTACACCGGGTCTACACCGGCAACATGGCCGAACTCACCTCGCTGCTCGACGAGATGGTCAGGCGGATGCGGCACTCCTACCGGACGTATCACGACATGGAGCTGGCCAACTTCAACAACGTCAACTCCTGAGCGGAGCAGTCATGGCCACGCCGACGCCCCACCCCGACCAGAACCTCGCCGTCGTCTCGGTGGACCTCCCGCCACTGACGCTCCCTCCCCAGCGCGACTACAGCCTCGACACCATCGCCGTGGCGCCCGAGCTCCTGATGACCGCCGCGACCGAGGTCACCACAGCCGTGCACGGGATCGTGGACAGCCTGACCGCCATCAACACCGGACTGGCCGAACTCCAGCTCGGCTGGGCAGGGGACACCGCGTCCAAGGCCAAGGAGTTCAGCGACCAGTGGAACGCCTGCATGACCGAGATGTTCGGCAGCAAGGGCCACACGGCGGACGGTGTACTCAACCGGCTGGTGGACGCGCTGAGCGGAGCCCGCAGCAACTACGACGGGGCTGAGGACTACATCATCAACGTCCTCTTCAATCCGTTCACCACCCTGCTCAACGCGGCTCCGCCGCCCCCACCGCCGGCAGGCGCTCCCCCGACGGACCCCGGGCCGGGGAACGCGCCGGACCCCGCACCCATGAACCCCGTCAAAGAGGTGTTCGAAAGCCCCGCCCCGTCCGCCTGACCGACGGTACGACCGAGCCCAGCCCGAACACCGAGAGGCACTCCAGGTGAGCACCCATCAGGCCCTGTGTGCGGCGCCGGCCGCCATGGGGGGAGTCCTCTCATGAGCAGGATCCCCTTCCACCGGCCGACCCGCGCGCTGCCGCCCGCCCTGCCCGATCAGCGGGTGGTGCTGCCCGCACCACCGGAGTCCCCGCAGAACTCCGGTGCGTCGGCGACCACCTGGCTGACCCTGCTGCTGCCGCTGATGAGCAGCATCAGCATGGCCGCGTTCATGGTGATGTACCGCAAGCCGCTGCTGATCGCGTTGGGTGTGGTGTTCGTGCTGGTCTCGGTGGGTGCCACCATCGCGGTCCGCTACCAGATGAACAACGTGACCCGGCAGAACAAGACGCGGCAGCGGGAGCGCTATCTGCGCTACCTGACCGGTGTCCGGCAGACGGCCCGCCAGGTGGCCGACGGGCAGCGGCTCGCCGCCGGCTGGCTGCACCCCTCACCCGAGCGGCTGTGGGCGCTGGCCGACCGCCGGCGCCGGGTCTGGGAACGGCGTGCCACCGACGAGGACTTCCTGCGGATACGGCTGGGCCAGGGGCGGGCCGCCCTGTCCACCCCGATCCAGCTCGGTTCCCGCGAGGACCCGATGGCGGACTACGACGAGAAGACCCACGCCGCGGCGCAGCGGGTCATCGAGCTGGCCGCCATGGTCGGCCGCCAGCCCGCCGTGGTGGACCTGTCCAAGGCCGGTGTGGTCAGCCTGCTCGGGCCCGTGGACCGGACCAGGGCGCTGGCCCGGTCCCTGCTCTGCCAGCTCGCCGTCCTGCACGCCCCCGACGACGTCACCGTCTCGGTGTGCACCGGCGGCAGCCCCGACTGGGAGTGGGCGAAGTGGCTCCCGCATGTGCACGAGGCGGGCGCGGCGGGTCCCGCCGGAGCGGTCCCGCTGGTCGCGGAGGACTTCGGTTCGCTCTCCGACGCCCTGGAGACCGCACTGTTGCGCGCCCAGACCGACCGGGCGGCGCGCCGGGGGCCGATGAGGGTCGGCCAGAATTCGGCGCCGGTGCACCGGCTCGTCGTCCTGCTCGACTCCTACGACCCGGCCGCCGACTGGGCGCGCGGCACGGTGGCGACCGCGCTGCTCGAAGCTGCCGGGCCCGACCTGGGCATCACCGTGATCTGCCTGGTCGCCGCCGAGCGCGACGAACCGACTCGCACCGAGGTGCGCGCCCGGGTGGGCGAGGACGGCTCGCTGGTCCTGGAGGGCCGTCGCGGCGAGTTGTACAGCGCGGTCCAGAACGGCGTCGCGGACGCCCCTGACCCGGTCCTGTGCGAACTCACCGCGCGGGCCCTCGCCCCGCTGAGCCTGTCGGAAGAGGCCGAACAGCTCCTGGCGAGGACCATCACCCTGCCCGAGATGCTCGGCACCCCCGACGTGGCGTCCTTCGACCCGTCCGCGGGCTGGATACCGGCCGGGGACGAGCGGCTGCTGCGGCTGCCGATCGGTGTGTCGGGTGACGGCGACCCGATCGTCCTCGACCTCAAGGAGTCCGGGCAGGGTGGTATGGGCCCGCACGGCCTGGTCGTCGGAGCCACCGGCTCCGGCAAGAGCGAGCTGCTGCGCACCATGGTCACCGGCCTCGCCATGACGCACTCTCCCGAACTGCTCAGCCTGGTACTGATCGACTTCAAGGGCGGCGCCACTTTCGCCGGTGTCACCGGGCTGCCGCACGTATCCGGCCTCATCACCAACCTGGCGAACGACCTGTCGCTGGTCGACCGGGTGCGAGCCGCCCTGCAGGGCGAGCAGCAGCGCCGCCAGCGGCTGCTGCGCGACGCCGGGAACGTCGACTCGCTGCGCGAGTACCAGCTGCGCCAGGCGGCGGGGGAGAGCGACGTCCACGGAAAGCCGCTCGAACCGCTGCCGTATCTGCTGATCATGGTCGACGAGTTCGGTGAACTGCTCTCCCAGCGGGCCGACTTCCTCGACCTGTTCGTCCAGATCGGCCGGGTGGGCCGCAGCCTCGGCATGCACCTGCTGCTGGCCACCCAGCGGCTGGAGGAGGGCCGGCTGCGCGGTCTGGAGTCGCACCTGTCGTACCGGATCTGCCTGCGGACCTTCAGCGCCGCCGAGAGCCGCGCCGTCATCGGCACCCCGGACGCGTACTCGCTGCCCTCGATCCCCGGGTCCGCCTACCTCAAGGTGGACGAGTCGATCTACCAGCGGTTCCGTGTCGCCCATATCTCCGGCCCCTACGTGGCGCCGGGCGAGGGACAGGGGCCGGGGAAGGCGCCCCCCGTCGTCCCGTTCGAACTGCGCACTCCCCCACAGGAGGAGCCGGCGGAACCGGTGGTTCCGCAGCGGCCGGTCCTGCTGGCAGGACCGACCGAGATGCAGGTGGCGGTCGAGCACGTCTGCCGGTTCGGGCAGTCGGTGCACCAGGTCTGGCTGCCCCCGCTGCCGCCGGCCATCCCGCTTGACAGCCTGCTCGGCCCCCTCTCCGACGTGCCGGGACGGGGGCGCCAGGCCGGACTGTGGTCGGGAAGCGGCCGGCTCGCCTTCCCGGTGGGTGTCATCGACCTGCCGCTCCAGCAGCAGCAGTTGCCCCTCCAGTTCGACTTCGACCGCACCCACGGCAACCTCGCGCTGGTGGGCGCGCCGCAGACCGGCAAGAGCACGATGCTGCGCACGATGCTGATCTCCGCGATGCTCACCCACACCCCCGAGGAGGCGCAGTTCTACTGCCTGGACTTCGGCGGCGGCAGTCTCCACCCGCTGGAGAGCGCCCCGCACGTGGGCGCGGTCGCCGGGCGCCGGGACGTACAGCGGGCCCGCCGGGTGCTGGCCGAGACCGGGCGCCTCATGGCGGCCCGCGAGCAGCTCTTCGGTGAGCTGGGTGTCGATTCGGTGGCCGGGTTCCGCGCGATGCGGAAGGCCGGCAAGCTGCCGGCCGGCACCAGGGCCGCCGACGTGTTCCTGCTGCTGGACAACTGGGGTGCGATCAAAACCGAGTTGGAGGACGCCGAGGCGTCCGTGGTGGAGATCGCCTCGCGGGGGCTGGGCGTCGGGGTCCATGTGATCCTGACCGCCAACCGCTGGGCCGATGTCCGGATGAACCTGCGGGACAGCATCGGCGGGCGGCTGGAACTGCGGCTGAACGACCCGACCGAGTCCGAGGTCAGCCGGCCGGTGAGCCGGCAGATCCCGCACGGCGTCCCCGGCCGCGGAACCGTACCGCCAGGAGTGCTCTACCAGGCGGTGCTGCCCCGGCTCGACGGCCAGGAGAGCACCGAAGGCCTGGCCGAGGCCCAGGAGGAGGCGGTCGCCAAGATCACCGCGTCCTGGTCCGGCCCGGTCGCCCCACCCGTGCGGATCCTGCCGGAACGCGTCCTGCTCTCGACCATCGACCGGCAGGCTCTGGCGGACGACGAGGTGGCCGTCGGTCTCGGCGAACTCGACCTGGAACCGGTCGGCATCGCGATGGGCGCCGCCGATCCGCACTTCCTGGTGCTCGGCGACGCCGCCAGCGGAAAGTCCTCCTTCCTGCGCACCTGGATGCGCGGCACTGCCGCCCGCCGCACCGCCTGGGAAGCCCGGTTCATGGTCATCGACTACCGGCGCAGCCTCCAGGACGCCGTCCCGGAGGACTATGTCGGCGCCTACGCGGGCGACGCCCACGCCGCCGAGGCCTACACGCAGCAGCTCATGGCCAAGCTGGACGAGCGGATGCCGCCGCAAGGGATCTCCGCCGCACAACTGCGGGCCCGCGACTGGTGGGAGGGGCCCGAACTGTACGTGGTGGTGGACGACTACGACCTGGTCGCCTCAGGCCGCCAGTCCCCGGTCGCCGGACTCGCCGACTACGTCACCCAGGCCCGGGAGATCGGCCTGCACGTGATCCTGGCGCGCCGGGTCGCCGGCGTCGGCCGACCGCTGATGGCCGACCCCCTGCTGTCGCGGATCAAGGAACTGGGCTCCGGGGGACTCATCCTGTCCGGCGACTCCCGCGAGGGACTGCTCCTCGGCGACCAGCGGGCCGCCCAGCGGCCACCGGGCCGCGGCGTCCTGGTCCGGCGGAGCAGCCCCGTGTCGCTGCTCCAGGTCGCCCTGTCCGATGAGGACGTGTAACGCCGGCTCGTCACGCGGTTCGTATCGCCGGCTCATTGCGTCAGCAGGCGGTGCCTGTCCGGAACGCGTATCCAGCAGCAGTGCTCAGCGGCGCTCAGCCAGAGGGTGGTAAAAGATGGACGCTCCCAATTCCTCGGATTTCGGTCCCGGCAACATCTTCGCCCTGGGCAATGCCTGGATCGACATGGGCCAAACGATTCAGGACGAGGCCACCGTCCTGTATACGGCGGTCGAAGGAATCGCGTGGACCGGGGACGCCCGATTCGCCGCCCGTGAAGGCATTGTCGCCGTCTACAACAATGTCCTCTTTCCGGCCCGGACAACGTGCTGGGCCATCGGCGATTCCATCAACGACTACGGCCGGGCCATCGAGACCATCCTGGCCAAACAACAGGCGGCGGCCAATGCGGCGGGTCTGGCCGAAATCATCGGCACTATTCTCGGATTCGTTCTTCCGCTCGGCCTCGGTCTGCTGGCCAAGCTGATCGCGCCGCTGCTCGAGGGCCTCATAGCGGGCATCACCTCGATCATCAAAGCGCTCGGCGCCGCCATGCAAACAGTGGTCAAGCTGGCCGGATTCATCGCCGGGGTCGTCGGCGGGGCCGCGACGCAGCTGGGTGTCGACCTGCTCTCCCAGTGGATCGGCGACAAGGCCTACGACGTGCCCTTCGAGATCGACTGGAAGAGCGAGGGCATCAGCATGGGGGTCGGGGGCCTCTTCGGTGGCCTCACCGTCCTGCCCCACCTGTACCCCGGCGGGGGCAAGGGCCCTAAGGGCGGCACCATTGCCCCAGAGGTCCCAGTGCCCAAACCGACCGTCCCCAAGACACCCGGGACAGCGGGGGTCGGCGAGGGGGGCGTTCACCAGGTCCCGGTTCCGGGGGAGATGCCGCCGCCGGCCCTCCGCGGGCCGGGAACGGGAGGCCCCACCCCGGTCGGCGGCCTGGGCCCGAACGGGCCCCGGCCGGTGGAGCCCATCCTCGCCCCCGGCGGGCGCCCGCCCGAAACGACACCGCCCAGGCCCGGCCCGGGCGGCGGCGGGGAAACCCCGGTGCTCAACTCGGGCAACAGCGCTCCGCCCATCACGCCGGGCAGGTCGGGGACACCGGGCGCGCCGGGCGCGGACGCGCCGAGAATCGGTAGCGACCGGGCCGGCGGCCAGGGGACCGGCCACGAGCCGGTTCTGGGGATCCCGGACGGGAAGAACGCGCACACTCCCGGCGCCGGGACGGACCAGCCGGGCACTCCGGGGCTGGGCGGCCCCGGTACGGCGCCCGGCTCCGGCCACTCGGGGAATCCGTCCCCGGGACGGGGCATCGGCGAGAACGCCGACACCCATTCCCCCGCAGCACAGCGGACCGCGACCCCGGATCCCGCCTCCCGCGCAGTACCGGACCCGTCCACGTCCACTCCCGGGCACGGCACCAGGGCACCGGGCGAGCCGAGCGCGTCACCGGGCGGTGGCAACCGAACGTCCGAGAGCCCCAACTCCCAGAACTACAAGTCCTCCTTCGAGCAGCAGCCCAAGGAGATGGGGAAGGGTACGACAGGTGACGGAACGTCACCGAACGTCCGGAGCGGGCAGGACCCCGCGTCGCTCAACCAGACCAACCCCACCTCCACGAAGTCCGCTGCCGCGGGGGACGGAGTCAAGGAGGCGTCCGGCTCCGGCTCCGACTCCGGTGCCGGCAAGCACGGCATCATCAAGAAGTTCACCGAGGTCCCGCAGACAGCGCGCGGCACCGCACGGCCGGTGAACGAGGCCGGGTCCGGCTCGAATTCCGTGAACACTTCACAGAAGACGGCCTCCGGTTCAGAGACCACCACCCTGGAGAATTCCGCGAACACCTCGGTGTCCGCCAAGGGATCCAGGGACGGCAGCAGCGCTCCGTCGAAGGGCGGCGACGGCAAGGCCGGCCAGGGTGCGCCGGGCGGGAGGCCGGGGGCGTCCGAGGCGTCGCCTGGGGAAGGCCGGAAGTGGACGGTTCACGAGAATGACAAGGCTCTGAAGGCGGTGACGACCAAGTCGTTCTCGGGCGAAGGCAACTCCCTCGGAAGGAGCGAGGGTTCGGCGGCGGGCCGGCCGGCGGAGGTGTCCGGGCCGCCGACTGAGGGAACCGTCAAGGGCAAGGCCGCGGCCGAGGTGGCGGCGGTGCGGAATCGTGATGCGCAGTCGCGTGCCAATGCGGCCGACGATCGCCGGTTCACCGTAGAGCCGGCTCGTGAACCGGGCGCCGAGGGTGCTGCGGCTGACCGGCCGGGTTCGACGGCACGCGTATCACCGCGTGCCGGCGAGGTGGGGACGTTCGCCGATCTGGGCAAGGCTCCGGCACCGAAGCCGGAGCCGTTCACCGGAGAGGGCAACTCCCTGGGAAGGGGCGAGGGTTCGGCGGCGGGCCGGCCGGCGGAGGTGTCTGGGCCGCCGACGGAGGGCACTGTCAAGGGCAAGGCCGCAGCTGAGGTGGCGGCGGTGCGGGATCGTGATGCGCAGTCGCGTGCCAATGCGGCCGACGAGCGTCGTTTCACGCTGGAACCAGCGCGTGAACCTGAGGTCGGGCCGGGATCGACGGCACACGTATCACCGCGTGCCGGCGAAGTAGGCACGATCGCTGACCTGGGCAAGGCCCCGACACCCAAGCCTGAGCCGTTCACCGGAGAAGGCAACAAGCCGGGTACCGGGAAGGGTTCGGCGGCGGGCCGGCCGGCGGAGGTGTCCGGGCCGCCGACTGAGGGGACCGTCAAGGGCAAGGCCGCGGCCGAGGTGGCGGCGGTGCGGGATCGTGATGCGCAGTCGCGTGCCAATGCGGCCGACGAGCGTCGTTTCACGCTGGAACCAGCGCGTGAACCTGAGGTCGGGCCGGGATCGACGGCACGCGTATCACCGCGTGCCGGCGAAGTAGGAACGATCGCTGACCTGGGCAAGACCCCGGCACCGAAACCTGAGCCGTTCACCGGAGAAGGCAACAAGCCGGGTACCGGGAAGGGTTCGGCGGCAGGCAAGCCGGCGGAGGTGTCCGGGCCGCCCACTGAGGGCACCGTCAAGGGCAAGGCCGCAGCTGAGGTGGCGGCGGTGCGGAATCGTGATGCGCAGTCGCGGGCCAATGCGGCCGACGAGCGTCGTTTCACGCTGGAACCAGCGCGTGAACCTGAGGTCGGGCCGGGATCGACGGCACGCGTATCACCGCGTGCCGGCGAAGTAGGAACGATCGCCGACCTGGGCAAGACCCCGGCACCCAAGCCGGAGCCGTTCACCGGAGAAGGCAACAAGCCGGGTACCGGGAAGGGTTCGGCGGCGGGTAAGCCGGCGGAGGTGTCCGGACCGCCGACGGAGGGCGCCGTCAAGGGCAAGGCCGCGGCCGAGGTGGCGGCGGTGCGGGATCGTGATGCGCAGTCGCGGGCCAATGCGGCCGACGATCGCCGTTTCACTCTGGAACCAGCGCGTGAACCTGAGGCCAGGCCGGTGCTGAAGGCGGCCAAGTCGCCGAGGGCCGGCGAAATGATGACGATTGCCGACCTCAAACCCGACGAGCCGCCGACGGGGGGACCGATGGGTCGCGGTGAAGGCGGGGACGGCGGGGGTGGTACCGCGACCCGAGGGAAGTCCTCGGGGAGCAGCACCGAGACGGCGCCGGCCGGCCGGCCGGCGGAGTCGAGCGGGTCGTCGTCGCGTACGACGGAGCACGAACCTTCGGGGACCGCGAACGAGAACTCCGCCGATGGCCACTTCCCCGGCGAGGGTGAGGCGCTCGGCTCGGGAGAGCACGGCGACGCAGCCGTCGGCGGGAAACCCGGCGCGGGAGAATCCGGCACGGCGGGCGACGCCGCCGAGGCGCGGGCCAAGACGTACGCGGAGAGCCCGGAGGCCAAGGCCCGGCTGCAGAAGAGACTCAATGCGACGGCCCAGGCCAAGGCGGACGCCGACGCCAGATGGCAGATGTCGGAGGACCGACGGCAGCGGGTCGCCGAGGAGAATGTCCGCGCGGATCAGCAGCATCAGGACAGGCTGGCCCGAGACGAATCCGCGTGGCAGAAGCTGGTGGCCGATCAGCGCGACAAGTCGGGTGGTGACTCCGGGAAGCTCGGCGACATCTCGCTCTCCGATGCCCGGGCGCGCATCCAGGAGCGAGTGAACGCCCGGCTGGATGTGGCTGCCCGCGACTACCAGGGCCCTTCGGACTTCGACGCCATCGACCGGCACTTCGCCTCTGTTCAGCGGGAGGCAGAGCGGACGGCATGGCGCGAGCTCGCCGGCGACCTCGGCATCAATGTCGAGTCGTTGGAGCGTCGGGGACTCCTGTCGACGTTTCCCGGGCACGAGCCGGCCGTACCGGTACGCCCGGCTGCGTCCGACGTACCCAGCTCGTCGGGCCGCCTCACGCTCGACCCTCCGCACCGGACTGCCCCGGTCACCGTTGAGCCTGTCGAGACGCCGGCGCCGCACGCCCGACCGGAAACGCGCCCGGAGACGCGCCCGGAGACCCACCCGGAAGGCGGTACCACACCCACCACCCGGACCTCCACCAGCGTTTCGCGGTTCCTGGCCGGTGACGAAGAATCCGCCTCACGACCGCCGGTGGCATCAGGCCCGTCCGCCCCCGCGGTGACGCCCGACCCCGATCGGGTCGACGCCGGTGGCGCGGGCGGCAGGGTCACCGAGGAGGACCTGATCCACACCTCCGAGGTGCTGGCACCTGCGACCAGTACCAGCAGCACCCCGACCAGGGAGCAGCGGCTTGGTGCCGGGGCGCTTCTGAAGGTGCACGACGACCTCTTCCCTGAGGCGGGCCCTCGCAACGACTCCACCGTGCGGGCGCTGCGGGAACTGGAGACCTTCATGCGCGCCAGGTACCCCGCGATGGACGGGTTCCTCACCGGGGGCTGGCTCTCCGCTCTGACCCACGAGCTGCTCGGCCTGCACCCTCTTGAGCACGCCACGCCTCAGGACCTCCGGGCGGTGGTCGAGGCGGTGGCGGGCGTCGAGGAACCGGGACCCGTCGAATGGGATCGGCTGTTCGCCGCATTGGCGCCACGACGGCCCGAGGCCATCCTCCCGGTCGAGCCCATCGCCGATCCCGGTTCCACCGCCGAACCCGAACTCGATGTCGCTGCCGCGCCCGTACAGCCGGTGACGACCGGAAAGTCGCATCTCCCCGGCAAGCTGCTGGGCCAGGACGAGAAGACCCAGGTCGGAATCGCCTTCGGCAAATCCAGGAGCAAGCCGCCGGCGGACGCGATCGTCGATGACTTGACGACGTACGACTGGTACTGGCCGCGTCAGAAGGAGACGGAGCCGGAGAAGGGCGGGATGGCCCCCGCCAAGCCCGCACCGGTGAAGCTCACCAAGCACACCCGCGACCTGAGCGAGATCTCGAAGGCGCCGCTGTTCCTGGTCGTTCTTCCCAAGAGTGCCCACGAGGAGTTCATCGCGGAGGACGTGGCCGAGGCGGTGCGGGTCTCTCCCGCTGTGGCCGTATTGCCGGCCGATCACCAACTCCTTCTTCTCGGTTCGCGCGAACTGGCCGACAGCCTCGAGTTTCCGCGGGCGATAGCCAAGGCCACCGGGCGGACCGTGTGGATCAACACCGCGTCGTCCACGGTGACGGATCAACGCATTCGAGTAGAGGCGAAGAAGAAGGCGGGGGCGGAACACGGCTTCTGGATCCGGGAGGTTCCCCCGCTTCCCGGCCAGTCGGTGCCGGCGGCCGAGACGGCTCCCCAGACGATGGCGTTGCCGCGTATCGAGACCATGACGGTCAAGAAGGGGGACGACGGCCGGTGGGCCGATGCCAACATTCCGGACACGTTGGACGATGAGGAGCTCTTCACCCAGGCGGCCGTTTTCCCGTGGAACAGGCAGTCGGGCGGCCGGTTCTACTACGAGGAGTCCCGCGAGCGGGAATTCGAGCTCACCCGCCGTGGCTTCGACGCCACCAAGCCGCATTTCCAGTATCTGCCGACCAACTACACAGTGCCCGAACCCGGGGCGGAAACCGCGGTCGAACTGGCCCCCGACCTCGATTCGATCGCGCTGGTTCCGTGGGATGTGACGCAGCCCATGTACACGGTCTTCACCCATGCCACGCATCTGGCCGCGTGGATGCCGACCATGGCAGCGGCGGAGGAGGGGAAGTACCAGCAGAAGCACGTCAACGTGCCGGGCACGTCGCTCGGTGCGGCGCTGCGCCGCAGGCCGAGCCTGCAGCGGATGCCTCCGCGGGCGCAGATCCTTCTGATGGCGTGCCAGGCCGGGGCCAGAGGTGTTCACGGCCAGGTGGTCGCCCAGCAGGTGGCCGATGCGACCCAGCACGTGGTGTGGGCGTCCACGACGACGATCTGCCTTTTCAACGACCGCCAGGACATTTCCATCGGCATCATCCGCAATGAGCACGGGACAACGGGCCGTTGGGTGAAGTTCGTTCCAGGAGGCACGTCCGAAACGGAGCTGGGATCGCACGCTCCGCCGAAGGCGAAGCCCGTGGAATCGGCCAAGGCCAAGGCGAAAAGAGTCAAGAACAAGGCAAAGGTCGAGGACATACGGGGTGTCCGGAGGTTTGCCGCGGAACCGGTCTCAACGATGACGGAGCCGGCGGCACCTGTCGCACCCGCAGAACCGACCGCACCCGCAGAACCGACCGCGGTGTCCGCGGCGTCCGCGACAGCCGACCCCGGCAAGGTGGCTGCCGGCGGCGTGGGCGGCAGGGTCACCGAGCTGAAGCTGCGCGCGATCGCCGAGACACTGACCAAGGACGCGACGCCGACCGAGGAGAAGACGTCGTCGACGGAATCCGCTCCGTCGCGGAAGGAGCTGCTCGATGCCGGAGCGCTCCTGAAGCTGCACGACGACCTCTACCCGGAAGAGGGCGACCTCGCTCTCAAGGTGCCGGCGCTCCAGAAACTGGAAGTCCTCGCACACACCCGATATCCCGTGATGAAGGCCCGCCTGACCGGCGGCTGGCTGTCGGCTCTGACACACGAACTGCTCGTCCTGCAGGCGCACCAGCACGCCACACCAGCGGAGATCCGTGCGGTCGTCGACGCAGTGGCGGCCGTCGACGGACCCGTGGTCTGGGACGAGCTGTCGGAGAAGCTGGTCTCGCAACGGCGCCCTGTCGCCACGCCGGACCCTGCCGCCGTCCCGGACGGCCCTGCCACCGTCACGGAGTCCGACGCCTCGGAGCCGGCCGGCCTCACGCCCGCGCCCATCCCTTCGCCCATCCCCGCGCCGAAGGTGGAACCCAGGAAGCCGCATGTTTCCGGCGCGTTGACAGATGCCGACGGCACGACCGTGGTCGGAATCGCCTTCGGTAAGAACAAGAGCAAGCCCCCGGCCGCCGCGGTCGTCGGCGACCTGACGACGTACGAATGGCACTGGCCGCGTCAGAAGGAGACGGAACCGGAGAAGGGCGGGAAGGCCGCCGCCAAGCCCGCACCGGTGAAACTCACCAGGCACACCCGCGACCTGAGCGAGATCTCGAAGGCGCCGCTGTTCCTTGTGGTCCTTCCCAAGAACGCCCACGAGGACTTCATCGCGGAGGAACTGGCCGAGGCGGTGCGGGCCGATCCGGCCGTGGCGGGACTGACCGCCGATCACCAGCTCCTGCTCCTCGGTCCCAGCCGCATGGCCGAGACCCTGGAGCTTCCGCGCGCGATCGCCAGGGCCACGGGGCGGACCGTGTGGACCAGCACGGTGACGTCCGGCGTGGTGAAGGGTCGCATTCGAGTCGAAGCGGAAGAGAAGGCGGACGGGGAGCACGGCTACTGGATCCGTGAGGTTCCGCAGGAGTCCGGCGACGAGCCGGAGACCGAGGGCTTCAGCCTGCCGAGCGTCGCCACCATGGTTGTCGAGAAGAAGGACGGCCGGCGGGTCGACTCGGGGGTCAAGGGCTCCATCGACGACGAGGACCTCGACAGTCAGGCCCTGGTGTTCCCGTGGAACCAGCAGTCGGGCGGGCGGGTCTTCTACTCGGACTCCCGCACCCGGGGTTTCGAGCGCACGCGCAGCGGGTTCGACGCCACCAGTCCGCATTTCCAGTACCTTCCCCTCGATTACGAGAAGGTCGAGGACTCCGACTACTCGAGCGACATGACGCCCGACATCGATTCCATCGCGCTGGTTCCGTGGGACGTGACGAAGCCCATCTACACGGTCTTCACCCATGCCACGCATCTGGCCGCTTGGATGCCGACACGCGATGCGGTGGAGGGGGACGAGCCGCTGGTGCACAAACACCTGCCGGGTACGTCCCTCGGAACGTTGCTGAGCCGCCGGCCGAGCCTGCGGCGCTTGCCGCCGGAGGGCCAGATCCTGCTGTGCGCCTGCCAGGCCGGTGCCAGAGGGGCCGACGGCAGCGTGGTCGCCCAGCAGGTGGCCGACCGGACCAACCACGTGGTGTGGGCCTCCACGACGTCGATCTACATCTTCCACAACCGGCCCGACGTGCCCTTGAGCATTCTCCGCAACGAAGACGGCACACGGGGTCGCTGGGTCAAGTTCGTCCCGGGGGGAACTCCGGAGACGGAGCAGGGCTCCTACCCGCCGGTGAAGGTGCAGCCTCCAGCCGTCGTCGCGCCCGACCCGAAGACGAAGGGCCAGAAGAAAAAGGAGGTCAAACCCCGCAAATCGAGGGCCGGCGAGACGTCGACGTCGGTGGAGACGTCGGTGGAGACGGGGTTGGAGACGGAACGGGAAGCCTTCGAGATACCCGCCCGGATCCCGTCGTCCGCTCCGTTCAAAACCTCCAGCAGTGCGGCCTCGACCGCGGAGGGCTCGCACTCGGAGGAGGGGGCGCCCGCCGACCCCGCCGACCCCGCCGCTTCCCAGCGGGAGAAGGCGGCTGCCGCTGCCGAGGCGCGGATCGCCGCTGAGCTGAACGATCCGGCTGCTCGAGCCCGTGCACAGGTCCGGGTTGATGAACAGCGGCAGGCGGCGGAAAGGGAGACGAAGCGGAGGGCCTGGGCCGACGCCATGGACAAGGCGCGGCTCGTCGCCCGGCTGGAGGTCGCCCAGCAGGCGCAGCGGCGGGCCGCCGAGGAGAACGCCCGGCGGGAACAGGAGCAGGCCGCACTGGCCGCGGCCGATCCCGCAGGGCTGTACGAACCCCAGCGCGTGCCAGAGGAGTTCGCGAGCGACCACCGCTTCGACCTCGACCCGAAGTCTCCCCGGAATCGCATCCCGTTCCCGGGCCACACCCCGTGGGAGACGACCCCGGAGGCAACTGTCGGCGAAGCGGGTGACATCGGCCCGTCAGTAGCCGCGTCCGAAGCTGCATCCGAAGGGACGGACGAGCCCGCCGAGCCCGACGAGGCGCCCCGGATCCCCGCGCAGGACAAGGGGAAGGGAAGGGCGACCGACCAGGGCGACGCCGTCGACGGCGCCGGAAGTGACGCCGTTGCTGAGCAGCCTGAGCAGCCGTTTCCCCGCTACAACCGTGCCGATTACGAACCGGCCGGCGACGCCGACCTCAGCGGCCCCAGCGGGACCAGCGGAGTCAACCCGTCGGCCGAGCAAGCGAAACCCGCAGAACCCGCAGAACCCGCAGAACCCGCTGAGTCCGTCGAGCCCACGCAGTCGGTCGAGCCCACGCAGACCGTCGAGCAGCCGCCGGCCGCTTCCCTCGCGGCTCCGGCCCCGCCCGCTCCGTCCCTGCCGGCCGGTCCGCTGCCGGCCGGGTTGGCCCGGTTCGGGCTGACCGAGGTGAAGGACGTCGCCCAGGCGGACCTGGACGCGGTTCTGGCCTCGATCAGGAGAGCTCTGCCCGCGTCGCTCTCCCATCACGCCGACGTGGACGGCCTCTTCCACATCGCCCTCTCCGAGAAGGGGTTCAAGGAGATCTTCGAGGCCGCGCGCGGGGACGGCTGGGCCGTCACCGTCGGTGCCGGGCCGGACGCCCACGAGGCCGTGGTCAAGGTCGAGCTGACCAACGGGACGGGTCAGGACGGCGCAGAGGAGAGCAAGGTCGCGCGGAGCCAGGGGGACAGCAAGACCGGCGCCGTCGACCAGAGCGACAAGGCCAACGAACGACCCGAACTGACGATCGTTCAGGTTCCGCTCACCATCGGCCAGGGCACCGACGCGGCGCTGCGGACCATCAGTCCCACCGTCAGCGTCAAGGGGCTGATCAGTACGGTCGCCCGCGAGTCCACGGCGAACCGTGCGGTCCAGCAGTCGCGCGCCAGCACCAGCACCGGATACTGGCACCCGGTCGCCTTCGACTCTGCCTGGCAGGTCACCGTGCGCCCGGCCGCCGGCACCGGGACCTCCGCGACGTTGAGCGGTACCCCGGGCGGCCTCGTCCTCAAGGTCCCCGCCCACGTGGTCACGGCCGCGGCCCGGGCGGAGGAACTGATCCGGGCTGCGGAGACGGCGGGCGCCGGAACCACGGCCGTGGCAGGAGCACCCCAGCCGATGCGGCTGCCGCCGCTCCATGTGCCCGAGTACGTCAGCACCGGCGACGGACGCCTGCTGCGGGACGTACTCGCCTTGCTGCCACCGGAGTTCAGGGTGGTCGGCAGCGGTGCCTACGAGACGCTGCGGGACTTCCTCAGCAGGCCGAACATGGAGGCCTCCTTCGAGCAACTCGTCAACGAGCGACTGATGTCGCCGACCCTGGAGGCCGCGACCCTCCTGGGGGCCAGCCGGGCCGTGGTCCGCGTGCGGGCCAGGCTGGACGCTCCTCAGCTGCTCGGTCCCACCGATGACGTGTCGCTGGACAACGGGACCAATCTCGGCACCGAGAACAAGACCGCCACCGGCGCCACACACTCCGTTGCCGTCTCGGTCGGAGCCACGTTCGGGTGGCTGGTCAAGCAGTTCGAAGGGAAGAAGGGGAGCGGCAGTTACGACGGCGTGGGCGCCAGCGTGAACCTGGCGGCGGGCGCGAAGGACACGCACACGTCGACGACCACCACCGGCGTGAACGCGGAGCAGACGCTCGGCTACTCGGGCACCACCCACCTGTACAGCGGCCGGATCACCTACGACGTCACCGTGGCGGTCGAGGGCGGGGGCGAACGCACCACCGTGGTACCCGTCGACCGGGGCGTCCGGGTGCGGGTTCCCGACCCGGGCTCCCCGCTGGGCGTTCACCCCGCCGACGCGTACGAGCGGCAGGGGCCGGCACGGCACCTGGCCGCCGACGGCCTCCGGGCCGGAACCGTGCTGTGGGCGGGTGGGTCGCAGGACGTCATGGACTCCATCGCCCAGCGGCTCAGGCTCAGGCTCAGGCTGGAGAGTGAGGGGCAGCAGTTCAAGGAGACCGCCAACGCACTCCGGAACCTGACGACGGCGTTGTCGCAGTCGGGCATGCAGGGTGTGTTCTGGGGCGGCGATTCCCTGCTGCTGAAGGTCCACACCCGGCGGACCCCGTACCCGCATCCGGAATACGTGCAGGTCATGATCCGGCCGCGCGCCACCGGTCCCGCGCTGTTCCGGGGAACGAGCGACAGCCTCGAGGTGACCAGCAGCGCGAAGAGCAGCGGAAAGCTGGAGGGGAAGCAGGCGCAGACCCGGTCGCTGGAGGGTGGAGCGGATCTGTCCGTCACCTTCGGCCTGGGGACCGCCACACCGCTGCGCGCACTGGTCCCCAAGGTGGCGGGCAAGGGCACCTACGAGTGGGAGAAGACGACCACCGCCACGACGAGCGTCGGGCGTACCCAGCAGGCGGTGGGCCCCAAGGAAGCCGCCGTGTTCCTGGTCCCGGTCGAGTACGAGATCACGATCCGCCACCAGTCCGGCGCGCTGGAGCCGGTGCCGTCGGTGCCCGCACAGGTACAGGTGCTGGTCCCGATCGATCTGGCCCCGGAGGGTGCGAGCCCCCGTCCGGTCGCCGGGACGGATGTCAGGAGGGACGCCGGATCGCTGACCACCGTGGCGCACGAGCAGCCGACGGTGCCCAACGGGGCGCGGACGGTGGAACTGCCCGGCTTCCACGCCGTACTGCGGGTGAACGGGGTGGACCCGCTGCCGGAGGGCGTCCGACAGGTCCTGCTGGCCAGCGCCACTCACGAGGAGCCGGCCCCCGCACCCCGGCCGACCCGGTCCGCCCGGCCGTACGAACGGGCGATGGCCTACCTCGCCCAGGTGTCGGCGGCGCTGCCGCTCGGCCCCCCGGTGGCCGGCGGATACGCCACGATCGCGTCGCAGCAGGTGGAGTCGGCGTTCAACGAGGACATGGTACGGGCCAACTTCCAGCGGATCCTGCACGACGGCTACGGGACCGGGCCGCTCTTCCGTTACGGGCGGATGACCGACGGGATGGACCAGGCACGGCTCGCCGGGGCCCTGAGCAACCCGCGCATCGTGGGCCGTGGTCAGGTCGAGCTGAAGAACACCACCACCGGCGGGAACGCGGTCAAGACCGCCGCGAAGTCCGGCTCTTCGCGTGAAGTCGGGCTCGCCTTCGGCTTCTCGGTGGCGGTGCAGCGGTGGACGGTCACTCCAGGTGTGGGCGCCAAGCCGTACACGGCGAAGTCCTTCCGTACCACCGCGCTGGATTCCGGCGCCGGCCAGGAGAGTGCGGTGACCTACACCGGCCCCGGACTGTTGGTGAGCCTCGATGTGACCTACCTGATCAGTGGGAACAGCGGGTCGCGGAACGTCGTCACGGACGTACTCGGCGGGTTCGCGGGACCGGTCGTCCGCAAGCAGCTCCATGTGCCGGGCGGGGTGCAGGTGTGGATTCGCGAGCAGGACGCGGCTCAGTACTTCCACCTGAATCCGGACGGCACCCCACTGACCGCGACCTCGTCCGTGACCGCAACCGCAACCGCAACCGCGACCGCGACCGCGCCGGTGACGGTGCCGTTGACGGCGGCGGGTATCGGCGGGTCGTCCACCGGGGCGGTCTCGCCGCCGACCCAGGTGACGCTGGATCCGCCCCCTTACTACCGGCCTCTCCGGACGGCGGCCCCGACGCCTGCCACCACCACCTCCCCGGCCGTGCCGAGCGGGTACTCCCTGGGTGACTCGGACCTCGGTCCCGTCGATCCCCGGCCGGTGGTACGGCAGTTGCGAGAGGCCCTCGGCAGGCTCCCGAACACCTGGCTGACGGGTTCGGCCGCCGCCCGCACCCGTGCCCGGCTCGAACAGCAGATGATGCTGCTCGCCTCTCCCGAGGGGCTGGGCGGGCTGTTCGACGTGCTGACCGGTGGCGGACTCTCGGTGCACGAGTACGACGACGGCCCCTTCGGCCGCTACCAGCTCCAGGTGCTGGTGAAGGCGGAGCTGTCCAACCCCCGCCACGTAGCTCCCCAGGTGACGGAAGGCACCACCGCGGCCGAGATCACCTCGAACGCCACCATCGGCCAGGAGGACATCGCGGAGAGCTCGCGGGGCGCGGAGGCCTCGGTCGGCCTCACCTTCTCCAACAGCCTCCAGACCAAGGACTTCGCCCGCGCCGGCGGCAGCGGAGCCGACGCGAAGTACGTCCGCGAGCGGGGGCTGACGGCGACCGGGAGCAAGACCGGCAAGACCGGTTCGACCAGCAAGCACGGAGCCGCCGGAACGGCGTCGTGGGTGCACGATGTCACCTGGAGCGTCAGCGTGCGCCGGGTCCAGGGCTGGGGCAGGCTTCCCCAGCTCGCCACCCTGGGAGTCTCACAGCTGGCGGGCCGCGGGGGAGTGTGGCGCCATGCGCCACGTTTCCCCGTCGCGGACGGAGTGCGTTCCACGACGCCCGCGGACGACTCCGTCGCGCATGTCGGTACCGTCCCGGCGACGGTCACGGTCACGGTGCCGCCACCGGGGGACTTCGTCCTGCCCGCGAACAGCCGGGTCCTCACCTACCACTTGCCGCCCGCCGTGTGGGTGGCGGTGGACGGTCTGCTGCCGGCCACACTCACCGCGCCGTGGACCGACCATGTGCTGCGCAGCCAGCTGAACTCCACGGCGCTGGCAGCACAGTTGCAGCGTGATCCGCAGGCCGTGTACCGGATCGGCGGCCTGGCCGGCGAGCCCGGCGTGGTCAGCCTCCTGCGGGAGATCCAGGTGCGGACCCAGTTGCGGAACCCCCGCGTGGTGTCCTCCAGCGAGACGCTGACCCTGGCCGGCAAGACCGAGGCCGCCGGCGGGGACAAGGTCAAGGTGACGGGATCCCAGGGCGTCAACGCCGGGTTGCAGGGCACCGCCACCTTCCAGGTCGCCACCATCACCGAGGTGGGCAACGGCCCCGGCGGCGCGGACACCTGGACGCCGTCGGTGGCGCTCCCGCCGTACAAGACCGACTTCACGAGGGAGGCCACCTCCGAGGCATCGGCGAAGAAGAAGGGGAGCAGCAGCGGCGAAGGCCGTACGTACCTGATCCAGGCGGACGCCTCGATCTCCCTCACCGGCCTGGGCAACTGGTGGGGCCGCGGCGGCGAGAGGAACGTCGTCGTCCCCGGCGGAGTCTTCTTCCGCACCGATGAGGAGGGCGCCCGCGAACTGGGCCTGTTGCCACCGGTGGTTCCCGAACCGGTGGTCGCTGAGCCGGTCGTTCCCGAGCCGGTCGTTCCTGCGCCTGTGGTTGTCGAGCCGGTAGTGGCGGTCGAACCGGTTGTTCCCGCGTCGGAGGAGCGCGCCCCGGAGCCGGTCATCACACCGCCGGTTGCCGAACCAGTGGTCGTCCCGCCGGTCGTGCACGTAGCGCCGACCGTCAACGAGCCCGCCGTCAACGTGCCGACCGCCAGGCAGCAGGGCGTGCGGCCGGAGGACGCCCGGGCCTTCCACGGCCCGGTCACCGCCACGGACGACAGCTCGGACATTCCCCTCCAGGACCTGGCGCCCAGGAGCAGTGCGTCCGCCCCCGCCCGCCCGGCCCGTTCGACCCTCCCCCCGGCCGCCTTCGGACCCGTACCGTCGGGCGCGCGGAGTACCCTCGGCGTCCCCGCGCCGCCGCTGCTGGCGCCCGGGGACTGGGCCGACGTCCGGCGCTTCGCGGAACCCGCGCTGATGGTCACCGAGCGGTTCGATCCGGAGCTGGCAGGCCAGGCGGGGACGGGGCCGATCGGTGGTCCCACGCTGCCCGGCCGCTATGCGTCCCGGCAGCGCGAGCTGCGCTGGCTCCAGGGCCAGGAGACCACGATCACGTACGACCTGCGGCACTTCGAGGTGCGGCCGGGGCAGTGGGTACGCGAGTTCACCTTGCGGCTGCACCTCGAGCCGTACCAGGGCACGACGCTGACCTACGCCGGGCGAACGGAGCTGTGGAACGCGGCGACGGCCGCGGTCGACCGGTACTTCAACGGCAGGTTCCGGCTGCCGGGCGGGGCGCAGGTCCATCTGCACCTGGAACTGTCCGGTACGGCCGAAGGTGCGCACCGGACGATCCAGGTGCGCCCCGGCGACGGCACGAGCAACCAGCTGGTCTGGTTCGCGCAGAGCTCGGCGGGCGTGCTGCTGCACGAGCTGCTGCACTTCCTGGGACTTCCGGACGAGTACGCCGACGCGTTGATGGCGCTGCGCCAGGAGTCGCGGACGAGCCGGTTCGCGGATGACCAGGGGGTCATGGGAGAGTCCGCCAACGAGGCGGCCTTCGCGGTACTGGACCGGCATCTCCAGAGGATCGAGGCGGTGTCGCAGTCCGGTCCTGTGGTGCGGGATCTGTCCCACACCCGCTATCTGGAACTGCTGGCGGACGACCACACAGCCCCGGATCGGACTCCGGACCACTCCGCCGCCGCAGGCAGCCCCACCGACGACGGACCGGTCCACAGCCCGACCTCGGCGCCGTCGAAGGCGAAGCCCGTCGGCAAGTGGAAAGCCGTGATGCGACGGAAGGACCAGGCGAACTGGCAGGGGATCGTGGACCTCCTGCGGCCCCCGCTCCCTGCGGAGTCGAGCACGGCCACGGCGGGCGCCGGTCCCGGCACGGTGAACAAGAGTCCGATCCCCTTGACCCTGTCCATCGGCGACCCGCGGGTGTCCGGCGACACCGTGCTCGGTCACCTGAAGCGGTGGATCGGTGAGCAGCTGGCACCGGTGGGCGGCCCGGTCACCGCGCCGAGCTTCACGCTGACGGGGGACAAGGTCCCGACAGTGTGGAAGGCCGGACTCCATGAGGTGCAGCTCTTCGTACCGGCGAGGGACGTGCCGGAGGAGGTACCGACCCCGCTCACCGGGCAGGCGAACGTGTTGGTCACTTTCCACGTCACCATCGAGCTGCCGGTCGAGGTGGGATCCGCGAGCACCGCCTCCCCGGACACTGCGGCGACCACCGTCGTGCCGGCCGAACCCAGCGACGAGCAGAAGCTGGTGGTGGGACGGGAGTTCAGCGAGGTCATGCTGCAGGTGACACCGAGCTTCTTCCTCTCCGGCGGTGCCGGAGTGAAGCTCATGTTCGGCAGCCCCCGGCCGATCGCGGATCTCGACTTCCGTCTCAACGACCGGGACCTGTCACCGAGGAATCTGCTGGAGGACATCAACGCCCGGCTCGTGGAGGATGTCCGCTTCACCGGAACGTTCGCCGTGGATGCCAAGGACAAGCAGGCCATCACCGGGGTCATCAACGGTGTGGAGATCACGGTCGGACCGAACAGGACCGTGGTGTACGAGCCGGGCACGGTGATGGAGGGCATACCCGTCCCGAGCATCGCGGACATGGTCTCCGACAAGGCACACGCGCTGGCCGACCGCCAGGGCGAAAAGGTGTACAAGGATCTGTTTGATCTGCTGTGGTCGGTCAAGGGCCTTCCGGAGGGCGGTGCCGTGTTGCTCAGTGAGCTCGGCGATCGACGCGGCGACGCGCACGCCGGTCGGCAAGGCATCGCCGTGGGCGCTGCCGGCCGGGTACAGCTCCTCAACGCCTTCAAGTGGAAGCTGCAGACCCTCACCAGGGGTACCAAGATCGGCTTCCTGAAGAATCATTGGAGCACGTTCGGTTCGGAGGTTGAACTGAAGGAACTGGTCACGACGTTGAAGGCGCTGCTGAAAGCGCTGAAGGTCCCCGAGACCCCGGACCCCAGCAAGCACCGTCTGATCGTGATGGCCGGCAACTTCACCGGGGACATGTTCGGGGTGTCCGCGGCGCTCCTGGTCAACCCCCATCTGCATGTGGCCGTGGTGTCCGGGGGCACCGTCACCGATCAGGTGAGCGGATTCCTGCGGGATTCGCTCGGCGGCGGCGCGAGCCGGGTGCACGTGGTCACGGACGCCCAACCGCACGACCTCTACCGGCGAGCCACCGACAACCGAGGCGACAGGCCGGTGCCCGAGGAGTTGCCGTACGGAGATGCCGTGCCGGCGATTCCCCACGGTCTGCGAAATCCCAGGTTCCAGGACCCGGTGTCCCGGGCGACCGGGCAACTGGCGGACAGCTGGGCGCAGACGAGCAGAGAGGCGGTCCGCCGCGCCTGGGGGATGAGTTCCACCGCGCAGGACACCGCTGTCGAGGGATTTCTTCAGACGGCCGGGGTACCCACCCGTGGCACGTTCGTCATGCTGTGGACCCGGTTCAGCGGCAAGAAGGGCGGCCCCCACCCCCAACATGACACCAGCATCACGGGGGTTCGGCAGCTGATCACCGAGCTGCCCCCCCATGTGCAGGTGGTGCTGGTCGGTGACAAGGATCGGAACGCGGTCAAATTCCAGCAGATGGCGACCAATGCCACGCGCGTCCACGACCTGACCGAGTTCTGGAGCAGCGATGCGTGGCTCGCCGGATTCCCTGATGGTGGTCGAACCCATCAGTTCCAGCTCTTCGACTATCTGCACCGCATGAACCCGCAAGGGGTGCGGCACCTGGGCTTCCGGAGCGGAAACCTGGAGATCTACGCCCTGCTCGGACACCACGTCCGTTACCTGGAGGAGGAGGGCAACGGCCAGGCCACGCGGATGACGCGCCTGGAGAGCATCGGTTACAAGCGACTCGAGGTGTCGAAGCCCCCGAGCCTCACCGGTCAGTTCATCGTGATGAAGGAGCGGGAGAAGAACGGCAGGGGCGCGGAGACGAAGCTTCCCTGGCGCGTGACCGGTCCGCAGGCGGTCGGTCAGCAGTGGAAGACGCCCGGCTGGAAGGAGCTGAAGTGGGTCGAGCTGGAGACGGTCCAGCTCAACGACCGGACGCTGCGCGGCTTCGCGCCCACGGATCTGACCAGAATCATCGATGAGCTCACGCGCCCTGCGGAGCCCACTCCCTCGCGCCCCTCGAAGCCCCCTCGGGTTGCCGCCGAACCGGTGGGCACGCCTTCGCAGGCACCCCCGCGGGCGCCCGCTCCCGCACTCGTCCCCGAACCCGTCCCCGAAGAACCCGAACGCGAACCCGCACCGGCACCCGCACCCGACCTCGTATCAGTGCCCCTGATCCAGAACCGCGCGCTGCTGCGGGGGCGTCTGCAGGTACTCGACTGGATCACCGACGATCCACTCACCGGGCGGGGCCACCGAGGTTCCGGCCGGGGGCAGTTGCGCTACGGACGGGGCACCCTCGACGCCGGCGGGCTGACCGGGGACCATCCCGTCCGGGCCCTCCTCGATCCGTCGGCGGGTGGCGCGGGCAGGCCGCCGGAGGTCATGTCGGTGACCGGCATGGTGTGGGACGGCGACGGCGACCGGTCGGCAGCGGCCGTACGGGCCCTGCTCCAGGACGTCGCACGGATCGCGCGGACCGGCAACGTCGACACCGTCCTGGTCGGAACCGATCCGCGGACCGGCGAACAGCTGCTGGAACCGCTCGGTTTCCATCCGCTGGACCCCGCCCAGACCCTCTGGCAGGGCTCAGCGGACCACCTCCAGCACGCCCTGACAGCAGTACCCACCGACCTGATCGTGGACGACTGCGCCTCCGACACCCGCTGACGGCCGGGGCCGGGGCCGGGGCTCCGGCCCCGGCCCGCAGGCCGTCCCGCTCGCACTTCATGAGCCGTCGCACCGTGGACCTTCCGTCCGACGATGGGCCGAGTGCCGATCGACATGACAGATGTCATAGCCTGACCACGACGAACATCTCTGGTGCGCACATCACGCCCTGAACCAGAATCGTGCCTCGTAAGGCACACGGATTCCAACGTTCGGGGGACAGTCGTCATGAGCAGCATCACCGACCCACACGACGCGGCCACGCCTTCCGAGGCCACGCCTTCCGAGGCCACGCCCTCGGAGGCGGGGACCGCGGCGGACGCGGCCGGGCTCGCCGGGATCAGGCCGCTGCCGGTCTGGTTCTTCGCTTCCGAGGGCATCGCGGCCGGAGCCTGGGACTTCCTCAAGGCCGACTCCGACTCATGGATGATTCTCGCCGTGCTGGCCGCGATCAACATCGTCATCGGCGTCACGGTCTTCGCCAAACGCCGCAAGCTCCTCAAGGCCATGCTGAAGAACAACCACACCCGCGCCATCTTCATCGGCCTGGTCGCCCTGCGCCTGGGACTGCACGTGGCCTTGAACCTGGTCGGCGCCCCGATCACCACCGTCGCCGGGCACTGGGCCATGGCGGCACTGATGACCGCGACCACCGTCGGCCTGCTGTGGTTCGACCAGCGGACGTGCTTCCGTGCCCTCGGTCTGACCCCCGCCCGGTCCTGAACGACAGTTCCGGGACGGGACCCGTCAGCACAGGACCCGAAGCGCTCCGGGTTGCACCCTTGCCGTCATGGGGAGGACGTTGTCGACCTCGCCGTCCGCCCCGTAGGGGATCTCGCGGTCCGCCTCGATGCGGACTTCCTTGCCACGGAGGACCTCTATCTCCGGCCGGTTGATGTGTGCGCCGGTCTTCAGTTCGTTCATGATGGTGAAGAAGAGGCGCTTGGGTGCTTCACGGATGATGACGACGTCCAGCAGTCCGTTGTCGAGGCGGGCGTCCGGGGCGATGAGGCGACCGAAGCCGTAGTAGGCGGAGTTGGCCGCCACGACCGTGTAGCCGCGCCGCTCCCGCGAGACGCCGTCCACGGTGATCCTGAAGTCGGCGGCCCACCAGGTGGCCACCGCGCGCAGCCCGCCCGCGTAGTAGGAAGCGGAACCTCGCAGGAGCCGTGAGGTGTTGGCGTGACGGTTGGCCAGCGCGTCGACGCCCGCGTAGACGCTGCCCAGGACGACGGTTCCGGTGTGGGCCGCCGACTCGACCGCGATGGTGTCGATCCGTCGCGGTGTGCCCTTCAGGAGCAGTTTGGCCAGAGCGGGCGGCTCGTTGGGAAGGCCGAGGGCGCGGGCGAAGTCGTTGCCGCGGCCGGCGGGGACGATTCCGAGGACGGCTTCGGTGCCGCTGAGGGCGCCGCCGACGCAGCCCACTATGCCGTCGCCGCCGACGGCGAGGACGATGTGCCCCTGCTCGGCCGCCTTCAGCGCGATCTCCCGGGCGTGTTCCAAGCTGTTGCTGTACTGCGTGTCGAGCTGCGCTCCCGCTTGCCGGAGCAGACGGGCCAGCGGGAGCAGGGCCGCTGTTCCGGTGGCCCCCCCGGCCGAGGGGTTGACGACCGCTGTGAACTGTCGCATGAAGGTGCCTCCGAAAGGCATGAGTGACCAGTCAGCGGATGGGGAGCAGGATGCCGGGGTTGAGGATTCCCGCGGGGTCGAGGGCCGCCTTGACGGCTTGCAGGACGCCCACCCCGAGCGGGCCGATCTCCCGGGCGTACCAGTCGCGATGATCGGTCCCCACGCCGTGGTGATGGGTGATGGTGCCGCCGGCGGCGAGGATGGCGTCGTTGGCGGCGCGCTTGGCGGGCGCCCAGTGGGCGACCGGATCCTCCCCCTGGGCCGAGACGACGGTGAAGTAGAGGGATGCGCCGGTCTCGTAGACGTGGGAGATGTGGCACATGACCAGGGGCGGGGTTCCCGCCTCGGTCAGGGTGGCGGTGAGCGCCTGGCGTACGGCTTCGTAGAGTGCCGGGATGCGGGACCAGAAGGCCGCGGTCTCCAGGGTCTCGGCGAACGCGCCCGCGTCGAGCAGCGAGTCGCGGAGATAGGGCGCGTTGTAACGGCCGTGGGCCCACTTCTCACCGGCCGCGTCCACGAGTTCACCTCCGCATGCGCGCAGGACGGCGGTTGCCCGGGCCCGCCTGTTCTCCGTGTCCTCGGCGGTGCCCTCGTACCCGGCGATGGCCATGACGCCGGCCGGCTGGGGGTCTGCCGACTCTCCGCCGATGCTGTCCGGCTGAGCCAGCCCGACGAAGGTCTCCGTCTCGTCCGAGAGGCGCAGCACGGTGGGGAGCGGGCCGTCCTGGGCGAGTCGGCGCAGCGCGGTCGCCCCGGCCTCGAAGGTGGGGAATCGCCAGCCCTCGTAGACCTTGGTCGTGGGCAGCGGCCGGATGCGTACGGTCACCGAGGTGATGACGCCGAACGCGCCCTCGGAACCCAGGATCAGCTGGCGGAGGTCCGGGCCGGCGGCGGACCGGGGCGCACGGCCCACTTCCAGGGTGCCTTCAGGAGTGGCCACCGTCAGCCCGAGCACCATCTCGTCGAAACGGCCGTAGCCGGCCGAAGCCTGCCCGCTGGAGCGGGCCGCCGCGAATCCGCCGATCGTCGCCCACTCGTACGACTGCGGGAAATGTCCCAGGGTGAAACCGTGTGCGGCGAGCAGGGCTTCCGCCTGAGGTGCGCGGAGCCCGGACTGCAGGGTCGCGGTGCGGGAGACCTCGTCGAGGGAGACCAGGCTGTTCAGCCGGCGCAGGTCCAGCGCGACGAAGGGGCCCGGCCCGGTAGGGGCGAGTCCGCCGACCACCGATGTGCCGCCGCCGAAGGGAACCACCGCCACGTTGTGCTCGGCGCAGATCCGCAAGACGTCGAGGACGTCCTGGTGGGATCCCGGCAGCAGTACCGCATCCGGTATGTCGTCGACCTCGCCGGCGCGGATCCGCAGGAGGTCGGGGGTGGACTTGCCGCGCGTGTGCCGGATCCGGGTCTCCGCGTCGGTCCGCAGACGGGCCGGGTCGCCAAGACGTTCGGCGAGGGCTCGGCGGGTCCCGTCACCGAGGCCGGACTCGGGCACGGCGATGTCGCCGAGCTCGGCCGCCCCGGCGCTCCGGGGCTTGACGCCGAGCAGGTCTCGCAGCAGGCCGAGCACTGAATCGGGCAGCGGCGCCGCCTTGGCCGGGTCGCCCCAGCCGCTCCACAACATGTCCACCATCAGGGCTTCCTTACCGATCGGATCCGCGGGCGCTGTGTTCTGCGGCCCCCGCTGGTATTACACTGTGACAGATGACGCCCATTCGTCACAAGCACTCGGACGGCAACGCCGTACTCGACGCCGCACGCGACTGCGTTCTCGCCGTCGGCGTGCGCCGGACCACCCTGACCGACGTGGCCCGGCGTGCCGGGGTCTCGCGCATGACGCTGTACCGCAAGTGGCCGGACGTACGGACACTCGTGGGCGACCTGATGACCCGCGAGTGGGTCGCCGTCGCAACGGACGCCCTGCCCGGGCACGACCCCACGGCTCCCACCCTCGTGCGACTGGTCGACGGCCTGACGGCCGGCGTGCGGGCGTTCCGCGCCCATCCGCTCTTCCACAAGATCATCGATGTCGATCCCGAACTGCTGCTCCCCTATGTGCTCGACCGCCGGGGAGCCAGTCAGGACGCACTGCTGGAGCTCCTCGTCGCGGCCCTGCGGGAAGGGCACGCCGACGGATCCGTCCGTGCGGACCACCCCGTCCGGCAGGCCCGTTCCCTGCTGCTCATCGCCCAGGCCTTCACGCTTTCGCTGCGCACGATGTCCGACGAGACCGACCCCGACCTGACCGCGGCAGCTTTCGACGATGAACTGCGGATGATCCTGGAGAGGACCCTCACGCCATGAGCCCCCACCCGCTGCCCCGCCCGGCCCGAGCCTCTTCCTCCCTGAACGCCGGGCGCCGGTCCCGGGAACTGACCGAGGTCGCCGCCGGCCTGAAGGTCGACGTCCTGGTCGTCGGGCTCGGCGCGACCGGCGCCGGCGTCGCCCTCGACGCGGCGTCCCGCGGTCTGTCGGTGGCCGCGATCGACGCCCACGATCTCGCTTTCGGAACCTCCCGATGGAGCTCGAAGCTGATCCACGGCGGCCTGCGCTACCTCGCCTCCGGCCAACTGGACGTGGCCTACGAGAGCGCGGTCGAGCGGGGGGTGCTGATGGAGCGCACCGCCCCGCACCTGGTCCACGCCCAGCCCTTCGTGCTGCCGCTGACCCCGTTGGTCACGCGGCGGCAGGCCGCACTGACCTGGGCCGGATTCACGGCGGGCGACCTGCTCCGCGTATCGGCCGGCACCTCCCGCCGCACCCTGCCCGGCCCCCGCCGGCTGTCCGCGGTGGAGACCCGGCATCTCGCCCCCGGTCTGCGCCAGTCCGGGCTGCGGGGCGGACTCCTGTCCTGGGACGGCCAACTCAGCGACGACGCCCGGTTGGTGACCGCTCTCGCCCGCACCGCCGCGACCCGTGGCGCCAGGATCCTGACCCGGGTCCGTGCGCTGGAGCTCACCGGCGCCGGAGCCAGGGTGCGTGATGAACTGACCGGTGAGGAAACGCAGATACGGGCCCGCGCCGTGATCAACGCGACCGGAGTGTGGGCCGGCGGTCTCGTCGAGGAGGTACGGCTGCGCCCGTCCCGCGGCACCCATCTCGTGCTGCGGTCCCAGGATCTCGGCCTGATGGCGGCCGGGATGCACATCCCGATCCCCGGCGAGAGCAACCGCTTCGCCCTCGTGCTGCCGCAGGGCGACGGACGGGTCTACGTCGGACTGACCGACGAGCCCATCGAGGGGCCGGTCCCGGATGTCCCGGAAGTGCCCGAGACGGACATCGGCTTCCTGCTCGATGTCCTGGGATCAGCGCTCGAGGTGTCCCTCGACCGTACGCACGTGGTGGGCGCGTTCGCCGGCCTGCGTCCGCTGCTCGACATCGTCACTCCGGAGACGGGCTCCCACGGACCGGATCGCACCGCCGACATCTCCCGCCGGCACGCGGTTCTGACCTCGCCTCAGGGCGTCACGACGATCGTCGGCGGCAAGCTCACGACCTACCGGCGGATGGCCCAGGACGCGGTGGACGCCGCCGTCACCACACGCCGCCTCGCCGCCGGACCGTGCCGCACCACCTCCATTCCGCTGGTCGGAGCCGCGCCGCCGCGAACCCTGACCACGCTCGACGCACCCGCCCGCCTGATCGGGCGCTACGGAGTCGAGGCCCCGGCCGTCCACGCCCTGGGCGCCTCGGACCCAGCTCTCCGCACCCCCGTCGCCCCCGGCCACACCGTCACAGCGGCCGAGTTGCTCTGGGCGGTGCTCCACGAAGGAGCACTGGACACGTCCGACCTCCTGGACCGTCGCACTCGCACCGGCCTGGTTCCCTCCGACCGGGAGGCGGCCATGGGCGCGGCGCACGAAGCACTCGCCAGGGGCAACGCGTCGGAGCTCCCCACCTGAGGGTCGGTCACCACGGGCCCGGTCGTGGATTCATGCGCAAGTGCCGCGGACCGGCGCGCACACGGGGGCAGTGCCCGGCCGATTTGTGGCGACTACTATGAGAGACGATTCGGTCACATGAGGTAACGGAGGCGTGATGCTGGGTCTGGTTCCCGGAGCGAAGACCGGGTCGGGGGTACGCAGCCTGGGGCTCGACGAGATCACCTCGCGGCCCACGGTTCTCAAGTGCATGGGCCGCAGTTACAGTGCCGCACGGTCCGGCGGTGCGGTGGTCATTCAGGACGTCACCGACATCACGCATCCGCTCCCGATGGGCAGGGCCGAACCCCGCTCGGGAAGCATGTGGAGCGTCCATACTCCCCGAGGCCGGCTGGCCGCCCGCACCGATGAGACCCTGCAGGCGATCGCGGCGCTGAGGGAAGCCAACTGGCCGCCCCGTGACCCCTGCCCGCAAGGGGGGCGGGGGCCGGGAACCGTCTAGCGGAGGCCGTGTTCCGCGGCCTCAGCCGGTGCTGTCCGCGCGCCCCGCGCGGTGCAGGAACGCGTCCACGAGCCGGTCGGTGAAGTCGCGGCCGATCGGTTCGCCGGTCACCAGGAAGCGGTAGTAGACGGGGCCCACGAGTTGGTCCGTCTCGGCCGCGACGTCCAGGCCGGCGGGCAGGTCGCCGCGGTCCACGGCGCGGTCCAGCGGGAGGCGGTCGCGGCGGCGCTGCTCGTCCAGATACCGGCCCTGGAGGTCGGCGGCGAAGACCGGGTCGAGGTGCGCCTGGGCCATCAGGGCCTTGAGGACCGCTCCGGAATCGGACCGGCCGAGGAACGCGGCCAGCCAGCCCAGATGGTCGCGCAGATCGCGGGCCACGTCGCCGTGGTCGGGCGGGGCGGGTTCCTCGGCCACGTCCTGGAGGAAGGCCTCCATGAGGATGTCGGTCTTGGTGTTCCACCAGCGGTAGATCGTCTGCTTGGCCACACCGGCGCGCGCCGCGATGCCTTCCACCGTGACGCCCGCGAACCCCTTCTCGGCGAGCAGGCCGTCGACGGCCTCCAGTACCGACTCCCGGGCCTTCGCGCTCCGTCCGTGACGGTTCCCGTGGTGGTCCCGGCCCGCGCCGCGGGGGGCGGTGTCCGCTGCGGCGCCCTTCGCGACACTGCCCGCCACGTCAGTGCCCGCCACGTCATTCCTCGTCACGACGGTGCCCTCCTCGGCGGTGCTCTCCTCGGCGGTCCCCGCCGAACCTGCTGTTCCGCCTGTGCTTCGCCCCAGGATAGACCTACCCCCTAGACGCAACGCAACGGTGCGTCTAGTCTAGAGCCATGACTTCCACCAACACCCTTACCGACCCCCGTGTCGAGTCCGCCCTCCGCAGCATGTTCGCGGACGCGGCGCGGGACGACGCGACCGTGGCCCGCATCATGGCGGGGCGTTCCGACGACTGCGGATGGCAGACGCCGCAGGAGCACGCCGACGCCGTGGCCGAGGTCTACATGCCGATCTCCGCAGCGGGCGGCCAACTGCTCTACAACCTGGTCAGGGCGATCCGGCCGGCCACCGTCGTCGAATTCGGGATGTCCTTCGGGATCTCCACGCTGTACCTGGCGGCCGCCGTGCGGGACAACGGCACCGGGCGCGTCGTCACCACGGAACTGAGCGAGGCCAAGATCGCCGCAGCTCGCCGCACCTTCTCCGGGACCGGCCTGGAGGACGTGGTGACGGTGCTGGCGGGAGACGCCCGCGACACCCTCGGCGGGCTCGGCGTCCCCGCCGACTTCGTCCTGCTCGACGGCTGGAAGGACCTCTGCCTGCCCGTACTGCGGGTACTGGAACCGCACTTGAAGCCCGGCACCCTCGTCGTGGCCGACGATGTCGACCTGCCCGCCCTGGGCCCGTACCTGGAGTACGTGCGCACCCCGGCGAACGGGTACCAGAGCGTGACCTTCCCCGTCGAGGACGGCATGGAGATCAGCTGCCGCCTCTGAACGGCGGTTGAGCGGACGACCACCGGGGCGACAGCCGCCGGTGGCACCCCGCTGTCATCATCCCGTCCCACGAGCCGGATCATGTTCCCGGCCGGCGGAATCGCCGAAAACCCCGAGAGGAGGAGACCGAGGTTGTGTGCCGCCTGCGGAATCCCCACCCACATATCCGAGCCTGAAGTGACCGCGCCCGACGCGGAGCTCGTCGCACCCTCGGGTGCCGCACCGCCACCGGCGAACACCTCCCGCCGGTTCGCCGCACTGCGCAACCGTGACTGCCGGCCCTATCTCCTCGGCTCGATGCTGGCGATGATGGCCGACAACATCGAACACGTCATCACGTACTGGGTGCTCTGGCAGACGTTCCACTCACCGGTGCTGACCGGCTTTCAGGTGATCAGCCACTGGGTGCCGTTCCTGCTGCTCTCGATGTGGTTCGGCGCGCTGGCCGACCGCTACGACTGCCGCCGCGTCATCCAGGTGGCCCAGGTGGTGTTCATGGGCGTCTCCGCGGCCTGGGGGATCCTGTTCCTCACCGGCTCGCTGCACATGTGGGAGGCGTGCGTGCTGCTCGTCCTGCACGGCCTGGCCGGGTCACTGTGGGGGCCGGGCGAGCAGTTGATGCTCCACGACTTCGTGGGCCCGTCGGAACTGCCCAGTGCGGTACGCCTGAACGCGACGTTCCGCAGCCTGGGTGTGCTGTTCGGGCCGGTGATCGGGTCGGCGTTGCTGCTGGGGCTCGGCCCGACCGCCGGTATCTTCGCCAACATCGCCTTCTACCTGCCGCTCACGCTCTTCCTCTTCCGCACCAAGTTCACCGGCCACACCCGGGACCGGCACAGCCGTCCCCGGGTCGGAGCCCTGGAGTCACTGCGGGTGCTGCGGGAGGTCGGATCCAACCCCACCCTGGTCAGCATGATCGTCCTGGCCGGCCTGGGCTCCTTCTTCGTCGGTTCGTCCATGCAGTCCTCGATGCCGATCTTCGCCCACGACCTGGGCGCCGGCGCCGTGGGCACCGCCTACGGTGTCCTGCTCTTCGCCAACGGCGCCGGCGGGGTCATCGGCGGCATCGTGCTGGAGGCCACCGGCTGGGTCAGGCCGCATGTGGCCGCCGCCGTCCTCAGTACCGCCCTCTACGGCGTGACCAGCATCTTCTTCGCGCTCACCACCAGCTACCCACTCGCACTGGCGCTCCTGCTGGTCGGCGGCGTCGCCAACCTGGCCTCGATGTCGATCGGCCAGACCGTCGTTCAACTGCTCGCACCGGCCGCCGACCGCGGCCGGGTCCTCGGCGTCTACGGGATGTCCGCGAACGGCCTGCGCGCCGGCAGCGGCTTCACCGTCGGCCTCCTGGGCGCCGTCATCGGCGTCCGCACGTCGCTCGCGTACAGCGCGACCGCACTGTGCATCGGCACGGCCGCCGCCGGGCTCCACGCACTGCGCGGAGCCCGCCGACCGGGTGGAAGCGGAAGCGGAACCGGAACCGTGCTGGAGGACCACCGCGAGACGGCGCCAGGTTCCTGACTTCTCCGGTCAGCAGCCAGCCGTCGGCCGTCGGCCGCGTGGGCCGTCAGCCGTCAGCCGTTGGTGGCGGCCGGTCAGCGGTCGGCGGTCACGGTGCCCGGTGGTCGCGCGGCGGGAGTCGGTTGGGCGGGGACCAAGGCAGGCCAGCGGATCCGGGTGGCGCACAGGGAGACCAGGACCGCCGAGACGGCGATGGCGCCCATGCCCCACGTCAGACTGCTGCCGCTCGCGATGAAGCCGATCACGGGCGGTCCGGCCAGCAGGCCGATCGTCCCCATCGCGGCGACCAGGGCCAAGGCGTCCGGCCCCTGCCGGGCCGCGGCAACGTAGACGCACGGCGTGACGGCCGCGACGCCCAGGCCCACGCAGGCGAACCCCAGCAGCGCGGGGAACACACCGCCGGCCACCAGGGCGACCGCCAGTCCGGCCCCCGCGAGCGCGCTCCCGGCCACGACGATCCGTCCGTCGCCCCAGCGGGCGCGCCAGCCGTCGGCGAAGATCCGGGCGAGCACCATCATTCCGGAGACCACGGCGATCCCCAGCGGTGTCACCCGCGGTCCCGCTTCGGCGATGTCCTTCAGGTAGAGGGAGGACCAGTCGTTCATCGCACCCTCGGTCACGGTGCCGAACACCATGGCGAGGCCCATCCAGATGGTCACCCGCGTCGGCAGGACCAGCCGGCGCTTCGGCCGCACTGCCGGCTCCGTCTGCTCCGCCTGCTCGGACGTGGAGTCCGCCTCCTGCTCCGGAGTGGAGTTCAGCGTGGCGTCGGGCGCGGACTCCACCTGCTGGTCCTGCGGCAGCAGCCCGGACTGCGTCAGGCCCACCGCGAGCAGCAACAGCAGGGCGGCCGCCGTGAAGTGCACCGCCAGGGACGAGGTGAACAGGTTCACGCCGACGGCGAGCAGCGCCGCGGAGAGCGAGCCCGCGCTGAACGTGGCATGGAACCTGGCCATCACGGTCCGTCCGTACTCGACTTCGAGCGCCGCTCCCTGCGCGTTCATCGCGACGTTGAGGAAGCCCACCGCCACGCCGTCGAGGCAGATGACCAGCAGGGTGACCGGGTAGTTCGGCAGTACCGCCAGGACCAGCAGGATCAGGCCCAGGACGAGGGCGGACAGCAGCGACAACAGCCGGGAGCCCAGCCGCTTCATCGCCGGCGGAACCAGCGGGAACGAGATCACCGCCCCCGCACCGCCTGCCATCAGCAGCAGGCCGACCTGCGCCGCGCTCAGGTCGAGGTGCGTCTTCAGCGTGGGCAGCCGCGAGACCCAGGTGGCGTACTGGAACCCGAGGAAGAGGAACAGCGCCGCGATGGCCAACTGCGCTCTGCGGAAGGGGTCGTGCATGCGAAACATGTGTGAATCAGCCTACTTCGTCCGACGATGGTGATCCGCGCGGCGGATCCGCTGGGTACTGCTGTCCCGGTCCGGGGCGCGCTCTACAGCGCCTTGGACATGTAGACGGCCTCCGTGCCATAGCTCTCGGGGAGGCCGACCTCCGCGTGGGCGGCGTAACCGAGGCGACGCCAGAGGACATGGCTGCGCTGGACGGCCACCATGGAGATCCGGTCGAAGCCCTGCGACCGCGCCTCCTGCTCGATCTGCCGCACGAAGTGCGGCGACAGCCCCCTGGCGCGGAGTGCCTCGGTGATCACGAAGTCGTGCGCGTGCAGATTCGCCGACCTGTGGTCGGACGCTTCGGTCAGCGTGAGGTCCGGGCACTGGCCCGGCGGATAGGGGAGGGCGAGCAGATAGCCCCCGAACTGCCCTTCGTGCTCCAGGACGAAGCAGGTGGCCGGTGATACGCGGCCCCTGGACCGCAGCACCTCCGGTCCTTCGGACAGGCCGCTCGCGGCGTAGGCGCGCGCTTCCAGCGCCACGACCTCGTCCCAGTCGGTGTCTGCCAGCCGGCGGAGGCGGATGGTGTCGTCGGCCACTCTTCAAGCCCTTCCGGTGGATCGACCGGTGGATCGACTGGTGGACTGACCGGTGGGTCGACCGACGGCTCTGCTCGCCGCCACCAGTGGACGCCACGCGTCGATCAGCAGCGCGAAGTGCTCGGTGTCGACCTGGGCCCGGTCGAGCAGTCCCTGCCGCAGCGGCACCAGATGGTCGGCGAACTCGGCGTACTTGCGGCCGAGTTGCCGGTAGCAGCGGTCGATGACGTCCAGCCGCCGGATGTTCTCCGTGCGGTCCGCACCGGTGGACCGCCGGACGAAGCCGGATATCGAGGCGGCGCGCACATGATGCTGCGGGTCGAGCAGTGCCGGACCGGCTTCCTCCAGGTCGAAGTAGACGGGATGGAGATAGAGCATCGACAGCAGGAACTTCACGAACCGCACCTGGTAGTCGGTGAATCCGCTGCCGGTCCGCCGCTCCGCGGTGTAGAAGTTGACGATGTGGCGGTTGTGCACGACCGCGGGCAGCGGGGCATGACGGACGACGTGCAGCAGGAAGTAGTCGCTGCCGATCGTGTCGGTCGCGGGCGGCAGCGGGACGCGCTCGTACAACTCGCGGTCGAAGCCGATGTTGCACATGTCCAACCGCCAGATGTCCGGGACGTCCAGCACCGACCGGTCGACGCTGAACGGCTCGGTGCCGGCGCCGATGAACGACTCCTGGACCAGGCCCTGGACCTCCTCCGCCGGCCACTCGGGCGGGGCCCACAGGCTGACCACGTCGTGGTAGATCCCGGGGTCGGTCTCCTTGATCTCGCTGACGTCGACCGACAGTTCACCCACGAACGATCCGCCCACCATCGACACCGGCTTCCGGCCGTGCACCGGGTCCAGCGCGTTCTCGGTGACGCCGTCGGCGGCGTCGGCCCCCGGCTTCCCGAGGGACAGCAGCTCGTGGTGGATCGGGAAGACCGGCTTGCCGTCCAGGGTCTGGTAGCCGCTGTCCGAGTCCCGGCGGTGGATCGACTCGCAGCCGAGTGCGGCGGCGAGCAGGAAGGCCCGGTTGGTGCAGGCTCCGTAGGAGACGGCGGCCGGCAGCATCAGGTCGAGCAGCAGCTCGGGTTCGGCCTGACCGGAGCGCTTGATCACCTCCCGCAGGAAGTCGCGCTGCCGCGCCTCGCCGAGGTGGTGCACGATCACGTTCGGCACAGCTGGGAGTGCGTCGACGGCTTTGGCGTGATCGGCGAACGTCGAGGCGTCGGAGGAGTCGAGGATCAGCAGGTGGACCTCGACGTCGAACCGCCCGGCGGCGTAGGCGGCCTCCTCGCCGATGTCGGCGATGGTCGCGGTGCAGGCCCGGTTGGTGGGAAGGGTCAGGCAGATCCTGCGCAGGTCGGTACCACGACCCACTGTGCGGAGACTCACTGTGCGGACTCCGTTCCGTGCCCGGAGGTTCCGTGCCCGGAGGTTCCGTGCCAGGAGGTGAGGCCCAGCAACTTCTCTCCGAGCTCGTTGAGTTCGGCGGCCTTGTACCGGAGCGACTCGTGCGTGACGGCGTCGCCGACCAGGGTTCCGTTCCAGTCCGGAGTGCTGAGGGTCTCCCAGGAGCTGATCCGGGAGCGGCGTAGCTGCTCGCTCTCCTCCAGAGCGGGCATCATCGAGACGTACTGGACCGCCCGGACGCCGTTCTCGGAGGTGTTGCGGGCGACGCCGTGGGCCAGGGCGCCGTTCCAGATCAGCAGGTCGCCGGCGGACAGCTCCGGCCGGACCACCGGGTATGCGTCCCGGTCGACGGCGGGCCGGATCGGATCGCGGTCGGCAGGCTGGCCGAGCTTCCACTCGTCGAACCGGCGGAACAGCTCGGGGTTGCACTGGAAGCCGCCGTGGTCGGGCCGGGTGTCGGTGAGCGCGATGATGCCCTGCACCCGCTGCGGTATGACGCCGAGCGTGCTGTCGATGTCCCAGTGGAGTTCGATGTCGAAGCCCTTGTCGGTGGGTTCGATGAGGGCGCGGTCACGGTTCTTGATGTTGGGCGGGTTGAGGTTGAGACGGTCGAGGGTGACCCAGAGCTCCTCGCAGTCCCAGACGTCGGCGAAGGCGTCGTAGACGCGCTGCGTCTGCCGGCTGTCCCAGACCAGCTGGTGGTGGTACGCCTCGACGAAGCCGTAGACGTGCAGATGGCGGTCCAGCTCGTCACGGTAGGGCCGCTGCTCGTACCAGGTGTCCGGACGGTTCGGGTCGAGGCCCTGGAAGTCCCAGGCGAAGTCCAGCAGGCTCCTGGCGGACTCGGCGGGGACCGCCTCCTTGACCACGACATAGCCGTAGGTCTGCCAGAAGGCGAGGTCCGCCTCGGAGAGCACGCGCAGGGGCTGTTCCTTGCGGAGGTCCCTGAGCGGGGTCGGCGCGAGGTACGTCTCGCCGTCCGCACTGAAGTACGGGCGGCGGGAGGCGGCTCGGTGAAGATACTGATCGGGGGCGGGCATGTAGGAACTCCAGAAAACGGGTGGGTCAGGTGGGCCATGTGGGTCAGGCGGGCGTATGGCACGCGCGTTTCGCGCCGGTGGCGGCGAACGGCCGGAGCGTGCCCGCGGGGGATCAGGCCGGCGGACTCGCCTCGTCGTCCGTCACCGCGGATCTTTCGGGCTCACCGGCGGTCCAACCGCACGGAAGCGGATCGAAGCCGTTGAACCCCTGGGTCATGTAACTCGTCGCGTAGGCGCCGCTGGAGAGGATCCACACCGGATCTCCGGAGGCGACCGCCCTGGGCACCTGGACCCGACTGTGCTCCTGGGCGTAGGCGTCGTCACTGTCGCAGCTGGGGCCCGCGACGACGGCCGGAACGTACTCCCCGTCCCGGTGGGACGGAAAGACCAGCCGGTACTGCAGCTCGTCCATCTCGTAGAGGCCGTTGAACTTCCCGCAGCTCAGGTAGAGCCAGTACTCGCGCTCGCCGTCGAGCTGCCGGCGCGACGACAGGCGGAGGACGTGCGCCTTGATCGCGCCCTGGTCGGCGACCAGGTAGCGGCCCGGCTCCATGACGAAGTCCAGCTCGGAGCCGGAGATCTCCCGCAGCCGCTGCATGCCCTCCCGGATCACCACGAACATCTTGTCCAGCGGCGGGTCGAGCGGGTTGCCCCGGCGGTCCAGATAGCCGAGGGCGGGCAGGCCGCCGCCGAGGTTGACGTGGTCCAGCAGGATCCCGCTCCGCCGCAGGCTCACCAGCAGGTCGCCGATGCGATGGAAGGCCTCCCGCCAGGCGTCGCACGTCATCTGCTGCGAGCCGACGTGCACCGACACCCCGGCCGGTGACAGTCCCGCCGCCCGCGCGGCCTCCAGGACGAGCACCGCGTCGGCAGCCGAGCAACCGAACTTCCGGCTGAGCCCCCAGAGCGCGCCCTCCCCGCTGGTGGCCAGCCGGCAGAACATCCGGGCGCCCGGAGCGTGGGTCGCGATCGCGGCGACGTCCTCCAGGCTGTCGGTCGCGAAGTCCCTGACACCCAGGCGGTACGCCTCGGCGATGTTCCGGTCGGACTTGACGGTGTTGCCGTAGTGGATCCGACCCGGTGACACGCCGGTCCTGACCGCCTGAGCGATCTCGTTGGGACTCGCCGCGTCGAAGCCCGCGCCCTGCGCCACCAGGTGGGTCAACACCTCGTCGACCGGGCACGCCTTCATTGCGAACCGGACGTCGACGCCTGGTAGTTCCTCGGTCAGTGACCTGTACCGCTCGCCGATCCCGGCGAGGTCGTAGATGATCCGGTCCTCGGACTCGGTCGCGAGGGCGGCGTGCAGAGCCGCACTGATCGGGGCCGGTCCCGGTCTCCTCATCGCAGTACCTGGCCGATGCCCGTGGCTTCGGCCGTCCGGGCCGCGTCGGTGAGGGCCTATGGCCGGCCCTGATTGCTGTTGGCGTGCCATGTCTATCTCCGCGCTCGGGTCATGTTCACGTTCCTTGCGAAGGCGGACACCCTCGCAAGGTCCTGGACCTGGACCGCCCTGACGGCATTCTCGGGGCAATTGCGGACACTCTGCGGGACGGGTAGCGGTGGTGAAGATGGTGCAGGTGTCGGTCGGACTCGGTCATGCGGTCCTTCCAGGCTCGGGTCTTCGGTGGCGGGGGGCGGATCGAGGGCACGACGAATCCAGGGTCGACTCCCGGCGCGCTGGGCACCACTTTCGTGGAGCCCATGACGGTCGGTGGGCGGCGGACGCACCCCTCGAGAGGCTGGACACGCGCACGGACCCTGGGCTCAACATTGGACTAGACCAGCTTTCGACGTCAACCCTTTCCGGTCGCCAACTCGCCTTCCCGGACGGCAATTCACCCGCAATCTGCTTGCCACGGCCGGAATTTGACGCTCTGTCATGTCTGCTGGTCAGTCGGTTAGGACGAGGGACGTCATTCAGTCGTCACCGCCGCGACCGACCCCGGCGGGGCGTACTTCCCGGCAGCCCGGAAGGTGGCCGGCTGCGCCGCCTGACCAAAGTGCCATCAGCTCCCGGCGGGGGCGAGCGGAAGCCCGCCGGAGGCGCGGGCCCCGGCCAGTCTTCGACCTGGGACACAGCCTGTGCATGACGACGACGAGCCGGTCTTCAAGCGAAGCAACTGGGGAACCAGCCGCTACTACTACAACCCCCGCAACCCTCTCGGCCTTGCCCTCATCGTCATCACCCTGCTCGTCGCGGCGACGATGCTGATCCTCATGGCCAACCGGGCAGGACCGTTCAAACTCCCGCCCGCCCAAGCCCCCTGGAGCCCGCCACCATACGACTACTCCTGGCCACCACCCTCAGCCGCCCCAACCCCCTGGCCGCCCGTATCACCGATCACCGACCCGCGGTGCCATAGCCGTACATGACGCCGAGGTCGTCGCGGCCGTCGCCGTTGTAGTCACCGGCGACCATGTGGGGCATGGAGGCGTAGTAAAAGTTGCCTGCAGGGCTGGGGCGGGCGTCCCACCCCCGCCGAACGGCTTCAGATCCTCACGTCGAGGACTGCATGACGACCCGCTCACCCTCTCCCCTCGGTTCCTCGAAGTTGGCCAGGTAGCGGTTGAACAGCGTCTCATCCACGGTGACGGCATTGGCACCCTCTACGCCGCTCCGTACTTCGAGGCGGCGCTCCAGCGTCGTCCGGTCAGCCTTGAGGTGGACCAGTTCCCATTGGCAACCGTGGCTTTCAATCAGCGCCTTGTAGTCGTCGCGGGCGGCCCGACTCCAGAAGCTGTAGTCCACCACCACGTCACGCCCGGCCAGCATCAGCTCGACCAGTTCCTGCCGTTGCTCGCGGCGGATCACTTCCTTGAGCCGGTCGAACGCCTCAGATTCCAGCACCAGGCCGGCGTCGCGCTGCCCGAGCCGTTGCCAGACCACTTCGTCGATCGACAGCCGGGCGTAACCGCGTCGCACCAGATCCATCGCGTAGGTGGTCTTGCCCGCTCCGGGAAGACCGCACATCAGCACCACCGTGCTCACTTGCCCCGTCATGGAGCCAGGTTAGACCGGCCAACCCGGCGAACCTATGCGGTCAGAGCAGTAGATCGCCCTTGGCCATCTACTGGTGCGGCCCGTCCCAACTCATCCCGCCGGCAGATCCACGTCCCGCCCTCGTGCGGCTCGCGGAAGACGTCAAACAGGAACTGACCGCTCGCCGGATCCCGCAGCCAGGTCTGGTACGTGGCCGCCAGCGCTTCAGCTCCCGCCCCCGGGCGGACCCGCCCCGAACCCACCGCGTCAAACACGCACTCGGGGAAGCGGTCCCGGATCTCCGGGAACACCGCCGCAGGCACGCAATCTCGAGATCGCCGTGTGGCCGCGACTGCCCCCCGCGGAACAGATCCAGCGCCCACCCCGCCGCGACGCACCAGGGCGCATCGATCCCGCTCAACCGCTCCGCGACTTGTTCCGGACGCCAGGCATCCGCCCAGCGGGCTTCCAGTTCGTCCGCATCGAGCACAGCGCCGCCAGGCGGCAGGGATTCGGTCATCGGCACAATTTACGCCGCAACCCGACCGGGGCGCGGTTATCTGTTGGACCGCAGCCAGGCCCGCTACCAGGGGCGGATACGGCTTCATTGTTGTGTGTGGCTTCTCGGGGTTGAGAGGTAGTGGCCGGCCGCGCAGCCCAAGGCATCCTCCGGGGACCGAGGAAGTCAGTGGGCAGGAAGCCGTCTTCGTGCTTGTCGGATCTGTTCAGATAGGGGGCGCGGGAGTGTCAGGTGATGGCGGAGTCGCCGTAATCGATGGGCTCGCGCAGTAGCTCGCTCGCCGCCCGATGGACCTTCGCCAGGGCGGTCAAGAGGGATTCACGTTCGGTCTCGGTGAGATCCGCCGTGACCTTCTCCTCGATCAACCGCCGTTCCGCTGCGACCGGTTGCTGCAGCGCACGCCCCGCGTCGGTGAGCCAGAGCCGGACGAGGCGGTTGTCCCGGTCATCACGGCGACGGGTGAGCAGCCCGGAGGCGGTCATCCGGTCAGCCATCTTGACGACGGTGGGCGTCGTGACGTTCAGCGCGGCGGCGACCTCGCCTGGCGTGCTGCCATCACGCTCCCACAGCGCCGCGAGCAGGTAGTTCTGTCCGACGTGCAGCCCATGGCGTCGCATGGCCGCGTCGGCCAGGGCTCGGAGGACCTTCGACGTTCTGCCGTGCAGGTCCAGGAACTCTGCCATCGGGGCCTTTCGGTGATGTGCGGAAGCGGATGCCCGAGCCGCAAGCAAGTCGATTGACGGCTAATCATTCACCGGCTAACGTTCCTTGCGATTCGTTAGACGGCAAACGACTTTGGGAAGCCACGATGATACTGGTCACCGGAGCCACCGGGCACATCGGCCGTGAACTCACCTGCGAACTCGACGCGAAGGGCGCGAAGTTTCGTCTCCTCGTCCGCGACCCCGCCCGCGCTGCCGGACTGTCCGACCGCGCCGAGCGCGCCGTCGGCGACCTGGGGGATCCCTCTACACTGACGCCGGCCTTCGCCGGCGTCGACAAACTCTTCCTGCTCACCCAGGGCATCGGCACTGACTACACCGCCGCCGCCATCGCCGCGGCCGAGGCCGCCGGGGTGAGCCACATCGTGCACCTGTCTTCCCTCCACGTCGCCCTTGACCCGCTGCCCGCGATGGCCCGCTGGCATCACGAACGCGAGGAGATCATCCGCGCCTCCGCAATACCCGCCACATTCCTTCGGCCCGGCGGTTTCATGACCAACGCCTTCGACTGGCTACCCACCATCCGCGAGGGAAACGTCCTCGACCCGGTCGGCCCGGGCCGCTACGCGCCGATCGACCCCGCGGACATCGCCGCGGTCGCCGCCCTCGTCCTCACCGAGGCCGGCCACCAGGACAAGGAGTACGTCCTCACCGGCGATGAGACGTTCACCGTCACCGAGCAGGTTCGGGTCATCTCCCAGACGATCGGCCGCGACATCGAGGTCCGAGAAGTGACCACACCGGACGAGGCCGTACGGTTCCGCTTCCCCAACGGGGCACCCCAGGCACTCGCCGAAGCCGTCACCGAGGGCTTCAACCTCATGCGCGCCGACACCATCGGGTTCCGGACGGACACCGTCGAGCGACTACTCGGACGCAAGCCGCGGACTTTCGCGGACTGGTGCGCGCGCAACGCCGACGCGTTCCGACGGCCTGAAACCGCCTGAGCCGAGAGACGACCACGCGCTCTTCCGATTCTGCTGATCGGTCTGCCCACCATGCCGGTCTGCGCCGCCCCGCCCGCTGGGCCTGACCGCCTCCGAAACGGTTGCCCGCCGAGACCGGCACGCCGTTATCGCGCTGGTCATGTCCCGGCTGACCGCGGCGTTCCCGAACGATGTCAGGGTTCATTCCCCCGTGCACGCCTCGTGGACGAACCAGAAGGCGTCCAGCCATTCGTCGCTGTTCCACATGACGGGCATGGCGCCGGCCGGGTCGAATGGAATGTCGGGGGCGTTGCTGTGGACCAGGCAGATCAGCCGGCGCTGAAGTACGGCCGCACGATGGGCCCGGTCGGAGATGATGGCCTGGATGACGACCCGGCGCGACTGGTCAGCCCTCGCCGTCCGCAGGCGGCGTCGGGGGATCCTCCGACCGTATGCAGGTCGAACAGCCGCACCACGGCTTCCCGATCCTGTTCAGGGGTCAGCGGAACTGGACGACCGGCACGGTGAGCCTGACGACCAGCCCTGACCAGGTCAGATTGTGGCCCTCTCCGAGCTTGAGGACCAAGAACTCACGGAACCCGAACAGGAGAGCGTCCCCGCTCCCTACGTCCATTCCGAGAAGGAAGGTCACCGCCTGGTCGAATCCCAGCGGGTCGCCCTTGGGGATGAACATGCCTGGCCTCTTCCTGAAGGCCCGGATCAGTTCTCGCCCGTCCATTCTCACCTCACGTTGCTTTGTGACCTCACGCCATGCGGCATCCTCGCAGTGCTGGCTCACACGATCCCAATATCGGGGTCGCGGATTGCGGGGAATCCGTTCGCGAGGGTTGGCGCACGGTTCGGCGCACGCCGGCGGTGTGGTTGACGGTGTCGCAGGGTGTGCGTCGCCGGAGAGCAACAGCACGCCCGAGCGCCTCTCCTGAGCCTGACCTGCGGTCACGACTCTGGGTGACCGTTTGTCAGTGGCGGCGGCTACCTTGAGATCATGGAAGATCGGCCGCGCTGGCCGGTCCGTGGGGAGGGGTGTGTCATGGCGGCTGCGCGGGCGGAAGAGACGACGTATTTGGAGCTGTCGCAGGACGACGGCGGGGCGCACAAGTTCTACGAGGTGACCGTCGACGGCACGACGGTTTCCGTGCGGTACGGGCGGATCGGCGCGGCCGGGCAGCTGCAGATCTCGACGTTTCCCACGGGGGAGAAGGCGAAGGCCGCGGCGGCGAAGAAGGTTGGTGAGAAGGTCCGGAAGGGATACGCGCCGGCGGTGGCGGGGCAGCGCGCAGCGCGTGCGGTGACGCGACGCCAGGTGACCTCGGCGCCCTCCACGGCGCGGGCGACGGCGCCGGTGTTGTGGCGGTTCCGTACGGGCGCTTCGGCCTTCGGGATCCATATCGACGAGGACCGCTGCTGGGTGGGGAACCAGCGCGGCGATGTCTACACCTTGGGCCACGACGGCGAGGTGCTGGCCCGGTTCTCGCTGCCGGACGGGGTCAAGTGCCTGGTGGCGGACGACTTCTGGATCTATGCGGGGTGTGACGACGGCAAGGTGTACGACCTGTCGTCGAAGGTGCCCTTCGCCGCCTATGAAATCGCCGACGACGTGGACATCTTCTGGCTGGACATCCACGAGGGCGTGCTGAACGTCGCCGACCGCAACGGCGGTCTGACCGTCATCGACCACGAGGACGAGTTCCAGTGGTCGCGCAGGTCGGCGGGCTCGAGTGCGTGGATGGTGCGGGCGGACGACCGTGCGGTCTTCCACGGGCACAACCAGGGGGTGACGGCCTACGCGGCCGACGGCAGCGGGGAGTTGTGGCACACCCGCACCACGGGGAACGTGCTGTTCGGGTGGCAGGAGGACACCGCGGTGTACGCCGGCACGGGGCGGCGTGTGGTGGAGCGCCTGTCGAAAGCAACGGGCCGGATCGAGGCGACGTACGCCTGTGACACCGCGGTGTACTCCTGCGCCACGTCCCAGGGCGGCCAGTACGTCTTCGCGGGCGATTCCGCCTCCTCGGTCTACTGTTTCGACGCGGATGGCATCCGGCTGTGGAAGTTGGGCACGGGCGGCGGCTCGGCGCTCTCGATGCAGTACCGGGACGAGAAGCTCTACATCGTGACGACGGACGGCTCGCTGGCCTGCATCGACGCGAGCGCGGCGGCGATCGCGGCGGCGCAGACCGGCACGGTGCCGGTGGCGAGGGATGTCAAGGAAGCTGCCGCGCTGCCGACTTACACCCCGGCGGCGACCGTGGCGACGGTGAGCGCGGTGCCCGCGCCCGGGGCCGGGATCGTCGTGGAGTGCGTGCAGGTTGGCGGGCGGCTGCGGGTCCACGTCGTCTCGGACGGCTTTGAGCCGACGTGGCACGTCCAGTTCCCGCGCTCCATGCGGCAGATCGGCGCCCGCTATGTGGTGGACGCGCTGCACACCTCATCCGGCGGTTTCTACCGGGTGCGGGGCGAGATCAAGCGGCTGGTGTAAGGCTGCGGACGGGTGCCGCTGGCCCCGGCACCCCTCCCCGCCGACCGGCCGCGCCTCGGCCGGCGCCCCGCGCTGTGCCTGGCCGCGCTCGCTCGGCCCGCGGCGCGTGCCGTCGAATCCACCCTCGACCTCATCAACAGCTACTGACCTCTCCGTCTGCCCGGGCCCGGCCGAACACCCGGCCCGGGCAGCGCCGGCCCTGAAGGCCAACCGCAATGCGCCGTCGCCGCTACCCCATCCCCGGCGCCGAGCGGGCCCTGATCGAACCCCTCCTGCCCGTCCCGGCCTGCGAAACAGCCACGGGCGTCCCGAGAAGCACCATCGCCGCGAGATCGTCGACGCGATCCGCTACGTGGTCGACACCGGCTGCAAATGGCGGGCTCTGCCGGCGGATTTCCCGCCATGGAGAGCGGAATCTGGTGTCAACTACTGCCCGAGTGGATCAGGTTGCCGCGACCCGATCAGGCGGTGCTTGCGGGCCCGGGCGCGTTGAGGCCACAGCCCCAGCAGATGACCCGGTCGGCGCCCTTGGGACAGCAGCTCACGGCCCAGTTCAGGCCGCGGAGGTGATGTAGCCCTCAGGGTCCAGTCGCCGATCGGTTTGGTTGTGCGGCGGCGGGTTGGGCGGCGGCGGCTTGGCCGGTCGGCGCCCAGGGCGAGTCGTGCTGAGGGAAGGGACCGCACGTCGGTTCCATTGTTCGCAGACGGGAACCGCAGGTGCCCGTGCTCCGCCATGCTGACTCTCATGAACGACACGGTGGATGTGCGGGTGGCGGCGGCCAGGTTCGACCGGAGCGGTGCGGCCGAGGACCAAGCCCTGGCCGAGGACGAGCGCAAGCGGGTACTCACCGAGTTCCCGCTGCAGGAATGGCCGACGCTGCCACTGGAGCGCTACGCGCTGGGCCTGGACCCGGCGGGGTCGCTCATGACGTACTGCCGGCTGATGGAGTTCGGCGTCCCGCGTCTGGGCAGCATCAAGGGCGGCAGCGCCGCGAAGCACATCATGTACCGACACAACTCCGGCGAGTGGCGCGTGGCGGCGCCGCTGCGCAATCTGCAGCAGCAGGATGCCTGGGCGCAGCTACGGGGCCAGTACGTGCAGGCCTTCGAGGCGGCGGCCGCAGGAGACTTCGAAGCCCTGGACGACCTCGATGTCCTGCGGTTCGGGCCGGCGCTGGTGACCAAGTCGCTGGCCACCTATTTCCCCGAGCATTTCCTGCCCGTCTATTCGTCGGACCATCTACGCCGATTCCTGACCCTGCTCGGCGCGGCGCCCGAGCGTGATGCACCGACGTGGCGCCTCAACCGCAAGCTGCGGGAACTTGTCCGGTCGCGGCCCGAGTTCGAAGCCTGGACCGGGCACGAGGTGATGCACTTCCTCTACCAGGACTTCGATCCGCGTCCGCGGCAGCGCACGATCTGGAAGATCGCCCCCGGTGAGCGCGGCCGCCTGTGGCAGGACTGCCTGGAGGGCGCGTTCATCTGCGTCGCCTGGGACGAGGTGGGCGACCTGGGCCAGTACCAGAGCGACAGCGAGCTGAAGCAGGCTCTGGACGTGGCCGGGCCCGACAACACCGGCGGCAGCCTGAGCACTGCGCGGAGGCTGCTGGCCTTCCGGGACCTGGAAGCCGGTGACCGGGTGGTGGCCAACCGCGGCGTCTCCGAGATCCTGGCCACCGGTACCGTCACCGGGGGCTACCGCTTCGATCCGGACCGCTCGCAGTTCCAACACCTGGTCCCGGTGCATTGGGACACTTCCCACGCGCAGGTTCTGGCGAAACCGCAGCACGGCTGGCGCTCCACCTTCGCCAAGGTGGACCCCGAACGCTTCGCCAAGTTCACCGCGCGCCGCGCCGGTTCCGCCGCAACCGGGAGCTCACCGAACGGAGCACAGCCGCTGGAGCTCCCCGAGGAGGTCCAAGGCGTGCTGGACGCGCTGCAGCGCAAGGGGCAGGTAATCCTGCACGGACCGCCCGGCACCGGCAAGACCCGGCTCGCGCTCAATGTCGCCCTCGCCCTCGGTGGCCGGGCCGACGCGATCACCGCCGACTCCGCCCCACGTGCCGAGGCGCTGGCAGACGTGCTGACCGGTGAACGGGTGCGCTTGGTGACCTTTCACCCTTCCTACGGCTACGAGGACTTCGTCGAAGGATTCAAGCCCGACCTCTCCGCCGTCGGTCCCGGGTTGACCCTCGCACTGTCCGACGGGCTGTTCCACACCCTGTGCCAGGCGGCCACCGCGCAACCCGAGCACACCTTCCTGCTGGTCATCGACGAGATCAACCGCGGCGACCTGCCGCGAATCTTCGGCGAGCTGATCACCTTGCTGGAGATGGACAAGCGCGGCCTGCCGGTTACCCTCCCGATCAGCAAACGCAGCTTCTCGGTGCCACCGAACCTTCGCATCATCGGGACGATGAACACCGCAGACCGCAGCACCAGCCACCTGGACGCCGCCATCCGCCGCCGCTTCGCCTTCCTGCCCGTCGCCCCGGACCCGGACGCCGTCTCGGGCACGGTCGGCCCCCTGGATCTGGCCGCGTTCTTCGAGTCCCTCAACACCCGCATCACTCGACACCTCGACGCCGACCACCAGATCGGGCACGCCTACCTGCTGTGCGCGAGTGGGCCGATCGCCACCGAAGGCGAACTCGCTGCCGCCTTCCACCACGAGGTGATCCCGCTTCTGGAGGACTACTGCCTGGGTCGGGCCGACCTGCTGCACCAGATCCTCGGCCGTCTGGTCGACGCGGACACCGGACGCCCGTCGCTGATGACTCCCCAGGACCTTGTCGCCGCCCTGGCCACCGAATTCACCAGCGGCGAGCCGGGCCCCGATGCCTGAACGCACCGAGATCCGCCTCGGCGAGTACCAGTCCGCCCGAATCGGAATCGAGCAGCTCACTTCGCGCGATGTCGACCGGCTGCACGCACTCCAGGACCGCGGCGGCCTCACTCTGACACCGGATCGCACAGGGTGGCGGCTGAAGGCGGATGCCACCGTCGGCGTCCTCATACTGGACCGGGTCCGACTCGTCCTCGAGCCCAAGTTCGCCATCCCCGGCGCACAACTCATGCGCTGGCTCGCCTACGCCCTCGCCGCGCCGGTGCCACACCAAGCCACCGCGCGGCCTTGGGCCACCGACCACGACGGCTATGCGGACCTCATCGCCGCCGCACTTCTGGCGGAATGCCAGGCACTGCTGCGAGATGGGCTGCGACGGGACTACGTGCGCCAAGAACGACTGGAACCCCTGGTGCGCGGACGGTTGGATGTCGCCGCTCAGGCCACGCGCCGATACGGCCAACTCGACCAGCTGCATGTGCGCACCTTCGACCGTGAACCCGACATCTGGGACAACCGCGTGCTGGGCACGGCGCTGAAAGCCGCGCTGCCACTGGCGCGCAATCCCGACCTTGCCCGCGCCCTGCACCAGACCGCCGCAGCGTTCTCGCACGCCCCTACTCCTGGCGCGGCCCTGCGCGCCTTGGACCGAGTCCAGTACACCCGCCTGAACGTCCGCTACCACGCTGCCCACAGCTGGGCCCGTCTGCTCCTGCGCGGCGGCGGTGTCACCGACATCCTTGCCGACCACGGGGCCACGGCGGAGAGTCTGCTGTTGGCCATGCCCGCCCTCTGGGAATCAGTCGTCCGACGCCTCGTCTCCCAGGCTGCGGCAGCCAACGGCGGGCGAACTGTCCCCGCCGGCGGCGCGACCGGGATCACCGTCCGCGGCGACCTGGGGAACAGCTCGACATTCCGCCCCGACGTTCTGGTGAGTCTCCCCGCCCGTGACACGGCACAGCCGCGGCTGCTGCCGGTGGACGCCAAGTACAAGCGCTACGACCGCCAGAGCGTTGGCGCCGACGACGTCCACCAACTCCTCACCTACATCGCCGGCTACGCCCCCGATGACACCCCGACCGCCGTGATCATCCATCCTCAGCCGGGCGGCCATACCCATCGCACTCTGCGCGTTGTCGGCCCGGCGCGGACGCTCGGCACCATTCACGTGCTCGGCATCGACACGCACGCAACCCCCGATGAAGCAGTCACCATCGTGCGGTCCGCGCTGCGGTAGACACCCGCAAACGGGCGATGTGCCCGCCGCGGACAGTCCCGCCAGCACGAGGAACACCGGATGGTCGCCGCCGAGCGGTCCGGCCAGCGCGGCTCCGGCGAACGGTGAGCGCGGTGGCGTCGGTGATCGGCGCGGCCAGCAACCCCGACAGCCGTCCGTGGGCGGCCGTGCTGCAACCGGTTGGTTTTGGCCTCCGGGGAAGCGTCGGAGCAGATTCGGCGATGTCGTGTTCGCCACGATGTGCTCCGTGAAACCCCATTCGCGCCCTGGTCACGGCTACACAGTGTTGCCTACGATGGCACCTTGCGTGAATCGAGCGAGTTGAGCGTGCCTGCACGGCACGATGGGGGCCCGATGAGCTACAGCGACACACCTCTGCCCGTGACGGTCGACGTGAACGTGCCCAGCGTCGCCCGAATGTACGACTTCCTACTCGGCGGGAAGGACAGCTATCCCGTCGATCAGGACGCATGCGCAGCATTACTCGAAGAGGTGCCCAGCACCAAGGCACTTGCGGTCAACAACCGGCGCTTCCTGCAGCGGGCCGTACGCACCCTGGCCTCGGAGTACGGCATCCGCCAATTCGTCGACCACGGGTCGGGCCTGCCCACCCAGGACAACGTCCACCAGGTCGCCCAGCGCGTCGACCCGTCCTGCCGTGTCGTTTACATCGACAACGACCCGATGGTCATGGCCCATGGGCGGGCCATCTTGGAGGAGAACACCTCCACCACGGTCATCCACGCCGACATGCGCGACACCGACACCATCTTCGAACACCCCGACACCCGCCGGCTCATCGACCCGGACCAGCCCACCGCCGCATTGTTCGTCTCGGTCCTGCACTGCATCCCCGACCAGGACGACCCCGCCGCCCTGGTGCGCCGGGTCGCTGACCGGCTGGCACCGGGCAGCTTCCTGGTGGTGTGCCAACTCGTCAGCGACGACCCCAAGGTCCGGGACTTCGTCACCACCTTCATGGACGAACAGACACACGGCCACTGGGGCCGGGTCCGCGAGGAGAAGGACGTGCAGGACTTCGTGACCGGCATGGACATCCTCACCCCGGGCCTGGTGGAAGTCTCCACCTGGCGTCCGGATACCGATCTGTTCCCCCATCAGGCCACTCAGGAATGGACCGAATTCGGCGGGGTCGTCCGCCTCCCCTGAGCGGCTGCCGCAGGGGTCCGATCAGCTGTAGCGCTCTCTGATCGTGGCGCGCAGCAACGCCCGGGTATCAGCCGGCGTCAAGGCGATCTGCGACAGCAGGTCCAACTGCATCCGGTAGTCCGCGGTGTGTTCGGGGTCCTCCTCGAACACACCGCCCTTGGGCAGCTCGGTGTAGGCCACATCCGCCAAGTCCTGGTGCGGGAACCGCAGGTAGGTGAAGGCCATGCCCGGTGCCACCGCCTCCGGAGGACACTGAGGGATGATCTGCAGACGGACACGCGAGGCGTTCTCGGACAACTCCGACAGGGCCAGCAGCCGCTGCAGCTGCTCCGCCATCACCTGCGCCCCACCGTAGTTCCGGTAGAGCACGGATTCGTCGATGACCGCCCACAGCGTGGCGCCGCCGGGACGCACCAAGAGCTCCTGACGCTGCATCCGCAAGCGGACAGCGCGCAGGATCTCCGATTCCGACGTCGGCCTCCGGCCACGACGGATCACTGCCTCGGCGTAGGACTCCGTCTGGAGCAAACCCGGCACCAGCATCAGCTCGAACGTGCGGATGAGCGATGCGCCTTCCTGCAGATCGATGAACCGATCCAGCCAGTCCAAAAGCTTGGGGTTGCCGCGCTGCCACCACCCGCGCCGGTCGGCGTTGGCCAACAGTGCCAACAGCACGGCGGCATCGTCGTCCTCGACACCGTAGAGATCGAGCAGAGCGACCACATCGGACTCGTGGGCAGGCCGCTTGCCCTCACCGCTCTCAATCCGGCAGAGCTTCGCGGTCGACATCCCCAGATGATGCTTGACGTCCGGCCCCGTGAAGTCCGCCTCCAGGCGCATGCGCTGCAGAAGACTGCCCACCAGCTTCTTCAACACGAAAGGTGTCGGGGTGACCGGATTGAGGTAAGGCTCAAGTGCGGCAATGTGCAGACGCTCGGCGGACACGTGGGCTCCTAGTCAAATACGTCGGGAATAACCCTTCCATCTCGGAGCCCACGGTGCACTCGAACGCCGATTTGTCCCTCTGTGGGAATCAGATGAAACGATCGAACTCCCCGTCCCGGGCTCCCGCCAGGAAAGCGGCGATCTCCGACCGTGTGTACACCAGCGCCGGCCCCTGTGGGTGGCGGGAGTTGCGCAGTGCCACCTCTCCGCCGGGCAGTGCAGCGGCTTCCACGCAGTTGCCGACCGGATCGCTGTGGGAACTCTTGACCCATACGACACCCGTCAGGGCCGTCGCTGAAATGCCATTGGTGACGCTCTGCATAGCCTTCTCCATCAATAGCGTGTTCGATTCAAGCCGATGCCCGATCGCGTGGGGCCGCCCCCTGACGGGGACGCGCGTGCCATGGAGATCGGAACTGCCGAAATTCCCCGTGGAATTCCACGAGGCGTACGGATTGCAGGGATACTAGTCATGCCGAGGCGTCAGATTCGGCAGGCTGTGGACGTCCTCCGGGGGAGGAAACGTGCCACCACGCGCCGGGCACTGCGCGCTTGCCCAGCGAACACCCGAGCGTGCGCGATCCCATCGGGTCAGTACATTCACCCGAACGGGGCGTTGAGAACATGGTCCGATCGGCGCGAGCGTGCTGACGCGGTTCTCGTACTCGCGACGGGCCTTGCGCCGGGCCGGAACAGCCGGGACATCCTGGCCGCCGTCGAGCGGCTGGCAGCGGTCGAGGAACTGACGGTGCACGGCGGGGACTGTGGTCACGCGCAGGGTGTAGCCCTGGCCGCGCCGAACCGTTGCCCCCTTGTCGAGCGCAGTCCGCTCGGCGGGTTCCAGGCCGGCCGAGCGGAGGGGTCGGCGACCTTGACCGGCATGCCGAGGGTGACCGACAGTTCCGAGGCGGGGACGTCCTCCTCGATGGCGGTGTGGTCGGGCGGGAGGACGGCGACAGCCGTGCGGATCGCGCCGCGACTGACGCTGTGGTCGCGCGCGGTCAGAGCTTGCAGGAGAGCCGCTGCATGTCCTGTGCGGTGGGTTTGAAGATGGATTGGTAGTCCCCGGTGGAGGTGTCGGCTCCGGAGTACTTCTGTGCGGCTACGGGGAAGTTGTTCTTGAAGTCCTGGGCCCACTGGTTGTCGAGGAAGGCGCTCAGTAGTTCGTCGAGCTTGGCGCAGTCGGCGTGATGGCCCCCAAGGATGCCGATGCCCGTGTACTGGAGTTCACCGAAGACGCCGGGGAGTACCACCTGGTACTTCGTGGGGTTGGAGTTCACGTAGCCGTAGAGGATGAGCGCGTCGCTGAAGACGGCGTCGGTGTCGGAGCGGTCCAGGAGGTTGAGGCAGTCCTGTGTGGTCTGCACCTGGGTGGCCATGTTCGCGCCGGGAATCTTCGTCCTGGAGCCGGTCGATCCCTCGACGGTGCAGACGCTCTTGTCCTTCAGAGCGGCCTTGTGCGTGAACCGCTTGTCGTCCGCACGAACCAGGAGTGCTTGCGGGGAGACCATGTAGGGGCCGGCGAAGTCGATGCCCTTCTGATTCCGCTCCGGGGTGATCGAGTACGTGGCGATGACGAGTTTGAGGCTGCCGTCCAGCAGTCCGCTCTCCCGGCTCGCGTAGTCGATGATCGTCGATACCGTCTTGGCATTCTGCGCGGCGCCGATGTTCTTCATGACGTCGATGTCGAAACCGGACTGGTTGATGGTGCCGGTATCGAAGCCGGGTGCGTCGTTCACGGTGCCGACGACGATAGGGCTGGTGAGTACGGAATCGCCGCCTGACGAGCCCGGCCCGGAACAGTTGACCACCAACGCGAGGGTGAGCAGGCCGGCAAGCGTGATCGCGGTGTGGCGCGCCTGGCGCACGATGGTTCTCCCGCCATGGTGGGTGTACGGAGGGGTGATGGGGGAGTGCTAGTTGGAGAGCGTGACTTTGGACAGGCTCAGGTCGACCGCGCAGTTGGGATCCCGGGGGTTTTCCACGCGCACGGTGAGAGTGATCTGCCGCTGGTTGGGGAGCAGCCGAATCCTGGCCGGTTCGCCCGGGACCGTGGTGATGGGAGTGGCGGGGCCGGCCGCCGAGGCATTGAGCAAGGACAATCCGGTCTCTGGACTGCAGTTGCCCTGCGCGCCGTCGGTATCGACGGCCTCGATGGTGACGGCGATGGTCTTCCGGGACACCGTGACGGGACTGTGGAAAGTGGCGGAGCCGCCGGGCAGCACTCCTCTGTTGCCCGTGAGGCTTGCCTCGGCCGTCACGTTCTTGTCCGTGTTCGCCTGGTGATACGCCCACAGTGGCCACATCGCGGAGGTCAGCAGGTCCAGGCACAGGATCGCGACGACCGACCAGGTGACCGCCTGCTGCGGAACTGACGGCATTCGCAGCGGTGCGAACAGGCCGAGGACCGCGACGACGACCGCCACCAGGCCGCCGAAGCCGGCGACGACGCGCGACAGTCCGTCGGTAGTGATCGCGAGAGTGACCAGCAGAGCCACTGTCCAGATCGCAGCTACCACGCAGGCTGGTAGGAACCAACCAGGAGGTGCTGGTACGGGAGGAGGTGGGGCCGGGTCGGGATCGGCGGGGTCCGGGGGCGTTGCCCCGTCGTCCGGATCATCGCCTGGTAAGGGTGGTTCGGCCATGGCAGTGCATCCCCCGAAGTTCCGGCCGACGGTATGTCAGCTGAAGCGGAACCCAACCCTTGCATGCCGCACGGCCGCCCCGCAGGGAATACGCATGTTGGCCCGCCGGGCCTCTGTACCCGTCCGGTTGTGGTTCATCGGTCTGTCGTGGATCAATGCGGTACGACTGCGCGCAGTCCTGGCTGCAGCCCGAGGCGGATGCCCCTGAGCGCAGAGTCTCCGCACGTCCTGAGCCGCACCGCACCAACTGATTCGCGCTCGGTGTCGGTCTGGCTTCGCCAACGGAGGTAGTGGCGCGCAACCGGCATGACGCCAAGAAGAAAAGAGCAAATTCCCGCACTGGCGTTCGTGTCGAATCGATGACGCGCCGGAAAGAAGATATTTACTTCGGTACAGGGTAGGACGTAACCATGATCGCCGAGATAGGCTGCTGCTTCACTCTTTGTATGAGTGAACTATTGGGGGGATCATGGAGGTTGCTGTTCAGGCTGCGTATATTACCGGCTCCGGCTTTGTGCTGGCAGCGGTCGTTTCGGCGAGTGCGGCGATCTATCAAGCGAGACGAAACAGTGTGACGGGCCCAAATGCTCCCATCGGCTCTGCTGTGAGACCGGGCTCCAGTGGGGACCCGTCGAGATACGACTCGAGTCCTCAAAAACTATGGATGTTAACATCTGGGTTGCTCTTCCTGTCCATTGCCCCGTTGCTGGTATTGCTGCTCTCCGATGGGTCGGAGAGCAGCAATAGTGGTGCTCCATCGGGGGTCAATTCGACCAGTGCGCCTTCCGCGAAGCCCCCGCCGGGCAGCCTGGTCCCAACGACCGGCGCGTCCTCTTTCGATGGGCCGCAGGGAGGTTCCGCCCCGCCAACTGGGGCCCCTTGCTCGGCAAAGGTGAGAATCGTCTCGCCAGTCAGCGGGAGCCAGGTCGATGGTGCGCGCGGCGTACGAATCGAGGGCGACGCCTGTGGCCTGAGCAATGAGTCAGCATGGCTCTTTGATTACGACTACGGAAGCAAGTCGTACTACGAGGACTACGGAGATAGCCCAGGGCCCATTGTATCCAGAAATGGAAAATGGACCTTTATCAACAGCCCGATCGGGAATAAGGGCGATGATCGGGTCAAGTACACGCTCACACTTGTTCTCGCTTCTCCGGATTGCAATGGCAAATTACGTGCAATCAAACCGGACGGCACTGAATACTCTATTTCGGAAATGCCTCCCGGTTGTGTAATCGCCCAAGGAGTCGATGTCTATGTAACTTATTGAATTCGGGCGTTCGAAGTTGGAGTTCGACGTCCTTCTTTGATTTCCAGTGTGGTGGACACATCGCTCCAGGGGCGCTCTCCGCCGAAGCCCCGCATCTCGCCGAGGACTCGCCCCTCCGCCTGCGAGTCAGTCGAGCCCCCGCCCCGCCCACGCTTCACCACGCCCGAGACAGCGCAGAGATCAACTACGGGACGGCCTTCGGTGGATGAGTCATGCCTGTGCGGCGTTGACGCTCGTGCAGTGGTGGATCTGGATAGGTGCGCCCGCCGTGAGCGACCCTCCGGACGCGTCCAGGCATCGGCTGCCGACTGCGGAGACGACCTGGGCCGGAACAGCATTGGGGATCGCCGGCGCGAAGCCAGCGGATGACCTGTCGTGCACGGGTCATGCGTCCCAAAATTCGAACCCTGCCGGACCTTCATCCGACGTCGCCCGCCCGCCCGCTGTTCGGCCAGTGGGTGAGCGGTCGTGCCCGTCGGGTGTGCCCTGTGCGGTGAAAGATCGTCGGCGACCTCGACACCTTCGTGGATACCGGCATGCGCTCCTGCAGCGCTGGGGACGAGAACCCGTACCGCCTGGCCCGGGGGCCCCGGGGGGGCACTGTCAACCACCCATTAGAAGGAGACACGCCGGAAGATGATCGTTCCTGCAGCCCTGACCGCCTAATCTGCAGGCGGATCGCTGAGCGGTCGTCGGTACGGCCGCCCAGCGGCTGTTCCCAGTTTTCTGTAGCGGAGGTAGCTGTCCTGTGTCGCCCCACGTCAATCCCACTGTCGGAAGACGCCGACTGGGATCGGAGTTTCGCGCGCTTCGACAGAGCAGGGGTTTGACAGCCCAGCAAGTGGCAAAAAAGTTGCTGGTCTCGCAGGCAAAGATCAGCCTTCTGGAGAACGGTCGCCGCAGGGTCAACTCACGCGATGTCCGCGATCTCTGCGAGGTGTATGAAGTTCAGGATCCACAGGTTGTCGATGCCCTGATGCGAATGGCCGAGGAATCGGGTCAATCCGGGTGGTGGAAGGAGTACGGCGACATCCCGCACAGCGTCTACATCGACCTCGAAACCGATGCTGCGGCCATCCGCTGCTACGAATCCATGGTGATCCCCGAACTGCTGCAAACTCCGGCCTACGCCCGAGCAGTTATTGCAGGAACGATCCCGCACGCTACGGCAGAGCAGGTCGACACGTGGGTTCACGTACGGTTGCGCCGTCAATGGCGGGTCGACGACCTGGACCACGCACTGCACTTGTGGGTCGTGCTGGACGAGTCGGCCTTGCGTCGCGTCGTAGGCGGTGGCGAGGTCATGCGGGAGCAGCTGGAGCGGCTGCTGGACCTCGGCGGCCGACCGCACGTCACCGTGCAGGTCATCCCGCACCACGCGGGAGCGCATCCTGGCATGGCTGGGCGGTTCTCGATCGTCGAGTTCGCCGACGCCTCGGACCGGAAGGTTGTGTACCTGGAAGGGTTGACCAGCGATCTCTATCTGGAGAAACCCCCCGACGTGCAGCGCTGCGGCGTCATCTACGAGAGTTTGCAGGCCAGGGCGCTGGACCCGGTCGCTTCCGGGCAGCTCATCACTGATGTCATCAAGTCGTATATCGGGGCGGAGTTCCAAGACTCCACACGGCCCGATGCGTCGCCACCGCCCGGAGGCTGACCGGCGAAGAAGCTGATGGGCAGGGTGCCGCCGCCGCGGCGGACGAAGACACCTGCTCGCGCTGGCGGCGCGCGGCGGAGTCGATGACGATCCGCCGCGCGCTGCTCGTAGCCGTCGCCTGTGCGGGCGACGGCTACGAGCGCTCAACGCGCTGCTAGGTGCAGGTTCAGCTGCGGCCTCGCCCATCCGCACGGTGAGTGGGCATCACATGCCCTGCCCCGGCGTTGGTGCTACGCGCAGTCGCTGTCGTGATCTCAGTGATCGGCGCCGTAGGCACCGTGGATGTCGTGCGGCTGGCCCTGGTCATCGTGACCCTGAGGCTGGTCACCGTAGCCGTGGTTGCCGGATTCTCCGCCGTTGTCACCGCCGGGGTAACCACCGGTTTCTCCGCCGTTGTCACCGCCGGGATAGCCACCGGTCTCTCCGCCGTTGTCGCCGCCCGGGTAGCCGCCAGTGGTACCCGCGGTGGGGCTGCCGGTGGTGCCTGCCGAGGCGCTGCCCGTGGTTCCGGCGATGAGACCGCCAGGGGTGCCGCCGATGACTCCACCGGTCAGGACGCCGCCGAGCAGACCGCCGTTGGTGCCACCCGTTGTCACTCCGGCGATCAGGCCGCCCGAGGTGGTTCCGCCGGTTGCGGTGCCACCGGTACTCGTGCCGGCGATCAGGCCGGTACCACCGGTGATCACGCCACCCGCGGTGCCGGCCGCACACGTGGCCCGGGTGATCTTGTTGGTGTCCAGGGTCACCGAGCCGTTGCGCGCCAGCGCCCGGCCGTCGATGCTCGCACCCGTGGTGGCATTGATGGAGGTCAGCGCCATGATGGTGCCCACGAAGGTGGAGTTGGTGCCGAGAATGGCAGTACTTCCGACCTGCCAGAACACGTTGCACGGTGCGGCACCGTTGACGAGGAGCACGCGGCTGGCGGACGCCGTCGTCAGACCGGAGCCGACCTGGAAGACCCAGACGGCGTTCGGGTCGCCCTGGGCGTCCAGGGTCAGAGTGCCGGTGAGCCCGAGCGTGGAGGAGGCGGTGTAGACGCCCGGAACCAGCGTCAGGCCACCGGCGTCCGGGGGAAGGGCGCCGTTCGTGGCCTGGCCGGCAGCGTTGTTGTAGGCCGCGACCAGGTCGCTCTTGGCTTGCAGCGCCACCGCGTCGTGGGAGTGCTGAACTCCGTTCACCAGGCCGGGCGGGAAACCGGTGATCGACGTACCCGGATCCACTCCGAGGTCTCCGGTGATCACCGAAGGACCGGTGTTGGTGACCGACTCACCGGACAACACCGCGAAACTGGCCGCCGTCGCCAGCGGTACGGGGGTGGCGATGGCCTGGGCCGGGCTCGACGTCATGGCGACCATCAGAGCGGCCATGACTGCCGCGACCACCGCCGCGATCCAGGCCGAAAGGGTGCGTGCATGGGGGACTACAGGGGCATTCAGGGTCATCGAGGGGCCAACTCCTGTGTGGGGGTAGTGGCGCAATCGGTGCTTCTTTGCCAAACAGAGGCGCCGACTTCTGTCACCGGCATATTACGGAGTCACGTAATCCGGAATGCGACGCATTCGGGTGATCGGGGAACGTCACCCATTTGCGACCGTGCTGCGATAACCATACGAACTTGTTCGGCGGACGTGTCCGTTAAGCAACGGATCTCTAACGCCGTTTCATATGTGGGGTGTTGGAGTTTCCCTGCGGGCTGAGGGAGATTGCGGAGCTCTCTTTCCGTTCCGCACTTACCTGGCCTTCCGCGGATTTCTGCGGTCCCCGCGGCCGGCCTTGCGGCAGACCTCTGCCGCTACCAACGACCCCTCCGCCTCGCCGCATACGAAACGGTCTTGATCTTCAGTGGCACGAACTCGCGTCCGTCATCGTTCGGCCCGGTCCGCTCCATGATCTGGGCAGGACGAGAACCCCCGCGCCGATGACGTCGGACTCGGCCACGGCCACGGCCACGGGGAGCCTGCGGAGCAGGTTCGCCGTGGCCGTGGCCGATCAGGTGAGTCAACGGCGCCGCGACCCTGCCGCGACCGGGTTGCCGATGGTCATGGCCGTGCCGGCTGCCCGATGTCGAGTTGGTCTTCGAGGGCGACGATGCGGCAGGCGGTTTCGATGGCGGTGCCCTGGTCGACGAGTTCGCGGGCGCGGGCGGCGATGCGCAGTTGGTAGCGGGAGTAGCGGCGGTGGCCGCCCTCGGACCGCAGGGGGGTGATCAGGCGGGCTTCGCCGATCGCGCGGAGGAACGCTGCGTTGGTGCCGATCATTTCGGCGGCGCGGCCCATGGTGTAGGCGGGGTAGTCCTCGTCGTCGAACCGGTCGGACGGGCTCGGGCCGGCGGGATTCGTAGGGGGCTGGTCGGTCATTACGCCTCTTCGTGTCTGATGGTCATGCGGCCTCCTGGGGAAACGCGTGGAGGGGCCCCGGGAGCCGTACTGGCTTCCGGGGCCCCATGGGGCGGATCAAACACCATCTACTTCTACTACCGGCGCGTGCGTGCCGGTCCTGCCGTATTCGCATCGCCGCGTCGGGGGAACACGGAATGCAGGGATCTTGAATGCCTGACCGGGGACCACCTTCCAATCCGGGGCCTTGCGAGTGCCTGCACACACCTGCCGTGCGGGCGATCCTGATGGTGTCGCTCCGAACCTTTCCTGCTCGTACCTGAACGACGAAAAACTACTGACCTGCTGGTACTTCAGATACTGCGGTCCTGCGATCACAACTGCTGGTGGCCTTCACTGCACCGCCGTCCGGCAGCCAGCCCCGTCGCCCGTCCCGCAACTGCTCTGGCTCAGAACCCCACTGCCGAACCTCCTGGCGCGCGCGCCCGCAGCCGGCGCCTTCACCAAGAGACCACTCATCCACTGCTGTACTGCTGGTACCGCTGTCAGAACTGCACTTGCTCTCCTGCGCGGCAGTTCGTGTCTGCCGCGCCCTGCTTCCCTCTTGGCTACGACAGGAACACTACCCACACTCGCAGGCGAATGTCTACTGCCATCAGGATAGATTTCCGTGCCAGTGGGGGGCAGGCATACTGCTCCCGCCCAGCACGACCAGAGAGTGCGCCAGAGCCCGGAAGGGGCAGGAGAACGGCATGCGAAGCGAACGCTCCCCGGTCCCGGAGACCGACATCTGCGACCTGTGCGCCCGACGGCTTACCCAGGGATGCCAACTGGGCGTCGTCCCGGACTCCTCCGCGATCCACGCCCGCAGCCCGGCGCGCGACGGCCGGCGACCGGTCGTCGCCTGCTCCCCCGAGCAGTTGGCCGTCCTGCAGCAGGAGTACCGGACGCGCCCGTACGTGCCCGAGGAACTGTGGGCCGGGCAGATCGACCGCGCGCAGGCGCTTCAACCCAAGGCGCTCAGCAGGGATGCGCTGTCGGCGGCAACGGGCCTCAGCCACCTGGAAATCCAGCGGGCCCTGGCCTGGAAGAGACACCGCGACAGGCGACTGTACGAGCAGGACCGGCAAACACCCGAAGTCGGTTGAAGGAGCCGACCGTCCTTCTGTTCCCTTGCCGGTGCTGCCGGTGCTGCCGGTGCTGCCGGTCCCGCCGGTCCCGCCGGTCCCGCCAGTGCGTGGCGGACGGCACGGCGGCTTGTGGAGTGGGGGCGAACATCCTGCCGTCCGTCGATGGGGTCGGTCGGACCTCCGGAGGGTCCCGGTAGGCCCTGCTGTGCCCACTCCGGCTGCCTCAATGTGGAAGCAGGGACCGGTTCCCGCCGGGTCGTGTCGCCCCCTGATCCATCTGCCGAGAAGACGTGAGACCGTGCAGCACCGCACCGTACGAGATGTCATGACCCACCAGGTTGTGAGCGCCGACGCAGAGTGTTCCTTCAAGGAGCTCGTCGGGATGCTGGCCGACAACGACATCAGCGCCGTGCCGGTGGTCGATGGCCAGGGCAGGCCGGTCGGTGTCGTCTCCGAGGGGGATCTGCTGCGGAATCAGGCCTCCCGGCCGGACCCGCTGGGGCATGGGCAGCTCGCCGACCCCTCGGACCCGACAGGTGTCCAGCCCGAGGCCGCCGTCGGCCTGATGACCGGCCCTGCGCTCACCGCCCGGCCGGAATGGTCGGTCGTCGAGGCCGCCCGCGCGATGGAGCGTGACGGAGTGAAGCGCCTCGTGGTCGTCGACGAGATCGGGCGGCTGGCGGGCATCGTGAGCCGGAGCGACCTGCTGCGTGTCTTCCTGCGCACCGACCGCTTCATCCGGGAAGAGATCGTCAACGACGTCCTCGGCCGGACACTGCGGATCGCCGAGGGCGCGGTCCAGGTCCAGGTGCGGGAGGGCGTCGTCACCCTCCGCGGAACGCTCGGCCTGCGCAGCCTGGGCCTGCTCGTGGTCCGGCTCACGCAGGGCGTCGACGGGGTGGTGAACGTCCACGATCTGATGGTCTTCGACGTCGACGACGCCCCGGCCTTCCCGGAGCCGTCGGCCGCGCTGCCGGCGACCCCGTGACCGTTCTCGCATCCGCACCGCAGGCCACCGGCTCCGGAATCACCACGGCGGCCGGCCGGCCCGTCGACGACGCCCTCCGGGCGGCGGGTACGACGCGGGACGGTCTGTCGGCGGGCGAGGCGGCCGAGCGGCTGCGCACCTGGGGGCCGAATGCGGTCACCTCCCATCAGGCCAGGCTGCCGGCGGTGCTGTGGCGTCAACTGCGTTCCCCCTTGCTGGGGTTGCTGCTCGCGGCGGCGACGGCCTCGTACTTCGTCGGGCAGCGCGGTGACGCCGTGATCATCGGAGCCATCGTGGCCCTGTCGGTGGGGCTCGGGTTCGTGAACGAGTACCGCGCGGAGAAGGCCGCCGAGGCGCTGCACGGCCAGATCCACCACGAAGCGGTGGTTCTTCGGGACGGCCGGCCCTGCAAGGTCGACGTCACCGAGCTGGTGCCGGGCGATGTCGTCGAGCTGAAACTCGGAGAGATCGTTCCGGCTGACATCCGGCTTCTTGACGTTGTGAGTCTGGAGTGTGACGAGTCGGTCCTGACGGGGGAGTCGCTGCCGCTGCCCAAGGGCACGTCCGCGGTGCCGTCCGGTACCCCGCTGGCCGAGTTGTCGGGCTGCGCACTGATGGGCACCGTCGTGCATGCCGGCAGCGGCAGGGGGGTGGTGGTGACCACCGGCGCCGCGACGGAGTTCGGGAAGATCGCGGCAGGCCTGGGCACGCACCAGTTGGAGACCGAGTTCCAAGTCGGACTGCGCCGGTTCTCGATGCTGCTCGTCTACGTCGCGGGTGCGCTGACCACGTCGATCTTCGCCGTCAACGTCCTGCTGCACAAACCGCTGTTGGAAGCGCTGCTGTTCTCGCTGGCGATCGCCGTCGGGATCACGCCGCAGCTGCTGCCGGCCGTGGTGTCGACGAGTCTGGCCGCCGGGTCCCGGCGGATGAGCCGGCGGAAGGTGCTGGTCAAGCGACTGGTGTGCATCGAGGACCTCGGGGACGTCGATGTGCTGTTCACCGACAAGACGGGCACGCTGACCGCCGGCCGTATCGACTTCATGCGGGCGCTGCCCGCCGACGGCTCCACCGGGGACGAGCTGCTGCGCTGGGGTCTGCTGTGCACGGAGAGCGGCGGCGCGGACGGTCCGGCGGTGGGAGGCAATCCGCTGGACGCGGCCCTGTGGGAGTCTGCCGCGTCGCAGCGCCTGCGCGGGACCCTGGCGGGCAGTACTCGGCTCGGGTTGCTGCCGTTCGACCACGACCGGCGCATGGTCTCCGCCGTGGTGCGTGACAGCGCGGGTGTGACGACGCTGGTCACCAAGGGCGCTCCTGAGAGCGTGCTGGAGCGCTGCGTCGACGTACCCGACGCGGCCCGCGAAGCGCTGGCCGCCGAGTTCGCCGCAGGGAACCGCGTGGTCGCGGTGGCCACCCGTACCCCGGTGGGCGGGGAACGGCCCACCGCCGCGGATGAACGAGGCCTGCGTCTCGCCGGCCTGTTGGTCTTCCTCGACCCGCCCAAACCCGACGCGGCCGCGGCGCTGCTGAGGCTGGCCGGTCTGGGGATCACGGTCAAAGTCGTCACAGGGGACAATCCCGCGGTCGCGGTCAAGGTCTGCGACGACCTCGGACTGCCCGCCGGACGGGCATTGACCGGGGTGGATCTCGACGCGCTGGACGACGCCGAACTCGCCGCGGCGATCGTACGCACCACCGTCTTCGCCCGGGTCAGCCCTGAGCACAAGGCACGTATCGTCCGGATCCAGCGGACGACCGGCGGTGACGTCGCGTTCCTGGGCGACGGCGTCAACGACGCACTGGCTCTGCACGCCGCCGACGTGGGCATCTCCGTCGAGTCCGGCACCGACGTGGCGAAGGACGCCGCGGACGTGATCCTGCTGGAGAAGAACCTGGACGTGCTGGCGGACGGCGTGGTGGAGGGGCGGCGGATCTTCGCCAACACCATCAAGTACGTCCTCATGGGCACGTCCAGCAACTTCGGCAACATGTTCAGCGCGGCCGGCGCGTCGTTGTTCCTGGGATTCCTGCCGATGCTGCCGTCCCAGATCCTGCTCAACAACCTGCTCTACGACACCAGCCAGCTGGCGATCCCCACCGACCATGTCGACGAGGAGCAGCTGCGCAGGCCCTCGCACTGGGACATCGGCTTCATCCGCCGCTTCATGGTCTGCTTCGGTCCGATCAGCTCGGTGTTCGACTTCGCCACGTTCGGCGTCATGCTGTGGGTCTTCCACTCCGGACCGGTCCAGTTCCGCACCGGCTGGTTCGTGGAGTCCCTGGCGACCCAGGCGTTGGTGATCTTCGCGATCCGCACCCGCCGCAGCCCGTTCTGGCGCAGCCGTCCCAGCCTGCCGCTGACCCTGGCCGCCTTCGGGGTGGTCGCGGTGGGAGCGGTACTGCCGGCAACACCCCTGGCGCACACACTCGGCTTCGCGCCGCTCCCGCTGGGCTTCTTCGCCGCCCTGGCGGCCATGGTGGTCTGCTACCTGGGTCTCATCGAGATCGGGAAACGGCTCTTCTACCGGAAGCAGTCCGCCGCTCCGACCGATCCGATCCGAAAGCGGGACCCCTGGCGGCATCTGCGGCGTCGTGGGGCCGGCTTCAGCGTCCCCGGCCGGTTGGGCCACCACAGCCCTGTACGAGCCGGCTGAACGGGGACGGCCGGACCCCTGCGGCGAGCCCTCGCCGGCCGTGCAGGCCGCCGGCAGGGCCGTTCGGCCCCCGGAGGGACCCGCAAGGCCCCTCCGCTTCCGTTCCTCCGCCTGTGAGGCTGGAAGTGAGCGGGATACCGCACACCACTCCGCGACTTCGCGCGGTACACCATCGACCGCGGTCCGACGACTCTCCGGAGGGCTCCATGTCCGACACGAGCGCGAACTCTTCTGACCGCCCCATCGTGGTGGGTACGGACGGCTCACCGCCCGCCCGGCACGCCGTGCTTCTCGCGCTGCGCGAGGCACAGCTGCGCGGTACCGGGCTGCGGGCCGTCTGCGCCTACGACTACGGGCCGGACCGCTACGCCGGCTACGAGTGGCTGACCGCGTCGGACGACGCCGGCCTGTACGTACAAGTGCGGGACATCGCTGAGCAGGCGGTGACCGACACGGTCGCCGAGCTCCAGAAGGAGCTCGGCGGCACACCGGTGGAGGTGGAGGTCGTGGTCGAACCGGGTCGCCCGTCGCAGGTGCTGCTGGAGGCCAGCGCGGACGCCTGCCTGCTGGTGGTCGGCTCCCGGGGTGCCAGCTCCTGGGGGCGTCTCATGACCGGCGCCGGTCCTGCCCGCCACACCGCCGCGCACGCTGCCCCGTGGGATGTCATCTGAGGGAGACATCGCACGACGTACGGAAAGGGCCGGCCTGAGGGCCGGCCCTTTCCGTCGATGCGCCGTTCAGCGGGTCCGGCTCAATCGCGCGGGGGAACGGTTAACTCGCTCTGCGGTGTCCCGGGAACGAGTAGGACCGGGCAGTGGGAGTGATGCAGCAACGCGGTCGCGACCGGACCGAGTTGAGGTCCCAGCAGGCCCGGCCGGAGGTGCGCGGTGACCACGATGACGGCCGCTCCGCAGGTGGCCTCCAACAGGGCGTGCGTAGCACCGGACCGTACGGTCCGTGTCTGCACGGGAACCTGCGGATACGTCTCCCGCAGCGGTGCCACGACCTGGCCGGGTACCGCCTCCTCCGTTCGCGCCCGCCGTGTGATGTCCTCCTGAAGGCGGCTGGTGGGTACCGGGGCGTATCCGACGGGCGGCAGATGCCGGTAGGTCCAGGCATGCAGGACCCGCAGCGGCGCTTCGCGCCGTGCCGCCTCGGCGAAGGCGTACCCGGCGGTGTCGGTGTCGGTGTCGTTCTCCAGCCCGAGCAGGACCTCACCACCGGGCCCTGAGCGGTCGTGCCACGCGGCGTGGTCGCCGCGCACGATCAGGAGGGGGCTCTGGGCGCGGGCCGCCACCCGCAGACTGACCGACCCGAACAGCCTCCCGGCGAACCCGGGCAGATCACGGGTGCCGACGACGGTGAGGGCCGCGTCCCGGCCACGGCTCACGATGGCCTCGGCCGCGTCGCCGACCACCGCAGCGGTGCTCACCGCGAGCGCCGGGTAGCGGTGGCGTGCGCGGGCCACAGCCGACGCGAGAACCGGTCCGGCCTCGTCGAAGCCGGGCACGGCATAGACGATCTCCAGACCGGTGGCGCGCCGGCCCGCCTCGACGGCGGCCTCGTCGAGCGCTCGCATCGATACGATCGAGCCGTCGACGCCGACGACGACGTGTCCAGCGGTCATGTCCGGTCCTTCGCGGGTCCGCTGCTCAGGACGACCTTCAGTGCACCGGTGTCGGCGGCCCGGGAGAAGACGTCGTACGCCTCCTCCATCCGGTGGAGCTCGAAGTCGTGCGTCACCAGGGACGACGTGGGCAGCCGCCCGGCGGCCATCATCCGCAGCAGGGCGGGGGTGGAGTACGTGTCGACGAGTCCGGTGCGGATCGTCAGGTTCTTGCTCCACAGGGTTTCCAGATGGAGTGTCGCGGGCTTGCCATGGACCCCGACGTTGGCCACCCGCCCGCCCGGGCGCACCATGCGGGTGCACATCTCGAAACTCGCGGGCACGCCCACGGCTTCGATGACCACATCGGCCCCCAGGCCGTCGGTCAGGTCCGAGACCAACTGCTCGGGGTCCTCCGCGGCGTTGACCACCGTGTCGGCGCCCATGCGCTTCGCTGCTTCCAGGCGGGCCGGCGCGAGGTCGACGGCGATGATCCGGCCCGGCGAGAACAGCTGAGCCGTGGTGATGGCGGCAAGTCCGATGGGGCCGGCGCCGACCACGACGACCGTGTCGCCAGGACCCACCCGCCCGTTCAGCACGCCGACCTCGTACGCCGTGGGATAGATGTCGGCCAGCAGAACGGCGTCCTGGCTGTCCACAGCGGCGGGCAGCAGGTGCACCGACAGGTCGGCGAACGGTACCCGGACGTACTCGGCCTGCGTGCCGTCGATCGTGTGGCCGAGGATCCAGCCACCGCCGCCGAGGCACTGCCCGTACGCGCCCTCCCGGCAGAAGCGGCAGCGTCCGCAGGCCGAGATGCAGGAGACCAGGACCCGGTCACCGGGCCGGACCGTACGAACACCGCTGCCGACCTCGACGACCTCGCCGACGGCCTCGTGGCCGAGGACGGTGCCTGGTGGGACCTCCGGTACGTCGCCCTTGAGGATGTGCAGATCCGTACCGCAGATGGTGACGGCATCGACGCGGACGATCACGTCATCAGGGTCCTGGATCCCCGGGTCGGGAACGTCCTTCCACGCGGACTGCCCAGGGCCGTGGAAAACGAATGCCTTCATGGCCGTTCCCTTCGTCGAATGCGTCCGGCGGCCCACTACGGCTTCCGCCCGGGAAATCCCGGCCGCGGGAACGGCCCGGCGGGGCCGGTGCCCGCTCCGCAGTCCCTCAGGTACAGCCTGACCCGGCACCGGTGCCGGCCGCTTGGGCCACTCGGACCCGGTACGGGGGTCCAACCGGCCCGCATCGCCGAAAGGCCATAGCGTGGACCCTCAGTACCTTCAGCACTCGCTCCCTGATGGAGGCCGCCGTGGCAGCCGGCAAGAAGTCCCGATCGAGCGCCCCGCGTCAGGAACGGCTGCCGCGGCGGCTGTACGAGAGCGAGCTGCTCCGACTGCAGACGGAACTGGTCAAGCTGCAGGAGTGGGTGCGTGCCGAGGGCGTCCGGCTGGTCGTGGTCTTCGAGGGACGTGACGCGGCCGGCAAGGGCAGCACCATCAAGCGCGTCACCGAGCGCCTCAACCCGCGGGTCGCCCGGATCGCCGCGCTGCCCGCGCCGACCGAGCGCGAGCGCACGCAGTGGTACTTCCAGCGCTATGTCGAGCAGCTCCCCGCCGCAGGCGAGATCGTGCTGTTCGACCGCAGCTGGTACAACCGGGCCGGTGTCGAGCACGTCATGGGGTTCTGCACCAAGGAGGAGTACGGACGCTTCCTGCACCAGTGCCCGATCTTCGAGCGGATGCTGGTCGAGGACGGCATCCTGCTGCGCAAGTACTGGTTCTCGGTGAGCGACGCCGTGCAGGAGGAGCGCTTCCGTGCGCGGCTCGAAGATCCCACCCGGCGCTGGAAGTTGTCACCGATGGACCTGGAGTCCGTCACCCGGTGGGAGGCGTACTCACGCGCCAAGGACGAGATGTTCGTGCACACCGACATCCCCGAAGCGCCCTGGAACGTCGTCGCCAGTGACGACAAGCGCAGCGCCCGGATCAACATGATCAACGATCTGCTGTCGGCGATCCCGTACCGCGAGGTGACGCGGCCGACACTGGAACTGCCCCCACGCCCTCCCTCCACCGGCTACGAGCGGCCGCCGCGCGACCTGCAGACCTACGTACCCGACCACGCGGCCGCCCTGGCGCGTGGCGGCGGGGCCTCCGACTGAGCCGGCGCCGCCGATGACCGGGCCTTGACGCCGGTGGCCGTCCGGATACGGGCCTTGGCGCCGTAGCCATCCGCCCCGCCACGTGTCACATGACCCTCTTCCGGGCCACCGCTGCCGTCCAGGGAGCTGCCGGCGGCACGGTCCGGAGACGTCAAGGCGTGCAGGACTGGTAGCCGTTCAGCCCTCCCAACTGCGGGACCAATGGCCCTCCTTGTGGCCCTGGCAGGCCCTCCATGCGGACTCGGACCCGAACCAGGATGAGGGCAGACGGCGATCCGGCCGTGCTCTGAAGTGGCGAGACGCACCGCCAGGCCTGACGACCACGGCCGCCGGCAACGCTCTCGCCCGCCAATCGAACCGAGGCACGCCATGCCCGTCCTGATGATTGCTGTCGTGGTCCTGCTCCTCCTGCTGATCGGTGCGATGGCCGTGAAGATCGTCAAGCAGTACGAGCAGGGGGTGCTGTTCCGGCTCGGCCGGGTGCTGGGCGAGCGCAAGCCCGGTCTGCGGCTGATCATCCCGTTCGTCGACGTCCTGCACCGGGTGTCGCTGCGGATCGTCACCATGCCGATCCAGTCGCAGGGCATCATCACCCGCGACAACGTCAGCGTCGATGTGTCCGCGGTCGCCTACTTCCGAGTGGTCGACCCGGTGAAATCCGTCGTCGCCATCGAGAACGTGTACGCGGCGATCGACCAGATCGCGCAGACCACGCTGCGCAAGGTCGTGGGCCAGCACACCCTGGACGAGACGCTGTCCGAGACGGACACGATCAACCTCGACATCCGCGAGATCCTCGACGTCACGACGGTCGAGTGGGGCGTCCAGGTGACGCTGGTGGAGCTGAAGGACATTCAGCTGCCCGACAGCATGAAGCGGGCGATGGCCCGGCAGGCCGAGGCCGAGCGGGAGAAGCGCGCGAAGATCATCAACGCCGAGGGCGAGTCGCTGGCCGCCGCGGCCCTCGGTGACGCCTCGGACGTCATGATGGCCCACCCGCTGGCCCTGCAACTGCGCAACCTGCAGAGCCTGGTGGAGATCGGCGTGGACAAGAACACCACCGTCGTCTTCCCGGCCCCGCTGATGAGCACCATCGGCGAACTCGGCTCCTTCCTGGCCCGCGAGACCGCGGCGGCGATCCCGGTCGCCCCGCCGGCGGCCAAGGACGCGGAAACGCCGCCCGTCACCAAGCCCGCGTTCGTCGACATCACGACCACCGACGCACTGGCCGGTTCCTCCAACGGCAGTCCTCGAGCGATCGGCAAGTAGCGGTGGTCGAGCCGGAGCCGGGATCGATGTGACGAACCGGACCCACTCCGGCCCGCAGGACGCCGTTCCCGTCGGGTGACACCGGCGCTACGGCCGTACCGATCGACGGCGGGTCCGTCGCCTTGACAGTGATCAGAAGTGAGGACGATCCCGTGACCGAGAAGGTCAACAACGCGCCGACCGAGGACGATACGACGTCCGGCTCCCCTGGCCGGACACCCGGGAAAGGGATGTTCGGGCTGCCGACCGCGACCGCGCTCGTCATCGGTTCCGTGATCGGTACCGGGGTGTTCGCCCTGCCGACCGCACTGGCACCGTACGGCCCGATCAGCCTGGTCGCATTCGTGCTCGTCACCGTCGGCGCGCTGGCCCTGGCCTTCACCTTCGGCGCACTGTCCAAGCGGGTACGGGGATCCGGCGGCCCCTACGTCTACGCCCGGGACGCCTTCGGCGACTTCGCCGGCTTCCTCAACGCGTGGTCCTACTGGATCACGGCGTGGGCGGGCAACGCGGCCATCGTCGTGGCCTGGGTCGGGTACGTGGAGGTGTTCTGGAACACCGGCCACGCCAAGGCCTGGTCGATCGTCATCGCCATGGTCGGACTGTGGATACCGGCGGTCATCAACCTCTCCGGCGTCCGGAACATGGCGGTCACCCAGATCGTCACCACCGTCCTGAAGTTCGTGCCGCTGCTGTTCATGGCCACCGTCGGGCTGCTGTTCATCAAGGCGCACAACTTCGGCGCCTTCAACGCCGGCGGCACCTCCGCCGGTGCGGCGATATCCGCCGCCGCGGCCATCGCCCTGTTCAGCTATCTCGGCATCGAGACCGCGTCGGTTGCCGCAGGCCGGGTACGGGACCCGCAGCGCAACGTGGGCCGGGCGACGATCCTCGGCACCGTCGGCTGCGCGGTCGTCTACATCCTGGGCACGGTGACGGTGTTCGGCACCGTCTCCAACGCGGCTCTGCAGAAGTCGGCCGCGCCGTTCACGGACTCGGCGGATGCCATCTTCGGCGGCCGGTGGGCCGGCCAGGCCGTTGCGGTCGCGGCGATCGTCTCCGGACTGGGCGCCCTGATCGGCTGGACCCTCATCGTCGCCGAGATGCCGATGGCCGCGGCGAAGGACCGCCTGTTCCCGGCCGCGTTCGGCCGCACCCGCAAAGGCGTTCCGGCGTTCGGGATCGTCAGCTCGACGCTGCTCGCCTCCGTCCTGACCGCTGTCAGTTACAGCCAGTTCGAGAAGGTCTTCACCACCCTCGTCCTGCTGTCCGTGGTCACCGCCGTGATCCCCTACATCTTCAGCGCCGGTGCCCAGCTGTACTGGCTGCTCACCCGCGGGCGCCAGACCCGGTGGCCGCACCTGCTCCGCGACTGCGGAGTCTCCGCCGTCGCCCTGGCCTTCTCGTTCTGGTCCCTCGCCGGCAGCGGCTACCAGGCCGTCTACTACGGGCTGTTCTGCCTGCTCCTCGGTCTGCCGGTCTACATCTGGCTCAAGGCCGCCCGCAACGAGTACGGCGAGACACCGGTGATCCCGGCCGGCGAGCCCTCCAGGACCCTCGCCACAGACGTCCCGCCCCAGCCGGTGGCTCCGGTGGACCCGCTCGTGGGGCACACGACGTGACCCGGCCCCCGACACCTTCCGGCACCGGCCCCCGACCTTCCCCGCTCGTCAAGGAGACCACCATGACCCGCACCCTCGGAGTGCATTCCGAAGTGGGCCCGCTGCGCGAGGCCATCGTCCACCGCCCCGGGCTGGAGCTGAACCGCCTGACGCCCGGCAACTGCGACGAACTCCTCTTCGACGACGTGCTGTGGGCCGACAAGGCCCGCGAGGAGCACGACACCTTCGTCCAGGTACTCCGCGACCGCGGTACGACGGTCCACCACTTCGACCACCTCCTCGCCCGGACGCTGGAGCGCCCGGAGGCACGGGCCTTCGTTCTGGACCGCATCTGCACTCCGGAACTGGTGGGCCCGACCCTGGCGGCACCTCTGCGACGGCTCGCCGACGAGGCGGACCCTTCGACGCTGGCCGAACTGCTCATCGGTGGAGTGACCCGCGCTGACCTGTCGCCCCTGCGAGTGCGCAGCCTGCGCTGGCAGAGCCTGGAACTGGACGACTTCGTCCTCGCGCCGCTGCCCAACACGCTGTTCCAGCGCGACAACTCGGCCTGGATCTACGGCGGCGTCACCATCAACCCGATGGCCAAGGCCGCCCGGCAGCGCGAGTCCCTGCACAGCCGCGCCGTGTACACGTTCCACCCGCTGTTCGCGGACGCGACCTTCCCGGTGTACTACGGCAACGACGACACCAACCATCAGCCGGCCACCCTCGAAGGCGGCGACATCCACGTCCTGGGCCGAGGTGTCGTCCTGATCGGGATGGGGGAGCGGAGCACCCCGACGGGCGTGGAGATCCTCGCCCGTGAACTCTTCCGCAGCGGACAGGCCACCACCGTGATCGCCGTCCAACTCCCCAAGTCACACGCCTTCATGCACCTGGACACCGTGCTGACGATGATCGACGTCGACACCTTCGTCCGCTATCCCTACCTCGACCCGAAGTCCCTGCGCACCTGGGTGATCGTCCCCGCCGACCCGCGGGAGACCGTCGAGCACGACACCGGCGGCCTGCACGTCGAGCAGCGGGACGACCTGTTCGCCACCATCGCCGACGCCTTGGGCCTGGACAAGATCAGGGTGCTGTCCGCCGACGAGGACGCGCGGGCGGCCGAACGCGAGCAGTGGGACGACGCCAACAACTTCCTCACCGTCGCACCCGGGGTCGTGGTCGGCTACGAACGCAACACCGTGACCAACGCGATGCTCCGGGACAACGGCATCGAGGTCATCAGCATCCCCGGCAGCGAGCTGGGCCGCGGCCGGGGCGGGGCACGGTGCATGACCTGTCCGACCCGGCGCGACGGGATCTGACCCCGCCCGCGACCCGCGCCCCGGCGAGCCCGTCACCATCCTCGATCAGCCCATTGTGAGGACTTCCCCCATGCCCGCTCAGACGCCCACGACCACCATCCACCACCGGCCCGGATCCCTCCTGAAGGAGCTCGACCTCGACAAGGCGGGATTCCTGGCGCTGATCACCGCGGCCGGGCAGCTCAAGGCAGCCAAGGCGAACGGCTCCGAGCGCCCCCAACTGGAGGGCAGGAACATCGCGCTGGTCTTCGAGAAGAGCTCCACCCGCACCCGCTGCGCCTTCGAGGTCGCCGCCCACGACCAGGGCGCACAGGTCACCTACCTGGGACCGGAGGGTTCCCACATCGGACGCGAGGAGTCGATCCGTGACACCGCCCGGGTGCTGGGCCGGATGTTCGACGGCATCGAGTTCCGCGGATTCGCCCAGGACACCGTGGAGGAACTGGCCGACCACGCCGGCGTCCCGGTGTGGAACGGACTCACCGATGAATGGCACCCGACCCAGATGCTCGCCGACGTCCTCACCATGACCGAGCACCACGCCGGCCCCGTCGAGGAGATCGCCTACTGCTTCCTGGGCGACGGCCGGAACAACGTGGCCCGTTCCCTGCTGATCACCGGCGCACTGCTCGGCATGGACGTCCGCATCGCCGCACCGCGCGACCTGTGGCCCCCGGACGAGGTGATCGCCGAAGCTGACAGGCTCGCCGTGACCAGCGGGGCCCGCGTGCTGGTGACCGAGGACGTCGAGCAGGGCGTGGCGGGCGCCGACTTCGTCTACACCGATGTCTGGGTCAGCATGGGGGAGTCGGACGAGCAGTGGAGTACCCGCATACCGCAACTGCTGCCCTACCGCGTCACCGAGAAAGTGCTGCTCGCCTCCGGCAAACCCGACACGAAGTTCCTCCACTGCCTGCCGTCCGTCCACGACCGCAGCACGCAGCTCGGCCGGCGGCTGTTCGACCGCTTCGGCCTCGACGGGGCGGAAGTCACCGACGAGGTCTTCGAGTCGCCGCACTCAGTGGTCTTCGACCAGGCCGAGAACCGCCTGCACACCATCAAGGCCGTCCTCGTCGCCGCCCTGGGCGCCTGAGATGCGCATCGTGGTCGCGATCGGCGGCAACGCACTGCTGCGGCGCGGTGAGAGGCCCGACGCCACCGTGCAGGTCGACCACATCCGCGCGGCCGCCCAGGCCCTCGCACCACTGGCACTGCACCACCAGCTGATCATCTGCCACGGCAACGGTCCCCAGGTCGGAATGCTCTCCCTGGAGAGCGAGAACGACCGCGAACTGACCCACCCGTACCCGTTCGACGCACTGGTCGCGCAGACCCAGGGCATGATCGGCTACTGGCTGGCCCAATCGCTGCGCAACGCGGGAGTGACCAAGCCCGTCATGAGCCTGGTCACCCAGACGCTCGTCGACGCGTCGGATCCCGCCTTCGCGGCCCCGACGAAATTCGTCGGCCCGGGATACCCACACGAGCAGGCCCAACGGCTCGCCGACCGGCACGGCTGGACGATCGCTGTCGACGGCGACCGCTGGCGCCGGGTCGTCGCCTCACCCGAACCACGGCGGATCATCGAGCAGGAGTCGATCGACCGGCTGCTCGACCACGAAGCACTCGTCATCTGCGGGGGAGGCGGCGGAATCCCGGTCACCGAGGGCGGTGTTGGCCAGCTGCAGGGCGTCGAGGCGGTCGTCGACAAGGACGCTACGGCCGCTCTTCTCGCGGTGGCCGTCAAGGCCGACCGGCTGCTGATCCTGACGGACGTGCCCGCCGTGATGGAGGGCTTCGGCACCCCTGAGGCCACCCCGCTGCGCCGGCTGGCCCTGGACGGTTGGGAAGCACTGCACTTCCCCGCAGGCTCCATGGGACCCAAGATCGCGGCTTGCGCCCACTTCGTCGGAAGCACCGGCCGACCAGCCGCCATCGGATCACTCGACGACGCTGCCGCGGTTCTCGCCGGCGACGCCGGGACTGTCATCGTCCCCAGCGATGCGCCGGACACGAGCGGCCGGATCACGGCCGGGACGACCGCGGCGATCCAGCGCTGAGGCCCTTCGCCGGTCCGGTTGCCGGACCGGCGGAGGGTAGGAGAGCGCCCGGCGGGATCCCCGCCGGGCGCTCTCTCAGTGGAACTGGCCGAAGGTCCCACCGAACAGCTCCCTCAACTCAGCGGCTGTCCGGAGTGGGTGGCCGGCGGCACGTCACTCAGGAATGACGACGACCGGGCACGGTGCGTGCTGGACGCAGTGTTGGCTGACCGAGCCGAGGAGGATCCCGGCGAAGGTGCCGTGTCCCCGGCTGCCCACGGTCAGCAGCTGTGCCCCGGCCGCGGCCTCCAGGAGCACCTCTGCCGGATGCCCCTGCACCACTCGCGCGAGTACCTCGACGGGCTGGTCGAGGTGCCCGGACACGTCGGCGATGGCTGCGTCGAGGTTCTTGCGGATACTCGCTGCGATCTCACTGGTATCGATCGCACCGGGCGACCAGCCGTAGCTGTAGACATAGGTGTCGGGGTTCTGCCAGGTGGTGATCGCCTCAACGCTGGAGCCGGTCAGCCGTGCGTAGGTCATCGCCCATTTCAGCGCCGACTTGGAGCACTCCGATCCATCGATTCCGACGACCACGCGTCGTGCGAGTTCCGGGGTCTGCTGCGGCATTGTCGAGCTCCTGGGATCGAGGCGGCCGGCCCACGTGGGCCGGCCGCGGTCTGCGTGCGGGGGAGTGCGGGGTGCGGCTCGGCCGGACAGGCCCTAACCGACCACGGTGGGCGTGCGGGGATCGGTGGGGATCGGCCGGATCTGCTCGCGGGCGGCGATGAGCGCCGCCCCGATGTCCCGGGTGCCGGTGGAGACGCACAACGTGTAGGCGATGTCCTGGAGCTGTCGGTGGACATACGGGTCGACGGCGTCGGTTCGGGCCTGTAACTGCAGGGCGTCGTAGCGTTCCAGCAGGTTCCGCAGTACGGCGGGGTGGGCCATCAGCATCGTGGGGTCTCCCTCGGCTCAGCGTTCGGTGCGGCTGTTCAGATGCAGGCGCGGCGCCGTAGGCGTGCGCGAGCGAGTAGCCCGGCTCCCCGCCCTCGTGGATCTTCGGCATTGTCAAGGCAGCTGTCCTGGTGGGTCGGTGAGCTGGTGCCAGGCATATCCATCGCCTCCGCAAGCGCCGAACCGGTGTTGCTCCTACTCTGCGACACGGTGCGATGCTGCCTCTTGGGCCGATGAGGGACATCCGGGGGGGCCGAACGGCCCTCGTTGTGCGTGACGATGCGTCGGGTGACCGACGGGTCAGCGGACGTGAATCCGGCGTCCGGTGATCCGGTCCGCGTCGATCCGCACCCACAATGCGCGGTCCCCGCCTGCCCACGGGCCGCTGTGGGTCCGTTCGATGAGCTGCCGGACGGTGTCGGGATCCGTGACGTGTTCGGCGCTGCCGACCACGAGCACGCTCCATCCCTGGCTCAGCGCCTCGTCGATGTGGTCCACCTCGAAGGCGACCCGGGTCCCGATCGACAGCGCGGGCGCGGATCCCGGCGACGTTCTGAAGGCCGGCGACCCGTCCGCCATCTGGTAGTTGACGGGGACGATGGCGGGACCGCCGTCGCCGGTCACGGCAACACGTCCCACCCCGTGCGTGGACAACCGGGCCCGGCACTCCTCCGGCGTCATCTCCACCAGTTCCGGATGGCGGGCGGCCTTTCCGAGGCCGGGCGGCAGGTCCGTGCGGCCCCCGCGCAGCTCGGAGACCGTGGTCTGCAGCGCGTCGGCGAGGCTCAGCAGGAGGACCGCGCTGGGGACGGCGGTCGGCTGCTGTTCCAGATACTCCAAGTAGGGCGTGGCCATACCCGCCTGGTCGGCCACCTGTTCGCGGGTGAGGCCCAGTTGCTCGCGGCGCGATGCCAGCCGCCGTCCCATGTCTCCGACAGGCCGTGGCCGGACGGAAGCGGCGTCTGTTCTCGTCTGCTGGTTCATGGCCAATCGCTTCCCTTTTGATGTCGGTCGGTGCTCCGGGCGGTGGCGTCAGCCGTCGTCCTCCGGGCCGCCCACCGATACGGAGGCGCCGCGGTTCACGCCGAAGGGGCCGTACAGATCGAGCAGCCGGGTGCGCGTGTTGTGCAGCCGGCTGCCGATGACCGCCGCGCAGAGCAGCACGAATTCCTGTCCCAGTCCGGGATCGGCCGAACACAGGTCACGAACCGCCGCCGCCGGGAACTCCGTGGCCTGCACGGCGGTGCGGGCCTGGGCTCCGAGCTGCCACCGGAACGGCGGGAACAGCCAGGACCAGCCGAGGAGTTCGCCTGCGGAGAGGGTTTGCACCACGACGGCCTGGCGCCCGGGAACGTGCAGGTCCAGGGCCACCTCGCCGCGGTCCAGGACCCAGAAGCGTTCGGCGGCCCGGTCCGCTTCGAAGATGCGTGCGCCGGTGGGAAAGGAGACCGGTGTGGACAGCGCCAGCAGTCGGTCACGGTGTGCGGTGGTGAGGGTGTCGAGAAGGTAGTGGGTCGTGGACATCGCACTGTCCGTTTCCGCGGCTACGCGGGATCCGACGTGGTGCAGGCGGTGGTCGCTTCGCCGCTGTGGTTGTCCATCAGTCCTGCCTGCCCTCTCATCCTCACCCCGGGCGGGCGGACGCGGGCAGGGGCCGAACGTCCTCAGCTGCCGGCAGGGCGGCCCGGGTACGCCGCCGACCGATCACGGAGGGTGACGGTCGGCTGCGCATCCGGGCGCGCACCGCCTCTTGGTGATCCGGCTGGCTCAAAGGGCGGGCACCACGGCCACCGGGCACGGGGCGTGGTGCAGCATGGCGTGGTTCACCGAACCCAGTTGCAGGCCCGGGTGGCCGCGCCGGCGGTGTGCGCCGACCACGAGGAGGTCAGCCCCGGCAGCTGCCCGCAGCAGAGCGGGCGCCGGCCTGGCCTGCTCGGCCTTGCGCCGCACCTCGACCTCGGTGTCCCCCAGGTCCGGAAGTCGCACCGCGTTCAGCAGGGACTGGGCCCGGTCGGACGCCGCGCCGACGTCCATGAGGACGGACATCCCCGACAGGTCGACGTCCGGGTGCCAGGCGTGGACGAGCTCCAGGTCGGCGTGGCCGGCCACCGCCTCCTCGACCGCCAGATCCACCGCCGCCGAAGCATCGTGCGGCCCCACACCCAGCACGACCCGACGGTGCCCTGGCTCCGCAGGTGCTCCTTCTCCGCGTACCACCACCACGGGGTACGGGGCCCGGGCGGTGACCCGCAGGGCCACCGAGCCGAGGAGCAGTCCCGGGAACCCGCCGTGGCCACGGGTCCCCAGCACCAGCAGCGGTGAATGGCGCTGCAGGCCCAGCAGCGCGGACAGGACGTCCTCGGCGAGCAGCTCGGTTTCCACCGGCACCCCGGGCCGGCGCTTCACCGCCCGCTCACCCGCGGAGTCCAGGATCTCCTGCACCGCTTTGCGCTCCGGAGCGAGTTCGCTGTCGTCCAGGGTTTCCTGCTCGTAGCGCTCCCACAGACAGGCGTGGACCAAGCGCAGCCCCAGCCCGCGGCGGAAGGCGTCGTCGGCCGCCCAGTCAACGGCTCGCAGACTCTCCGGCGAACCGTCGACCGCGGCCACTACACACGCGATAGTCATGATCTCCTCCGCTTCGCGGGGGTCACCGCCGGTGTCCGGCGCCGTGTTGGCCTTCCTGGTTCAGGCGGTCCTGGGCCTGGGTCGCGATCACGGCGGCCTGGACGCGCCGTTCCACCCCCAGCTTGGCGAGCAGCCGGGAGATGTGGTTCTTGACGGTCTTCTCCGCGAGGTAGAGCCGCTGTCCGATCTGCCGGTTGGTCAGTCCTTCGCCGACCAGCGCCAGGATCTCCCGCTCCCGTTCGGTCAGGCTGGGCAGTGCCACCGCTTCCGGTGCCGGTTCCTCCGCGCCGCGCAGCTTGGCCATCAGCCTGGCCGCGGCGCTGGGGTCGAGCGTCGACTGTCCGGAGGCGACGGTGCGGACGGCCGAGACCAGGTCGGAGCCGCGGATCTGTTTCAGCACGAACCCCGAGGCGCCGGCCATGATCGCGTCGAGCAGCGCCTCCTCGTCGTCGAAGGACGTGAGCATCAGGCAGGCAAGATCGGGCATCCGGGAGCGCAGTTCCCGGCAGACCGTCACTCCGTCACCGTCCGGCAGCCGCACATCCAGCACAGCGACCCGCGGGCGCAGCGCGGGAATACGGATGAGGGCTTGCTCCACGGTGCCGGCCTCGCCGATCACTGTGATGTCCGGTTCGTCGTCCAGCAGGTCACGCACCCCCCGCCGCACCACTTCGTGGTCGTCGAGGAGGAAGACCGTGATCCCGGCCGCGGGAGTGGGAGGGTCGCTGTCGGACATCAAGAGCTCCTGAATCCTGCGCCGGGATGCTCCGTCCAGCGGACAGGTCCCGAACCGCGCTCACCGATCAGTCTGCGGCTCCCCGCACGGCGGTACCAGGGCCAGGTGGCCCTGATCCCAAGGCATCACCGCCACCGCATACCTCCCATTCTCCGCCCTTCGGAGCCCTGGCACAGCAGCTGGCGCCCGCGGGCGGCCTTGCGGCGCACTGGGGCGAGTACGGTGGAAGGGGCTGGGAAGGTAGGCCTCCGTCCTCTCACCATGCACCTGGAGGCATATCGGTGGATAACGTCGACGAGGGCCTCGGGCAGTCTCCGCAGGTGCGGCTCGATGAGCTTCTCGAGGAGTTGCAGAGCCGGCTGGACGTGGCGCGCGGCACCCGGGACCAGGTCCGCGGCCTGCTGGAGGCGGTGCTCTCCGTCGGGCGTGAGCTGGATCTGGAGCAGGTGCTGCGCAATATCGTCGAGGCGGCGGCCGTGCTGGTGAAGGCCGAGTACGCGGCGCTGGGCGTGATCGGGCCGGACGGCGAGCGGCTCGCCGAGTTCCTGACCGTCGGTTTCACGCCCGAGCAGATCACGGCGATCGGCGCCTACCCGTCGGGGCACGGAATCCTGGGTGTGCTGATCCGCGATCCGCACCCGTTGCGGCTGCCGCGGATCTCCGATCACCCCTCCTCGTACGGTTTTCCGCCGAACCACCCGCCGATGGACTCCTTCCTGGGGGTACCGATCCGGGTGCGCGACCACGTCTTCGGCAATCTGTATCTGACGGAGAAGCGCGGCGGTGGGCAGTTCGACGCCGAGGACGAGTCCGTCCTGGCCACGCTGGCTGTGGCCGCCGGGGTGGCGATCGACAACGCGCGGCTGTACGAGGAGTCCAGGCGGCGCGAGCGGTGGCTCCAGGCCAACGCGGAGATCACCCACACGCTCATGGCCGGCAGTCCGCGCAGCGCGGTCATCAGCCTCATCGCCGAACGCGCCCGCGAGATCACCGGCGCGGAGCTGGCCCTCGTCGCGCTGCCCGTGGACGACGCGGCGGCGCTCTCCGTCGAACTCGTCATCGGGCGGGACGCGCCCGCGCTGCGCGGTCTGGTCGTGCCGGTCGAGGGCAGCCTCGTGGGTGCCGCCTTCTCCTCCGGGAGGCCCGTGACCAGCGAGAACATCAACCTGGACGAGTCGGTCCGCACGGACGTGCCGCGCAATGACCGGCTGGAGGCCGCGGTCGCGGTCCCCATCGGTACGGGTGACGGCCCGCGTGGCGTACTGCTGTTGGTCCGCGCGGCGGGCGGGACGGCCTTCACCGATGAGGAGATCGAGCCGCTGCAAGGGTTCGCCGGGCAGGCGGCGGTGGCGATGGAGCTGGCCGAACGGCGTACCGACGCCGAGCAGATCGCGCTGCTGGAGGACCGGGACCGGATCGCCCGTGATCTGCACGACCTCGCGATCCAGCGCCTCTTCGCCACCGGGATGACGCTGCAGAGCGCGGGCCGCTTCATCGAGCACCCCGAGGCCTCGGAGCGGGTCCGGCGCGCTGTCGACGATCTGGACGAGACCATCAAGATCATCCGATCGACCATCTTCGGTCTGCGGTCCCGTGAGACCGGCGCCGAACACACCCTCCGGGCCCGTACGGTGCGTGCCGCATCCGATGCCTCCGCGGTCCTCGGCTTCACTCCGAGCGTGCGGATGGAAGGGCTGCTCGACACCCAGGTGCCGCGGGAGGTCGCCGACCATGTGATGGCGGTGCTGGCCGAGTCGCTCAGCAACGTCGCGAAGCACGCCCACGCCACCCGCGTGCAGGTGGCCCTGGAGACCGACGGCCGGCACGTCGTCCTCACGACGACCGACAACGGCGTCGGGCTCCCGGCGGAACGGAACGGCAACGGCCTGCGGAACATGCGGGAGCGCGCGCTGCAGCTGGGCGGGGACATGGAGTTGGTCTGCCCGCCGGACGGCGGGACGACCCTCGTCTGGCAGGTGCCGGTCAAGGCGGAATAGCCGATCCCGACCGGCTTCCTGCCGGCGCTCGCCTCCGTCAGGGCATATCGGCGGGAGACAACTGGACCCGCTCCGCCGGAACGTAGCCATTTCCGTCCACGACGCGCCCTGCGACGAGTTCGGGTTCGACATGGATGAAGACTCCGTCATCCGTCCCCAGCCACGGCCGCGGACCGCTCGACCGCAACCGCGCTTCCTTCACCGGGTTGGTGACCACGGAAGCCCGGCCGGTGACCACCACACTCCAACCGGTGTGGCCCGCCTCGTCGAAGTGGTCCGCCTCGAACGCGACCACCGCACCCCGCACCGCGCGGGCCATGTGCGATGCGGCGGACGCCTGGAACAGCACGGCACCGTCCGGGTCCAGGAGGAAGTGCACCGGCAGAACGGTGGGCAGGGCATCCTCGGTGTAGATGACCCGGCCGATCGTCACCAGAGACAGCAGACGCAGGCTCTCCCCGCGATCCAGCTCCCGAAATCCGTTGTGCCGGTGCATCGTTCCGTCCTCAATACCGCCCATGTGATCATGGCGGGCCGATCGGCCCCCGTGCGGTGATATGGGCGCTGTGCAACCACGAGTGCGAGTCGGGCCAGGGACCGGGAACGGTCTCCCGGTCGGGCCAGAAGCGTTGTGCACAGTCGCCCACTGACCATGCTTCCTCATGACGCCCGCACACGATAGGGCCGCACGTCCCGCACCAGGGCCACATGGCCCTGGGCACCACCGGGCGGACGTGCTCAGCCGTGCTCAGCCGTGCTCAGTCGTGCTCAGTCGTGCGGGACGACGGCGACCGGAACGGCGGCGGGGTGCAGCACGGCGTGAGTGACGGAGCCGATGTGCGCGCCGATCTCCGGCGTGCGGGTGCGCCGGCCGACGACGACCAGGTCCGCGCTGCGCGCGGAGTCCACCAGATGGTGGGAGGCCCGGCCGGTCCCGCCTGTGCGGTGACCTCCACGCCGGGGAACTTCTCCCGCCACGGACGCAGCGCGTCGGCCGGCGCGGTCTTCTTCTGCTCCGCCGGTTCCCCGCCGACGTCCTGGTTCACGGCGAGGTCCGGGGTCCCGAAAACGGTCAGTCGGAGAGGGGGAGAATGCGGGAGGTGCCCGGGGCGATGGTGAGGGAGCGGCCCCCGAGCCGGATGCGGACAGGAGGCTCGTCCGAGGGCGGAACGCTGATGCTCAGGCTCCCGGCGTGCATCGTCAGTCCAATCCCCCAGTGACTGAGGTAGCGGATGGAGAGACGGTATTCCGACAGTTCCGGGAGCGGCGCCGGGTCGAGTGACAGCTCGTCCCCGTGGACCTCCAGTCCGGTCAGGCCGCGCTGGACGAGGTCGAGTGTGCCGGCCATGGCGCCCAGATGTATGCCCTCGGCGGTGGTGCCGCCCTGAAGGTCGGCCACGTCTCCGGTGAGCGCCTCCTGGCAGTACTTCCAGGCGCCGGCGCGGCGGGCGCGGGCCAGTACCCATCCGTGGACCAGTCCGCTGAGTGTCGAACCGTGGCTCGTTCTGCGCAGGTAGTGGTCGACGGTCGTGCGCCACATCTCGTCGTCGAGGCCGTACCCGAGCCGTCGGAAGAGTGTGGTGAGTTCGGCCGGGGAGAAGAGGTAGCCGAGCATCAGCACATCGGCCTGCTTCGACGCCTGGTACGCGTTGACGGTGTCGCCCTCGGCCTCCAGGATCCGGTCGAGGCGCCGGATGTCGCCGTGCCGGGCCCGGTAGGCGTCCCAGTCCAGTTCGGCGAGGTCGCCGTAGCCCTCGAACTGGCTGATGACCCCGCGGTGGAAAGGCACCCGCAGCCGGTGCGAGACGTCCTCCCAGAGCTTGAGTTCTCCCGCGTCCAGCGCGATGCGCTCGAACAGCGCTTGGCGGCGCGGAGCCGGCAGGCCCTCGGCGAGTTCCAGAGCGCGGGTCAGCACCCAGGCGGCCGTCACATTGGTGTACGCGTTGTCGTCGAGCCCCGGCTCTGCGGCACCGGGGTACGCGTCGTGGTATTCGTCCGGGCCGACCACACCACGGATCCGGTAGCGGCCGTATTCGTCGTCCCAGACCGCGCTGTTCGCCCAGAAGCGGGCGATCTGCAGCAGCATCTCGGCGCCCGCCGTGTGCAGGAACTCGGTGTCCCCGCTGGCCTGGCAGTACTGCACGACGTTGTAGGCGATCGCCGAGCCGACATGGTGCTGGAGCCGTGAGTGATCGGGCAGCCACCGCCCTGAGCGGGGGTTCAGATGCAGCGTCTGGGTCTCCTCGCGGCCGTCGCTGCCGCTCTGCCACGGATACATGGCACCGGTCCGGCCGGCCGCGGTCGCCGAGCGGCACGCCTGGCCCAGCCGCCGGTAGCGGTAGGACAACAGGGCCCGGGAGACCTCCGGAAGGTGCAGGTTCAGGAAGGGCAGGACGAACAACTCGTCCCAGAACACGTGGCCGCGGTAGGCCTCACCGTGCAACCCGCGGGCCGGCACGCCCACATCGAGATCGGCCGTGTGCGGGGAGAGGGTCTGCAGCACATGGAACAGATGCAGCAGCAGTACGTCTCCGGCCTCGCCCGGCACCTCCAGCTCCGCCCGCTGCCACAGGCGCTCCCACGCGGCTTCGTGGGACGCGAGCAACGCGGTGAAGTCACCGGCCTGCTGTACCCGGCCGATGGCCGCGTGCAGCGGATCGCTGATCGCCGGGTCGCGCGAGGTGTGCAGCGCGACGGTCTTCTCGACGATGACAGGGGCGTCGGGCCCGATGGGCAGCGTCAGCGCATGGGTGGCGGTGCGGTCTCCGGTGACGAGCCGGACCGAGGCGGGGATGCTGCCGGTCACCTGGGTACGGGCGGCCATCGCGATGAGGATGTCGGAGGCGGTGGTGCGGCATTCCAGCCATACGGTGTTCGGCCCGGCGGTGCCGGTGTGCCAGCGGCCGAGGTGCCGGCCGTTCAGATCGCGATAGCGGTCGACACCCGAGTTGGTGATGTCACCGTCGAGGGCGGATTCCACCTCCAGCTCGCCCGCCCAGCCTTCGGCGGTGAACTCCGTTCGCAGGGCGGCCAGATGCGGATCGCCCATGTGCACGAGTCGGGACTGCACGACGGTGATCCGGCGACCCTGCGCGTCACACAGCCGCATCCGTCGCGTCAAGGTGCCGCGACGCAGATCCAGGACCTGCCCGTATTCCAGAAGTGCACCGTCGCCCGGGGAGAGCCAGGGGCCGGGCGCGGTATCGCTGTCGGGATCCGTGTCGGAATCCGTGTCGGAGGTCGCGTCGCGGGCGCGGAAGCGCAGCGGCAACCAGTTCGGCAGGTTGACGATGTCCTCGTTCTCGACCGTCCGTCCCGCTACGGTCGACGTCAGCCGGTTGTAGCAGCCGGCCGCGTAGGTACCCGGATAGTGCGCGGTGCCCGCTGTCGCCTCGGGTGCGGCGCCACGGGTGGCGAAGTAGCCGTTGCCGAGGGTGCACAGCGATTCGCGCAGCCGCTCCTGCGCCGGGTCGTATCCCTCGTAACTCCAAGTCCAGTCGGACATCGTCAGTTCTCCCCGCCGGTCAGCAGTTCGGCCAGGTCGCGGACGACGATGCTCGCGCCGTGCTCGCGCAGGTCGGTGGCGCTGGTCGGTCCTGCGGTGCGGTCGACGCCGACCACCAGGCCGAAGCCGCCGCGGCGGCCCGCTTCCACACCGGCCAGCGCGTCCTCGATCACCGCCGCTTCCGATGCCGGTACGCCCAGCCGCCGGGCGGCTTCCAGGAACAGTGCCGGGTCGGGTTTTCCCGCCAGTTTCAACCGGGCCGCCTCCTTGCCGTCCACCACGGTCCGGAACAACTCCCGTACGCCCGCGCCCGCGAGGAGTTCGGGCGCGTGGCGGGAAGCGGAGACCGCGGCGCACGGGACGCCGGCGGCGTGCAGCGCGTGCAGCACCCGTACGGTGCCCGGCCAGGCGGCGATGCCCCCCGCACGCAACTGCCGCGTGAACAGCTGCTCCTTGCGGGCGGCGACCGCCTGCACGGTGCCCGTTCCGGGCGGGTCGTCGGGGTCGCCCAGGGGAAGCCGCAGGTCGCGCGAGGCGAGGAAGGCGGCCGCGCCGTCGAGCCGGTTCCTGCCGTCGACATAGCGCCGATAGTCCTCCACCGGGTCGAACGGGTGGTCGTGTCCCGCTGCCCGCAGGCAGGCATCGAAGGCGGTCCGCCATGCGGCGGCGTGCACCCGGGCCGAATCGGTGATCACCCCGTCGGTGTCGAACACCACAGCCCGCACCGACCGCAGGGCCGGTCCGAGCATGGCGGCCGGGGCCGTGGCGGTGTTCCGTCCCGGACGGACAGGCGTCTGCCCGGCGCTGCGGCCGGCGGTCTCAGGTACGGCCATGGTGGTGCCTCCTGGTTCGGTCGGGACAACGCCCGTCCGGCCCGGCACGTCATGCGACGCGGCGGGCCGGACGGGGTGGGGTGGGGTGGGGTGGGGTGGGGTGGGGTGGACGGGGTGGGGCGGCCGGCTCGGGTGGGTGTCAGAGCAGCCAGCGGTGGTCGCGGACGACCGGCAGGCGGGCCCAGATCCGGCCGAGGCCCCAGACGGTGCCGGCGGAGGCGACGGCGAGCGCGATCATGACGGCCGCGTACAGCAGGTGGTAGTCGACGAGCGGGTTGCTGGACATGCTCAGCGAGCCGTCGGAAGCATGCCGGGCCGGCGGCCATTCCGCCATCCACATCAGCCCCATCATGGCCGTGCCCGCCACGGCGGCGAACCGCAGTGCGACCCCGGCCGTCAGGGCCACTCCGATGCTCAGCAGACCGAGCATGAACAGCCAGTTCGCCCAGCCGGCGCCCGCCCAGGAATGGAACGTGGACTCCATGGGACCTGCGGAGACCCCGCTGAGGAAGCCCTTCGTCGGCGAGCCGCCGTCGACCCAGCCCTTGCCCGACGAGGTCGCGTAACCCCAGCCGAACGCCTTGTCGAGGAAGGCCCACAGGAAGATGAACCCGGTCAGGACCCGGATCCCGGCGAGGACGCGAGCGCCGGTCGACGTGACCGCCAGTGCGGGCGACGTACCGGACACCGCTGCCGCACCGGCCCTGTGCCGTGACGGCAGGTGGAACCCGGTGTGCTGCTGCGGGTGCTCGTGGACTGCCATGATGGCCATCCCTTCCGGGACTTGGAGGAGTGACGCGGCAACCGCGTCCGGTCTCAATGTGCCGTTCCAGGGGCCGGGACCCCAGGGGCTCGCAGTCCCGGCGAACGGGCCGAACGTCCCTACTCCGAGGACCCGTTCGGCCGACCGGGGACAGAACCGGGTTCGGTTCCGGGCTCGGCGTCCTTCGGCACGCGGCAGCGGGGCCGCGCTCCGGGTGAGCGCGCGTATCTCACTCCGGGCGCCGGCCCTGCGGCCCTCAGCCCGTTCATGGTGTCGCGGGTTCCCTGGTCAGTTCACGCGCGACCCTGTGCGCCCAGAGCCGGATCCGTTCGGGGTCCCGGAAGTCCCCGCCCCGGCCGGACTTGAGGATCATGCGGGCGATCCGGCCCCTGGCACCGTCCTGCAGACAGCCGCCGAAGGTGACGTGCCCGCGGACCTTGAGGCGGTCGGCGATGCGCTGGACACCTGCCACCGGTGGCAGGACGAGCTCGCCCGCCGTGGCGTCCAGCGGGCCGCTGCTGAACAGCCAGACGGGCCGCTCGGCCAGATCCGCCCGGTGGTGCCGGGCGAAGCGGACCGCTTCCGGGCGCCATCTCCCGGCGTAGAGGGCGCTGCCGACGATCACGGCGTCGTAGGAGCCGACACCGTCCACCTCGGATACGGCCAGCACCTCCACCGCGAGGCCCTGCTCCCGCAGCGTCTCGGCGACCATTCCGGCGATGGCGGAAGTCGAACCGTTCTTCGACGCGTACGCGACGAGCACACGTTCGCCGGTCATGAAGGCCTCAGCACAGTCTCCGCGGTCATGACGGGTCGGCTCACAGCTTCCGCAGCCAGTCGTCCGCAACGCCCTGCAGCGACTGTTCGGTAGGCCGCAGGTGGGAGTCGTCCAGTGCGAAACTGAGCTTGTCGAGCACCCCGACCACCCCGTCGATCTGGCGTGCCAGGTGGATCGCGATCCCACATTCGCTGCGCCGCTCCAGCCGGCCCTCCAGCGTGACGACGCCGTCGCGCACGCCGACGCCGATGCTCAGCGGAGCCAGCCACAAGGTCTTGACCACTACCTCGTCGATCACTTCCTGGCGGATCTCGTCGTCCGGTCGCAGGAAGATCTGCAGCAGATCGCGCCGGGTGACGATCCCGACCAGCCGGTCCTGCTCGTCGACCACCGGCAGCCGTTCGACGCGGTGTTTCGCCATGACGCGCGCGGCGTCCGCGATCGACTCCTCGGCGTGCACCAGGACCGGCGGCTGGGACATCAGCTCCCCCGCGGTACGGGCGCGGGCCTTGGCCTGCTCCCTGCGGGCGGAAAGGGACCACACGAACGGTCGGCGTCCCCTGTCGTCCATGGAGGCGGCCTGGCGCGCCAACAGGTCGGTCTCGGAAATGACGCCGATGACCTTCTCATCGTCGTCGACCACGGGAAGCCCGCTGATCCCGTGCCGGACAAGGCGCTCGGCGACCACCTTGAACGGTGTGCTGTAGACCGCCCTGACGACTTCGCTCGTCATCACGTCGGTCACCCGGTTGTGTTTCATCACGCTGTCTCCTCCTTGGCGTCTGCGGGAGTCGGCACGGCGGTTCCGCGAATTCACTTCACCGAGATCGCCGTGACCCAGCAGGCCGGTACTTTCAGCGTGCTGGCCGTGGAACGGCTGAGCGAGGGGCCGCAGGTCCCTGCCGGAGGCCAACCGGCCCCAGCCCGCGGTGGCCGGTCGAACCGACCGGGATGCCCACGGCCTACCGGACAGCGGGCGGAGCCGTCAGGAGGAACCGTCCCTCAGGCGAACAGCGTTCAGAGCCTGTCGGCCACGGCCCGGGGGCCTGGTCGCAGAGGCACGAGGGGGCTGGTGTTGAACATGTTCGCCTTGATGGGCGGCCGTACGTCCAGGCCGTGGAGGCACCGGCGGAGTACCGCGCGACGTTGGTGCAGCGTGCCTTTGTGCCAGGCGTCGATGAGGTCCTGCTGGGAGATTCGGGGGGCAGGTTTCCTCTCTGCGGAGGCGAGGGCCTCGTGCAGGAGGGAGATCTTGCAATTGGTGCCGGCGAGCATCTGGAAGTAGGTACTCGCTGATGAAGGGGTTTCGGCTCGTGCCGGCGGGGATGCCGCGGAGCTGGCGGCGCAGCTGTGGTTTCCGTCGAACACAGGGGCTTGGCCGCGCCGGGGTGCAGGGGGCGGTTCGCGATCGACTTGTGTGGATACTGGCTGGCATGCGCATCGACTTTGATCCTGCGGACGTGGACCGGACCGCCTTCTACAAGCTGCTGACCTCGGTGGTTGTGCCTCGGCCGATTGCTTGGGTGTCCACCGTCAGCCCGGACGGCCTGACCGACAACCTCGCACCTGCGAAGTTCTGAGGAAAGCGATATCGGGGCATCCGACTCTAGCGCGGGCCGGAAAGCCGCAGCACGGTCTATCGAAGTCGGCGCTGACGTACCGAGCGACGGCTTCGAGTCCGCGGATTCATGGACAACGGAGGCAAACCCTGCCCTGCGCCGATTCGGGGGAGTGTGGGGCGCGGCGGCGTAGACCGGGTGGATCCACGGGACTGATGCCGAGCAAGGAAGAGCCCGGCGGGACCATCTGTTCTCCCGATGGTCCCGCCGGGTCTGGTCGTGCGGTCAGCGGTCAGCTGTGGGTGTTGAAGAAGTGCACATCCGTGTTGGTCCACGTACCGGTGGGGGAGGTCCAGGCGCCGGTGGTCATGGCGTTGAACGTTCCGCTGTTGTCGCTCTTGGCTGTCCAGGTGAGCATGCGGGAATTGCCGGTGCCATAGCCGTACATGACGCCGAGGTCATCGCGGCCGTCGCCGTTGTAGTCACCCGCGACCATTTGAGGCATGGAGGCGTAGTAGAAGTTGCCTGCTGTACTGGACCAGGCGGAGTACGGGGCCTGGAAGGTGCCGGTGGAGGTGCCGAGGCTGACGAACGTGTTCAGGCTGTCGTGGCCGTCGGAGTAGTCGTACCAGGCGGTGATGTCGTCCTTGCCGTCCCCGTTGAAGTCGCCGGCCTGGATGTGGGCCTGGTTCCAGCTGCCCCAAGTGGTGCTGGTCCAGGAGGTGGTGGTGTAGGCGAAAGCACCGGTCGTGTCGGTCAGGAAGGTGTGCAGTTTGACGGTGTTCATGTCGCCGTATCCGTACAGAATTCCCAGGTCGTCGCGGCCGTCACCGTTGTAGTCACCGATCGCGAACTTGGCCTGGTTGAGTTCCCAGTTCCCGGCCGCGGCGGTCCAGGAGGCGAAGGGTTCGCTGAAGCCTCCGCTGGGGGTCGCGATGTAGGTGAACAGGGTGTCGTGGCCGTCGGTGTAGTCGTACCAGACCGCGAGATCATCACGGCCGTCGCCGTTGAAGTCGCCCGACTGCAGGGACATTCGACTGAGCCACCAGCTGCCGGCGGGCCGATACCAGGAAGGGGCTGGGGTGCTGAATCCGCCGCCGGCGTTGCCGAGTGCGGTGAACAGGCGCACGCTGCCGTCGTCGTAGCCGTACAGGATCGCGAGGTCGCCCCGACCGTCACCGTTGTAGTCGCCGGTGGCGTACTTCATGTTTGCCGCCCAAGCGCTTCCAGCGGTGGCGGCGTAGCCCTTGAACGGTGCGGCCAACGTGCCGTCCGCGTTGGCCTTGAAGTCGTACAGTTCGTAGCTGCCGTCGGCGTGGCTGTACAGGGCGGCCATGTCGCTGCGGCCGTCGAGGTCGTAGTCGTGACGTTGGCTTCGCAGGGACTGCGCATGAGTGGGCGCGTTCAACGTATCGCCGGTGCTGAGGTAGCTGCTGATGTTCTGGCGCCGGGAGGCATCGATTGCCCAGACGTCCGGCTTGCCGTCGTGGTTGGCGTCGCCGGCCGAGACCAGCTGGGGGAGCTTGCTCTTGGTCCAGCCGGAGTCCGCGACGGTGACGGGGATGCTGGCGGTCGAGCCGGGCTCAACGTTTTCGGCGCCGTCGTAGCGGATCAGGGCTCCGGTGGAGTCATCACGGGCCCAGAGGGAGTGATATCCGTTCACAAGGCCCGCACTGAGAATCGTTCGTCCGGCCCATCCGGTCGTGGCGAGTTGGGCCTTGGCGACGTAGGCGCCGGGAGTTGACAGTGCCCTGAGGTACCACAGGGCGCCGTCCGTGGTGATGGTGAACAGGTCGTTGGGCCGTCCGTCGGTGTTCTCCACAGCGGCCAGTTGCGTCACGTCGGCCCAGGCGAAGGGCACAGTACCCCTCAGGCTCACGGGGACGCCGGTCTCGCCGGCGAGGGGCGCGCCACCGCCGTCGCCGGGATAGAAGGTGAGAGTTCCGTCGCTGCGACGCGCCAGGATGTCTTGGGTGAAGCTGTTGTCGAAGTCCCCGGTCGCGAGCAGCGCTTGGGTGAAGTCGCCGGTGGTGGTGAGGGCTGACGGTGTGGACAGGGCTCCGGATCCGGTACCGGGGTAGAGACGGATGTTGCCGTCACCGCCGATGGCGGTGAGGTCGGCGGTTCCGTCCGCGGTGAAGTCGCTCGTGACATCCGGCGCGGTGAGTTCGGCGGTACTGAAGGAGTAGGAGCCGACGGTGTTCTTGAGCGGGTCGAAGGAGATATTTCCTGAGGCGTCGATCGCATAGAAGTACAACGTGTTGGTGAGGGGCGACATCGGCTTCAGTTCGATGCTGGTCGGGGCTGTCCCTCCGGCCGCGTCGTGCACGTGGGGAGGATCGATGGTGGGAGGCGGCGATCCCCAGTTGTACGCGTATTTCACGATGTCGCTGGTTCCTGCGGGCGGCGTGAAGACAAAAATTCCCTTTTGGCGGGCCGCCGGTGGAGCCTGCCCGTCGGCCAGGGTGTCGGGGAACTGGGCCGACGTCACTGTGGGGTTGAGCGGTGCGGTTGAGTCAACAGTGAATTTGCACGTGACGACGGCGGATCGGTACTTTCCGTCATTGGCCTGAACGGTCCAGATGTAGCCCCCCGACTGCAGTGCGGGGATCCCCTTCCAGACGACCGTTCCCGGCTGGGTGATGTCGTTGCTGTTGTAGTTGTAGGTACTCAGAGGGGCTCCCGCGACGTCCTTGGGGATGGCCCCGCTGCTTGTGCGAAGTGTGAAGTCGGCATCGATCGGGGCACCCTTGTCGGGATCCTGGAGAGTAGCGACGAGGTCGAATCGGGTGAGGCCGATCGTGCCTCCCTTGGCGCAATCGGTCGCAGGATTGCTCGTGGCCTTGGTGACCTTGGGAGTGCTGTCGTATTCGACGACGAGAGTGGGGTTGTTGCTGAAGCGCTTGAAGGTGTTGGAGTCGCCGCTCTCATCTGCTGCGGTCATCACCAGAGCAAGGTTGGACCAGCCTTGGTTCGACGCCACGGTCACGGCGTTCAGAACACTGAATCCGGTTGCGGGCTGTTCAGTGCAGGCGGGGCCGATGGAAACCTGGTCCTGGAGGGTGGCGGGCGCGGGCGCGTTCGTCCAGTTGGTGGCGGAGCTGACCCCCGCGGAGCCGCTGACCTTGACCGTTCCGGAGATCCCGCACGAGGCGGAATACACCTCCGTGGTCTTGAAGGTGGCCTTGAGGATGTGTACCGGGTTGGCCGCGGTGTTCCAGATACGTGAGTCGACTCCGTATTGGAAGTAGGAGTGTTCCCGTCCGATGCAGCCGCTCCATCGGTTGTTGCCGACGCCCGGGGTCTTGTAGTCGTAGTCGGTCCGGTTCCAGTTCTCTTGGCCGGCGCACCCCTCCTGCGCGGTCACATAGGAGGGCTTGTTCGGCGCCCATGAGGCGGGGTTGAACGAAGGGTCGATGAATACGGGGTACTTGGTCTGAGCACTGTGGAGGATCTCGGAGTCGGGCGCCAGGTTGATGGTTCCCGAGGTGACCGATACTCCGACCGGGGAGGTGACGGCGTGGGCTCCGGGTCCCTGAATCGTGGAGCCCTCTTCGGCCGGGGACGAGGTGGCCGATTTGCTCGTTCGTGCAGAGGCCGGGGCGGCGGCCACCGTCCGGGAGTCCCACATGTGAGGAGCCGGTGCGTGGAACACCGCGTCTCCTTGGGTGTCCTTGACGGTGATGTTGCCTGTGGGGTCAGCCGTCAGTCCCATCCCCTCAGCGGTTGCCTTGAGGGAGAGCTGTGCCAGCTGCGGATTGGCGGCCGCTTCGGCGCTCTTGACGACCAGGACCTCCGAGACTCCCCCTAGCTCGCTTGCCGTGACGGTCAGGTCCACGCTCGGCAGCACCTCGGCATAGGTGGCCGTCGAACCCGTGATGGTCGGCTTGGGCAGCTGCTGCGGCCAGGTGAGGACGAGGGTCCTACCCGAGGAAGTCAGTGTGGCCAGTGGGGCGTTGCCGCCGCCGGACAGCCGCAGGCCCGATGGTACGGCGTTGGGTGCCAGGGAACCGTCCGGCGTGACCTGAAGATTCGTGTCGACAGGAGTCCAGGCATCGCCCTTGCGTACCCGGGTCGGCAGCAGGGTCTCGCTGAGTTCGAACGTGCCCTGGGGGGTGGCCGTGACTGTCTGGGTCGGCGACGTCAGCCCGGCAATGGTCACCGCGGTTCCGGTCGCCTTGGCCTTGGCGACGGCAGTTGCCGCCTCCGATGAGGGCGTGGTGCGGGAGTTCGCGGGGGGCTGGGCGTGAGCGGACTGCGGCTGCGTGAACTGCACGACCCCTGTGGCGAGCAGAGCGCAGGCGACAGCCGCTGCTGTTCCGGTGGTCATCGCCGGTATGCGGCGCGTTCTTGGGCGGGTCCTTCGGGATGTGAGATGCACGGATTCCCCCTCCTGTGTTCTTGGCGACGTACTGGGTGCATCGGGTCGCCGAGCGGCGACCGGTGACGCGCTGTCACCTTTCGCGGGTCAGGTCTGCACCAGGCGTGAAGCATGACTGCGGGATCTTCATGCTTAACCCATGTGGAGGTAAACCGGAGGTCAAAGATCTATCCAAGATCGTCAAACTGCGCCTACGGTTCGGGCTGCTGTTCGATCTGGAAGGGGTGGGCATGCGCCTACTGGGGGTAGACCGGTTCGGTACCGCGACGCGGCGTCGACGCACGGTGCGTGCTATGACGGCGATTGCGCAGGTCACCAGCTTGGCCGTGGTGACAACGGCCTTGTCGGTCAGCCCCGTTCAGGCCAGCTCGGACATCGACACACCGACGCCCTCCCAGGTGCGATCAGTTGACGTTCGTCCCGTGACGGGCAAGCCCGTCACGTTCAAGGACGACACGACCAAGAACCGCGGTGGAGCCGCACGGACGACATGGCCGAAGGCCGGGTCCGCCGTCGTCGACGTCCCTGCTCCGACGCCCCCGCAGAGCCGCGCCGCCACTCAGGGGCAGGCGACCCCAGCCTCCAAGGCCAAGGCCGGCACGCTGCCGGTATCGATGGTGCAAGCGCCGCAGTCCAAGACGCCACGGCTGAGCACCATGGCGACGAACCCCAAGGTGGAAGTGCAGCTGCGCGACCATGCCGACGCCCAGCGCGCAGGTGTCGACGGCGTTCTGTTCACCGCGGAGCCCGTTCAGCAGTCGGCCGCCCCTCCCGTGGTCAACGTCGGCGTGGACTACACGGCATTCAAGGATGCCTACGGCGGTGGCTGGTCCTCCCGACTCCACCTCGTACAGATGCCAGCGTGCGCACTCACTACGCCCGACGTGCCGCAGTGCCGCACCCAGACACCTCTGAACTCAGCAAATGACCCCGTCGGCCAGCAGGTGTCGGCGACGGTCCAACTGAACGCCACCGCCGTACCCCTTCTCACCCAGCCTGCGGCGAAGTCCTTTGCCGCCGCCCCCGCGGCCACGGTTCTCGCAGCCACGGCCGGCACCTCCGGCAGCGGCAGCGACTTCGGTGCCACACCCCTGTCGGCGACGGGTACGTGGAACGCCGGCGGAGCCAGCGGCGACTTCAACTACAGCTACCCGATCGCCGAGCCCCCGGTACCCGGCGGTCTCGCGCCCCAGGTGGCGCTCGGGTACTCATCGCAGTCGGTCGACGGCCGTATGTCGGGTGGTAACTCCCAGGCCGGATGGATCGGTGACGGCTGGGAGTACGCGCCCGGATCGGTGACCCGGACCTACATGCCGTGTACCGAAGACCCGGCCGGTACCGCTCCCAAGGTGGGCGACCAGTGCTGGGCCGGCCAGCTGGTGCACATCAACCTGGCCGGACACTCGGGCGACCTGGTCTTCGACGCCTCCAAGGCGCAGGACTGGCATGTGTCGAACGATGGCGGCGAGAAGGTCGAATACCTCAAGGGCGCGACCAACGGCACCTATGACGGTGGGTACTGGAAGGTCACCGCGGCCGACGGCACCCAGTACTTCTTCGGACTGAACCGTCCCAAGGGATGGACGACCGGCAAGACCGAAACGAACTCGGCCTGGACCGTCCCCGTGTACGGCGCGCACGCCACCGATCCCTGCTACAACGCCTCCGGCTTCGCGAACTCGCGCTGCGACCAGGCGTGGCAGTGGAACCTCGACTACGTCGTGGACAACCACGGCAACGCGATGTCCTACTACTACACGAAGGACACCAACTACTACGGCGTCAACGCCACCTCCACCGGTGTCGCCTACACCCGCAGCGGCTCCCTGCACCACATCGACTACGGATTCACCGACGGGTCGGCCTACTCCGCCGACGCTCCGGCGCGGGTCACCTTCACTCCCGGAGACCGCTGCTTCGCCACCACGTGCAATCCGATCGCCGACAACAAGGCCAGCTGGTACGACGTCCCGTACGACCTGACCTGTGCGAAGAACGCCACCTGCGCGAATCACGCACCGTCGTTCTGGACCACCAACCGGCTGGACAAGATCACCACCCAGATCCTGGATGCCGGCACGGCCAAGTACACCGACGTCGACTCCTGGGCTCTGAAACAGAGTTTCCCCGACCCCGGTGACGGAAGCGACCGCTCGCTGTTCCTGGACTCCATCCAGCGCACCGGCTACACCGGAACCGCCCTGCCGGCACTGCCACCCACCACCTTCGCCGGACAGCAGCTGGCCAACCGTTTCAACACCGGCAACGGCTATCCCAACTTCACCCGCTACCGCATCTCCGGAATCACCAACGAGAGCGGCGGCAAGACCGCCGTCACCTATTCCTCGGCGTCGTGTGCCCACCCTGCGGACCCCTCGGCCAACGTCGCCCCCTGCTACCCGGTCTACTGGACTCCGGCAGGGAAGACCAAACCCATCCTGGACTGGTTCAACAAGTTCCTGGTGAAGGAAGTCTCCGACAACGACACCACCGGCGGTGCCCCCGGAAACCTCACCCACTACGACTACCTCGGTGACGCGGCCTGGCACTACGACGACAACGAGCTGACCAAGCCCGCCTATCGCACCTGGAGCCAATGGCGCGGCTATTCCCGAGTCCAAGTTCGTACCGGCACGGTCGACAAAACGCTCAGCGAGACCTTGTACTACCAGGGCATGGACGGTGACAAACTGCCGTCCGGCAAGCGCACGGCCACCCTCTCCCTGCTCCCCGGCGTGACCGTAACCGGGGCTGCCGCCTCCGTGCCCGACCGCGAGGAACTCACCGGCCAGGCCCGGCAGACGGTCATCTACCGCGGGGAAGGCGGGGCGGTCGACCGCAGCACCGTCACCGATCACTGGGTGGGCGCCCCGACCGCGACACGGAACCGAGCGGGGTTGGACCCGGTCACCGCCCGTATGACGCGGGTGGAGAGTGTACGGACGACCACCGCCATTACGTCCAGTACTCCGACCTCGTGGCTCACCACTCGTTCCGACAGCGGCTACGACACCGCCACCGGTGCGGTGGTGTACACGCAGGACTTTGGTGACATCACCAAGCCGGAACAGGCCACCTGCACGACACAGACATACGCGCCGGCGAACACCACCACGAATGTCAGGAACCTTCCCGCCGAAACAGAGACGGTCGCCAAACCCTGCGGAACGGGTGGCAGCACGTCCAACGGGATGGCCGCGCCCGCGGGTGTCGACCGGGCCAAGGACGTGATCTCCGACGCCCGCAACTACTACGACACCGCCGCTCCCACCACCTGGCCGCCGGCCCTGCCCACCTGGCCACAGGATCCCCCGGCTCGCGGCGACGTCACCCTCGTGGCACAGGCCACCGGCTACACCTCCGGCGCCTACACCTACCAGGTCTCAAAGGCGGAGCAGTTCGACTCCACGGGACGCACCATCGCCTCCTGGGACCAGGCAGGCACCAAGGGCACCACCGCCTACACCGTGACCGGCGGCCACACCACAGGTGTGAAGCTCACCAACGCACTCAACCAGTCGGTCACCAGCACCCTGGACCCGGCCCGCGGCCAGACCCTCAGCGTCGTCGATGCCAACGGCGGACGCACCGACGCCACCTATGACGCCTTCGGCCGCACGACGGCGGTGTGGAATCCGGGCCGCCTGAAGTCAGCGGGCAAGAGCGCGAACACCACCTTCGCGTACCAGATCACCGCCACAGCCCCGTCGTCGGTGACGACCAAGTCACTTCTGGAGAACGGCTCCTACACCACCTCGATCCAGCTCTTCGACTCCCTGCTGCGGCCCCGTCAGACCCAGGACCAGAGCCCGAGCGGTGGCCGGGTCCTGTCCGACACCGCCTATGACAGCCAGGGCCGTAAGAACGTCGTCAACCATGCCTACTGGGACGGGTCGACCGCCCCGAACACCACGTTGGTGACCGGAACCGATCAGCAGATCACCAACCAGGACCTGATCTCCTACGACGGCATGGGCCGCGTCGTCCTGATCCGGTCGATGGACATGGGCCACGAGATCTCGCGCACCACCACCGTCTACGGCGGCGACCGCAGCACTGTCATCCCGCCGACGGGCGCGCGCCCGGTCACCACGGTCGTGGACGCCCGTGGCCGCACCACTGAACTGCAGCACTACACCACCGAGCCGACCGTGACCGGCGACCAGGTCAGTGGCGGCAACCCCATCCGTACGCAGTACGCATACGACGCTCTCGGCCGACCGAGCAGCATCACCGACGCCGAACAGCACGTGCGCACGTACGGCTACGACTTCCTCGGCCGCAAGATCACCCAGACAGACCCCGACACCGGGACGTCCCTCACCTCGTACAACGTCAACGGGCAGGTGAAGTCGGCCACCGACGCAGAGGGGCGCAGCACCGCCTACGCCTATGACGCGTTCGGCCGCAAGACCGCTCAGTACAACGGTCCGGACACCACCTCGCCCCTGTCGGCCTCCTGGACCTACGACGATCCGGCCGTACCCAACAGCGCCGGCCGCGCAACCTCCTCCACTCGCTACGCCGACGGCGCTACGGGGACGAAGAAGTACACGCAGTCGGTCACTGGCTTCACCGTCTCCGGAAAACCGCTGGGCACGAAGATCACCATTCCGGATGCCGAAGGCGCGCTCGCGGGTACGTATCCCTACAGCTCGTACTACACGCCCAACACGGAGCTCCCCTCCGACACCGACATCCCGGCCGTCGGTGGACTCGGGGAAGAACTCGTCTCCCAGACGTACAACGTCCTGGACCTGCCCACCGCGGTCGGCGGCGACGCCGCCCTGACGACTGCCACCACCTACGACGCCTTCGGCCGTGTCGCCCAGACGACTCTGGGCAACGCGGGCAAACGGGCCATCATCGGCTTCGACTACGACCAGCACACCGGTGCGATCAACCAGATCGCCACCGACATCTCCACGCAGACGGGCCGCACCGACCAGGTCAACTACAGCCGCGACAAGGCCGGCAACGTCACCGGGATCAGAGACACCCGTCAGGGCGGCAGCGTCGTCGACACCCAGTGTTTCCAGAACGATCTGCTGGGACGTCTCGTCCAGGCCTGGACGGTGACCGGTGACTGCGCCGCCGCTCCTGTCGAGGTAGGGCCCAATGCCGCTCTGGGCGGACCCGACGCCTACTGGACCAGCTGGAAGTTCGACAACGTCGGAAACCAGACCCAGCGCACCCAGCACGGCGTAGCGGGTACGGCCGGCAACACCGTCACGGATTACACCTACGGCCGCCCCAGCGACCGGACCCAACAGCCGGACACCCTCGCCGAGACCCTCAGCACAGCACCGGACGGCACCAAGACCGGCACCGCCTACACGTACGACAAGGCGGGCAACACCACCTCGCGCACCACCACACCCGGCAGCGACAGCCTGACATGGGACGGCGAAGGTGAACTCGTTCAGCTGAAGTCGACAGGCCAGGACTCCGCGAGCACCTACCTGTACGACGCAGACGGCACGCAACTCATCCGCCGCGATGCCGACGGCAAGGCCACCCTGTTCCTGCCGGGACAGGACGTCGTCCTGGACCCGGTGACCCACACCACCAGCGCCACTCGTTACTACTCGCTGCCCGGCGGTGAATCCGCCACACGCACCAGTGCCACTACCTACTCCTTCATCCTCAATGACCTTCAGGGCACCGGCCAGCTGCTGCTGGACAAGAACGCGGCGTCTCCCACCTGGCGCAGCTACACCCCTTACGGCGCGCCGCGCTCCACGAGCAGCACCCCCTGGCCCGGCAGCGAGGGCTTCGTCGGCGGAACCGACGACAAGAACACCGGCCTCACCCTGCTCGGCGCACGCCACTACGACGCCGACATCGGCCGCTTCGTCTCCGCCGACCCGGTCTTCGAAGCCACCGACCCGGACCAAATGGGCGGCTACGCCTACGCCGGATCCAATCCGGTCACCAAGTCCGACCCCTCCGGCCTGATGAACGCCGCTGACTGCGCCACCTACGCCTGCTGGCAGTCGATCACCGAAGCGTCGCGGGCCGACAACATGCGGCGCGCTCAATCGACCTGCACCACGGCCGAATGCGCCCGTTCCATCCTGGGCAGTGACTGCCACTGCACCGGGACCTCCACCTACACGAAGCCCTCCGGCGGTACCCACAGCGGCGGCGGCAGCAGCTTCCTCCACGGCCTGAAGAAGTTCGCCACCCATCCGATCGACACCGGCGCGAATTTCGTCAAGAAGCACAAAGTCGTCATCGTCAGCACCATCGTCGCTCTGGAAGTCGGCGCGGCCTGTTATGCGGCTGCGGGGGGAGCAGGTGCCGTTACTGGGGGTGCCGGATTCGCCTTGGCCGTCGGATGCGGAGCCCTGGCCGGCGCCGCATCATCGGCAGTCGAAAACGCCATGGACCCCAACGGGGACCACAGCGTCGCCGGATACGCCAACTCCGTTCTCACCGGTGCGGTCGTCGGTGCGGTGACGGGAGGTGTCTTCCACGGAGCTGCCACCCTGGCGGCCAAGGCGCTCAAGCCGCTGGCAGACAAGGTCGCCCCAGCAGTCAAGAGTGCCATCGCCAAACTTGGGGGGAAGTGCAACTCCTTCCTCGCCAACACGGCCGTCGCCATGGCCGACGGTTCCACCAAACCGATTCAGTTCATCACCGCGGGTGACCAGGTACTTGCGACCGACCCGGTCACGAAGGACACCCGGACCGAAAAGGTCACTGACACCATCGTCACCGACGCGGACAAGGACTTCACCCGCGTCACCGCCCACACCGAGACCGGCGCCACGGCAACCATCACCGCCACGGCCCACCACCCTTACTGGGACAACAAGACCAAGCGCTGGGTCAACGCCGCGGACCTCGCCCCGGGCGCCGAACTCCGCACTCCCGACGGCAGCACCCTCACCGTCACCGAGGTCGAAACCACCCGAGAGACGCACCGCACGTACAACCTGACGGTCGCCAACCTGCACACGTACTATGTGCTGGCGGGGGCCACGCCGGTCCTGGTCCATAACTGTGACGTTGTGAGTGCGGTCCATGCGGAGGCAGAAAAGGCAGCGGACCTGTCAAATACGCAGCGCCCGGAGGTAATTGAAGCTGTGCAAGTCGCGGGTCATGACCCTGTCGTGGGTGTAAGCGATGGAGGGGAAGGCCTGCGGCGTGTGCATCCGGTCATCCAGGAAATCCTCGATTCCATCGGGACTGCGCGAGGGAAGAATCATGGAGGGTGTGGTCTGGTTCAGTGCCTGACGGAAATCTTGGATGCCGGTCTTGATCCGACTGGAGCCACCGCTGCGGCCGTCAGGGGGCGCGCCAGAACGAACAAGAACTTCAAAGTGCTCATTGGACCGTGTGATAGTTGCAAGGTTCTCGTGCGGCACTTCGGTATTGATTTTGGGGGAGTGGAGTAGGTGTCTCGGTTCTCTCCGGAAGTAGACGTCGTTCTTCGGGAAAGTGGTTGGTTCCCGGGTCGCCGGACTGAAATCTTCCGATGGAAGGTTTCGGTGCCAGATTTCATCTGGCATGCGGCGGCGGAGAAGTTCCTGGAAGAGTTTGGTGGTATTAACGTTCATATCAGTGGTCCTGGTATTACATGCGCGCGGGAACCCTTCGAGATTGATCCAGATCTTGCCATTGGCGAGGAGGGGAGATTTGCGGAGCTTTCTGAACTGTTCGGTCGCAGATTCTTCCCGTTGGGAGAAGTCGGGCGAGGGGAATTCTTCTTGGCAATCGACGAGGAGGGTTTGATGTATCTCCTTGCAACTGCCGTGCTCAGCCTGGGTGCAGCGGATTTGGCCTTGGAGAACCTCGTTACCGGGGTTTCGGCGGAAAGGCTTAGCCCTCCGACTGGAAGCGGTTCCTAACGAGATTTTCCTCACTCCGGACGGCTGCGCCAATGGCTCGATGACGTTGATGAGGCGACGCCGGCTTCCAGGCCGAGGCGATCCGAGGAGATGCGGAGGTGGGCCCCGGGCCGTTTGGACACGTAGGCGGAGAGCTGGTCGTACAGGTCGGGGCTGCCTTCTGCGCGCTGTTTACCTCGGCGCAGCGCGCCTCGGCCGGTTGCTTGGGTTCTCACCGTCAGTCCGGGCGGACTGACCGATAATCTCGCGCTTGCGAAGTTCCGAGGAAAAGCAATGTCGAGTCAGTGATATTAGTGCAGGCCAGGCGGTGTTGCAGCGGTTTCGTCCGTTGTTGGTTCAGGAGTCATGGACGCGAGATTTTCAGTAAGCCGTGTGCAACGCCGGGTTAGCCGGCGGACGGAATATCGTCAGAGAGTCGACTGCCTGTCGGCAACCAGTCGGAGTCGAGCTCGAACGTGACACGGTAACCAGCACGGTTTCCCTCAGCATTCAGCTCCTTCACCGCGTCGAGTGCTATCCCGTCAACGTAATTGCTGGCGAAGACGCGGCCGGAGACCCACACCTGAACCGCTACGCGGCGGGAGAGGGCCGAGACCATGGACAGGTGTAGGGCTGGCCACGGATTCGCCGATCGCCCGAAGACGTGGTTCAGGTCGATGGAGTCGGCGCTCTCTGTGCCGGGAAGGTTATGCCCGTGGACGTCGATGACCAGCCGGGCCGGCGGCTCGATCTCAACGGCGAACGACTCGACGAGACCGGCGGCGACGGCCTCCTCATACTCGGTCCGTAGCGCTCGGACGATGCGATCCGGCAGGGTTGGATCGGTACGCCTCACTCCGAAGTACATCCCGGGGCGCATCCGGATCGCCGTGAACCATTCGAGTGCAACGATCTGGGCCCCTGAAAAGTACTCAGATATGGGGAGCTCACAGGTAGCTATGGCACTCCAGATGGCGCGATCCGCACTGATGCCGCAGCGGGCGAAGAGCGCCGTGCGGGCCTCTTCAGGCAGAGACCACAGCTCCTCCCGCTCTGCAATCGCTCGGGCGAGGGTCTGCTGAAGCGGATTCGGCTGCGGCTGGGGGTCACCGTCAGGGAAGAACACGGGCAGATACGGGGCCAACGAACTTGCGATGGACCTCTGTGACAGCGTCACAGCGGCGAGCGCGCCGGAGATCAGGGCAGGAGGGCTGTCCACGCGCTGGACCAGGACCTCCGCGATGAGGTCCGGGTAGGGCGGAACCATGAACTGGAGCGGTACGGCCATGCCTCCAAGGGATTCGCCAAAGGCGCGCGGGGAACGGCTCAGCGCAAGCAGCACGCTCGTGGAGGCCTCGTCGTCCGCGAGTGTCGCGGCCAGGGCCGCGCTGCCGCGTACAGCGGGGATGGGATCGTTCAGCCAGTGTCGAGGCACCCCGCCAAGATCTCCGATGGCGAAGACCAACGTAGCGCGGTCGTAAGGGCACTCGGCGAGCGCTGTCATCTCCTCGATCTGCTCAATCAATGCGTGGCGCAGCGTCGCGGCACTCGGATGGCGTGCGAGTCTGCCGACGGCCGCGGCTGCGCAGATCCGCTGCCGCGAACGGTCAGCTTGGAGATGAGGCAGCACTTTCGCCAGGATTTCCGGTGCTCTGTCGTAGCAGGCGAGCGCCTCGGACTGTTCGCCGCGTGCCCGGAACATCTCCGCGTCCTCGCCCAGGTCACCAACGACGGCTACCCGGTGGAGATAGGCAAGCATGGCGTCGCGCATCGAAGGGTCGTCAGGTCCCAGACGAGGATCGTCCAGGAACTCTGTGACGACGAGGGCGACGGGCGCCGTGACCGACCAGGCACCGCCGTCCGGGCGCAGCGTCTCGGACCAGAGGTGGGAGTAGCCGGCCACGAACGCTCGGGCATCGTCACCGAGCAGTGCACGCAGATGCCCGGGCGTGTCCGTCGCCGGACCGCGTGCGTGGGTGAACCGGGAACAGTCGAATGCGTCGAGGTGCCCTGCCACGTTCGCGCCCCTTCACGGTCGGTCGGGCCCGCCCAGGTCAGCTGGCCGGAGTGTTTCGGGCCCTGGAAGTAGGTCCATGAGCGCCGTCGGCGGATGGTACGTGAGAGCGCCTTCTACGGCAGGTCTAGGCCGCTGCCGACGCTGCGGCGAGATCGACTGGTACGTCTCGGTGGATTCCACCAGAGGACGGGCCCACCGGCACGCGGCTGGGCGCCAGAACCGACCCGGCGCCCAGGTCGCGCACAACTGAAGGAGGGACACGGCCGGTCGATGGGACCTGAAATCAGTCAGAAGTTCAGGCCGTACCGGGATGCTCGGTCTATGAGCGAAGACAGCCAACGGCAGGAAACCAGCCGACGCTGGTGGCAGCGTCTGTCGGTGTGGGGGATCACCTTCCCACTCCGCAGACCAACACCACCCGCTGTTTCCCGCAGAAGTACCAGCCCGACAACGACGTCCCGGCCACCACCGAATGGTTCAACAAGTACGTCGTCGACGCCGTCATCGCCACCGACCGCACCGGCGGCGCCCCGGACATGGTCACTCACTACACCTATCTCGACGGCGCGGCCTGGCACTTCGACGACAATGACGGCATCACCAAGGACAAACTCAAAACCTGGTCCCAATGGCGCGGCTACGCCCATACCCGGGTGGAGAACGGCGGCACATCCGGGATGTCCACCCAGGAGGAGCACTACTACCTGCGGGGTATGGACGGCGACCGCACCGACCCGGACGACAAGACCAAAACCCGCTCAGTGAGCGTTCCCAACGGCGAAGGAACGACGCTCACCGACGACCAGGCCTGGAGCGGATACGAGTACCGCAGTGAGGCCCTCGACGGCTCCGGCGGGAAGATCCTAGCCAAGAGTGTCAACGTCCCGTGGAAGCAGGAGAGCGCCAAGCGCGTCCTCGACTGGGGCACCACCACCTCCACCCGTGCCGGCACCGCCACGACCCGCAACTTCACCTCGCTCGACGCCGGAGCGGGGAACGCCTGGCGTGAAACCCGCACCAACACCACCGTCGACGCCTATGGACGCCCCAGCCAGGTCGAGGCACTCGGCGACACCGCCGTCACCGGTGACGACCAGTGCACACGTACCAGCTATGCCGACAACACCACCGCCTGGATCCTCACCGGCGTCATCCACACCGAGACCGTCGCGGCGAACTGCTCGGCCACGGTCAACCGCGACACCCAGGCCGACGGCACCTCCGCCGTCGTGGCCGACACCCGGATCCGCTACGACGGTCAGGCTTACGGAGCCGCTCCCACCAAGGGGCTCCCCACCCTCACTGAGACACTCAAGTCCCGGACCGGCACTACCGCCACCTACGTGGACAACGCGGTCACCTATGACGTCTACGGACGCGTCGTGACAAGCACCGCGCTCCCTTCCACCAGTGTCTTCGATCCCACCCACGACACGACTGCACCGGTCACCACGCCCGCGCCCAACCCGCGGACCACCACGACGGTGTTCACACCCGCGGTCGGGCGACCGACCAAGAGCGTGGTGACCAAACCTCCCGCCACGGTCGGCACGCCTGCCAGCGCACAGGTGACCACCACGTACCTCGACCTGCTGCGCGGCCTGCCGATCCTTACCACCGACCCGAACAAGCGGCGCACCGATCTGCAGTACGATGCACTCGGCCGCACCCAAAAGGTCTGGCTGCCCGACCGCTCGAAGAACGCCAACGAAACCCCTAACGACGAATTCCGTTATGCCAGCGCTGATGGGGCCATCCGAGCGGTCGCCACGCTGTCGTTGAACAACGACAGCTCCCAGGACACCTCCTACACCCTTTACGACGGCTTCGGTCGCGCCCGCCAGACCCAGACGCCGGGCGCCGACGGCGGCCGCATCCTCACCGACACCTTCTACGACGAACGCGGACAGGCCGTCCTCGCCTACGCCCCGTACTACGCCACCAACCCCGCCTCTCCGATCTTGTTCAAGGTCGAGGACGCCACCGGGGTCGAGAGCCAAACCGCAGTGAAGTTCGATGGCCTGGGCCGCCCGGTGAAGTCCACGCTGCTGTCCGGAAACGGAGTCGGCACCCCGCTGGCCACCACCACCACGGTGTACGGCGGCGACCGAACCACCATCACCCCGCCTAAGGGCGCTACACCCACCACCACCATCACGGACGCCGCCGGCCACACCACCGAGCTGCGCCAGTACAAGTCGGCCACCCCCACTGGCGTCTACGACGCCACGACCTACAGCTATGACTCGGCCGGTCATCTCACCAAGCTCATCGACCCGTCGAACGCCGTCTGGACGTGGACCTACAACCAGCTCGGGAACCAGGTCAAGGCCGTCGATCCGGACAGCGGAACTTCCACACAGACATACAACGACCGCGGTGAACTCCTCGCCACCACTGACGGCCGCAGCAAGACCATCACTCACGTCTACGACAACTTCTCCCGCCCGACCGAAACCCATGACGGCACCGCCACCGGGCCCCTGCTGACATCGCAGACGTGGGATCCCTCCGGCAATCAGGGACTTCCGGACACCACCACCCGCTACGTCGCGGTGGGCAGCACGACCTACCAGTACAAGACGAAGGTCACGCTCTACGACAACCTCGGCCGCCCCAACACGACGGTTCTCACCGTCCCGTCGATTCCCGGTCAGGAAGCACTCGCCGGCGACTATGTCACCGGGATGGCCTACAACCTCGACGGCACTGTCCGCGGCAACTCGTACCCGTCGGCCGGTAACCTCCCAGCCGAGTCCGTCGCCACGATCTACGACAAGCTGCACCGTCCGGCCACAATCAGCAGCCCGCTGTCGGGATACCTCGGCAACCAGACTTACAGCCTGACCAACAAGCCGCTGAAATCCACCTTCAACGCAGGCGGCAAGAGCACCTACGTGACCAACGCGTACGAGCCGGGAACCCAGCGCCTGTCCAGCAGCCGCACTGACGCCGAAGGCGATCCGGTCCCCGTACGCGCGGCAGGCTACTCCTACGACGAGGCCGGCAACGTCAGATCGCTGACCGAGGTGTCCCACGACGGCACCGATCGTCAGTGCTTCCAGTACGACTACCTCGCCCGCCTCACCGAGTCCTTCACCCCCAACGCTGCCGCCTGCCCCGATACACCCGACGGCACAGCCCTCGGCGGCCCGGCCCCGTACTGGACCAGCTACACCTACAACCCCGACGGCACTCGCAAGACGGAGACCCAGCACGACCCCACCGGCGCCACCGCTCTGGACAAGGCCCGGGCCTATACCTACCCCGCGACCGGGGCCCCCCACCCCCACTCGCTGACCGGCACCGACACCCTCACCGGCGGAACCGGCAGCCCCGTCAATGAGGCGTACGGCTACGACGCCTCGGGACACACCACCGAGCGCCATCTCAACCCCAGCCCCACTCTGGCCAATGACCAGAGCCTGACCTGGGACTCCGAAGGCCACCTGGCCAAGGTTCAAGACACCGTCAAGACCAAGACCGGCTCCACCACCTTCACCACGACCAAGACCACCGACTACGTCTACGCCCCGGACGGAACCCGCCTCACCGCCCACACGGTCGACACCGCCCATCCGACTGCGGAGAACACCACCCTGTACCTCGGCTCCACCGAGCTCAACCTCGTCAAGGGCGCAACAAAGGCCACCGGCACCCGCTACTACCCCCTGGGCGCCGCCACCGCGGTACGCACCAACGACAACAAGGTGGCCTTCCAGGTCACGGATCACCACGGCACCGCCGCTGTCAGCATCGACGCCACCACCGGCGCTGCCACGCAACGCCGCTCTACCCCGTTCGGAGCCGACAGGGGAACCGCCCCCGCCGTCTGGGCCGGAACCAAGGGATTCGTCGGCGGCACCAACGACACCGACACCGGGCTCACCCACATCGGTGCCCGCGAATACGACTCGGCCATCGGTCGTTTCATCAGCGTCGACCCGATGATGGTCACAGCGGACCCCCAGTCCCTCAACGGCTACACCTACAGCGATAACAACCCCGTCACGCTCAGCGATCCAACAGGCCTCAGGATCTTCGAGGGCGATAGCGACGGTGGCTACGACACCAACGGACCTGGCGGAGCCAGCGGATCCTACGACCGTGTGGGGAAAGCCCGCTCGGGTGGGGGAATCAATAATCTGGCCGCCATCGGGGACCCTCACGCCGGCGATGACGAAGACAGCATCGGTGATGACCTCAAGCAGACCTGGAATGGCTTCTGGGGAGCGACGAAGAGCACCGGAAGCGGAATCAAAAAGGCCGTCACCAGCCATGCCAAAAATATCAACAACTGTTTCGGCGGCAGCGGTAGCGCGTGCGTCGACGTAGCAGCCACCTACTGGTCGTACAGCCCCATGAACTACCAGTTCTACATCGACAACTACCACGGGATCGTAGACCCGGCAAAGGACATAGCGGACGACTACGCTCATGGCCGCGACGAAGGCGGAGGGAAGCTCCTATTCTTCGAACTGAGCATCCTCATAACCCACAAGGCGCCTGAACTTGTCAAGGGTGGTAACGGCGCCAAATCGCCACCGTGCAGTTTCCCTGCCGGAACTCTGGTACTCCTTGCCGACGGCACGACCAAGGCCATCGACCAAATGGCAGTCGGTGACGAAGTTCAGTCAGCAGACCCAGAAACGACAGAATCCGGGCCACAGCCTGTCGATGCCACCATCGCAACCCCCGACGACATCAACTTCACCACGCTCACCGTCGCCGGCACTGCCGGAACCAGTGCACTCACCTCCACTGACAACCATCCCTACTGGTCGCCGAGCGAAGCGGCCTGGATTCACGCAAGCGACGTGCTGCCTGGTATGACTTTGATCTCCCAGGAGGGCGAGATCCTGCAGGTTGTTGCGGCCAAGCACTTCCGCAAGCTGCAAGCCGCTTACAACCTGACAGTCCGAGGATTTCACACGTACTATGTGCTGGCAGGCGCCACGTCGGTCCTCGTTCACAATTGCGGCGGCTATTTCCCTGGTCATGCAAAGTCGTGCGCCTGTGAAGGAATCGGAGACATCACTCTCGGTAAGGTTCCTCAGGCGCCAGTTGTTTCGCGTGGCGCTACCGGAATCAGCAGGGCGGAGCGTATATCGGATGCGGGATCTATCGCGCGCGGGCACGCGAACGCTAAGCATGGCAGTGAATTTCCCGGAATGTCTGCTAGCGATCTCGAGGGCTTGGTTCGGGGTACGATGAGTAATCCTTCCCGAACGAAACCGCTAGGTAGCGGCAGGGAGGCATATTTGGGTCGCGATGGTTCTACGGTCGTAATCCATGACCCCATGAGCCCGGATATGGGAACTGTGTTCAGTCGAGGTGCGGAAACGATAGATGACTACTGGAAGGGTTTGAATTGATGGTAGATCATTCGTTGCAGCCGAGTCAGATGCTGACAGAATCTGAGGTGCACTTGATAGGGCGCGCCCTCCTTGAGTGGGGAGGGCCCGCTCGATGTAGCGATGATCTCGCTGTGGCGATCGGGTTTGCCGACTTCTCGGATCTAATCGATAGGAGCCGCGGGCTGCGCGAGATGCTGGCGAATGATAGTCCCATTTCACGCGCTGATTGGGCTCGGATCCTCTTGGGGGTAGAACTTGTCTTCATCAGCGATCTCGCTGGGTCAGGTGTTGAATGGTCGACAACCACAGGGTTCAGTGATGAATTCACCGTGTCGGCCATCCGATCGATTCAGAGGAAGCTTGCTGGATTTGTTCGTCCGTACTACGGAAAGCGCCCAGAATAGATCTACTTACGGATAACGGCGGGTCGTTGCATGTCGATTTCATCTATAGGAACTGCTCTCCTTCGCGCCGCCCGGTGAAGGGAAAATTGGTATTGAAGAGGATTTTCTCGTAAGTGCTCATCGCGATGGGCTCGTATTGTCGGAGTTCGATCATTAATCGAGTTCGCGAGAAGCCCCGCCGTGTTTCATTCCGGCGGGGCTTCTGGAGTGTTTGACGGCAACGTCAGCGGACGATGGCTGCGGCGGGCGGATCGTTGGGGTCTGCGTCGGTGGGCCGAGCGCGGCGCCCAAGGGGTCGATGGCTTGGCGTTGCAGGCGGAGTCGGACGTGGGCGTAGACGCTGGCGGTGAAGCCGGCGTGGCCCAACAAGTCCTTGATGACGACGAGGTCGACGCCTTGTTCCAGGAGTAGGCGGCGGTCGTGGAAGCGGATGCGGCGGGTGACGTTGGCGGGGTCGAGGCGCCGGCCTATCGGCGTGGTGAAGACGAGGCTGCTGTCCTACCAGACTGACCCAGCGGTCTCTCGCTCCTTCGCCTGCCGTCCCTTGTACTTCTTGAAGGAGCGGAGGCATTCCGTGGGGAGGGCGATGCGGCGTTCGGGTGCTCGTGTTTTGGTAGGTAGGTGGGGTGAGGCCGCCAGTGCGGGTGCATCCGCAGCGGCAGCGGGCGGAGCCGTTGACGTGTCGTCCGTGGACGGGGCCGTACGAGGGCGCGGTGAAAGTGGCGAAGACGCGGGGGTGGGTGGTGACCTGGTCGGGGATGGTCTTGCCGCCGCGCAGGCCGGCGGTGATGAGCTGGTAGGTGTCCTGACGGTAGAGCTCGGCACAGGAGGGGCAGCGGGTGGTGAGGCGGTTGCCGCAGCGGACCAACGGGTGCCCGGCGGGCAGTTCCTCGGACTTCAGTTCGCGCAGAATCTCGCCGGTGAAGGCGTCGATCTCGGTGCGGTGGCCTTCGAGCCGGATCGGCTGGGCGCAGCCGCCGAGCGAGGACATTTGCCGTACCACGCCGAGCAGGTCGCGATACCCGGTGAATGTGGGCAGCGCGTGTGCAGCCGGTTCGGGGCGGGGCATCGTGGTGGTGGGGTCGTGCGGTGGGATGCTGGCGGGGACCTCGCTGCACTCGGCACACGTGTGCCGTATACAGATGAGAGGGAGGCCCCTGCCGGGGCGAGGGTTTGGCGACTACACGCCCTTGCCGGGGATCACAGCGAAGGGGGACCAGGAGGTGGCGGTCACGCTGCATTGTCCAGTTCGATGTGGTCGGGCAGTTCGCGGACCTTGAGCCCTTCGGCGCACATCAGGTCGTTGATCTGCCAGCAGGCTTCGGTGGGTAGGTAGACCGAGCGCAGTCGGACGGGGGGCATGTCGCCTACGGAGGCGATGGAGACGCCTTGTGCATGGTGCGGTCGGCGGCGGTGATGTCCAGCTCCCGGTCATCGGGGAAGTCGTGTAGTCCTCGACGGTGTCGACGCGGTGGCAGATCCGGGCGGACAGGTTTGTGCGTACAGCGGTGGTGAGCACGTCGGCGGAGGGTTTCTCGGTGAGGGGCCACAGCCGTATGCCGAACTTGGCGCCCTGGCTGGCGATGGCGAGCGGTTCGGCCTTGAAGCGATAGCGAGCCTTGCGCTCCGGGTGGCAGGTGTAGTTCGCCACCTCGTCGATCACCACGAGCAGCAGAGGCAGTTCGGGGCTGAATTCGGTGATGCGGTCGGTGCGACCGGACCAGAACAGCCGCTCGCGGCGCTGCATCTCCTCGCGGACCCAGCGCAGGATCTCGGTTCCAAAGCCTGCCCGAGTTGAGCCAGCGTACGGCTTCCTGACCATGCCCGGCCCTAACCCGGGCAGGACACCGGCCAAACCACACTCCACCGCCCTCACGCGCGTAGCCGTCTGACGGCAACACGGGCGCACAGCATGGGACTTCCACGTACGCCCACGGACAGGCCGGAATTCGCTGACCAGCGAGAACGCAGATGATGCCCGCCCGGCGAGCACACGTACTTTGTGCTGGCAGGCGCCACGGCGGCTTTGGTCCCATAATTGTGGCGGCTCTTTCCCGGGGCACGCCGACTCGTGCGGATGTGAGGGCATCGGTGACATCACGCCCAGGGAGGTCCCAAAGGCCGCCAATCCGGCTGATGACTTCACGCATCACGCAATGCAGCGGCTGGAGCAGCGTGGGGTTTCGGAAGAGGATGCTCAAGCCGTTCTTGGGAAAAAGCCCTTCTCCGAACATCATGATGATCAGTGGAAGATGGGCTACTGCGATCCCAATTCCAAGGTGTTTGTCGCCAAGGCAAACGATGGGAATGTAAACACGGCGATGACCAATGTGGGCAGGTCCTACATCAACCGCCTTCAGGGCGGGGGCTGATTATGGCGGATGCCCGAATCGCATACGACCAGAAGGCGAACGTTGCGTACGTCTACTTCGCTGATCCGCAAGCGAATCCGAAGGCGGCACGCATGTATCCCTGCGATCCGTCCGAAGTCGAAGGTGTAATCAACCTCGACTTTTACGAGAACGGGTGCCTCATCGGAATCGAAGTGCTTGCAGCCAGTTCAAAGCTGCCGCAGTACATGCAACGTCAGTGGTGCTGTGCTTGGCCCTGCGGAGCAGGGCGTTGAAGCGTCGGGTGGTGGTGGCTTCCTCAGTGAGGGCGCCATGGGGCAGGCGAAGGCGTAGTCGGGGTCCCCCCACCAGCGGACCGCCGCTTTGCGCATCAGGCGATGCCGCGAGGACGAGGGGAGGCAGCTGTTCAGAGTTTCATTACTTGATCAAGGTGCTGCGGGCGGCGCAGGGCCAGTGGCGGGATTTGACGAACAGCTGGACCGCGGCAGGGCAGTTGTGCTGACACCATCGATGTTGCCGCTGGTCAGAGGTGTTCGGTGCGCCTGCCCAGTCTCACATCGAAGGACAGACATACTGGCAAAATGCGCATCGACTTTGATCCCGCGGACGTGGACCGGGCCGCCTTCTACAGGCTGCTGACCTCGGTGGTCGTGCCTCGGCCGATTGCTTGGGTGTCCACCGTCAGCCCGGACGGCCTGACCGACAATCTGGCACCGCACAGCTTTTTCACCGTGGCCTGTGTCAGTCCGCCGATCGTGCAGTTCACCTCGGTCGGGCGGAAGGACTCGTTGCGCAATATCGAGGGGACGGGGGAGTTCGTCGTGAACTTTGCGCCGGAGCATCTCTTCGAGCAGATCAATGCGACGGCGACGGACTTTCCGGCCGGGGTGAGTGAGTTCGATGCGGTGGGGATCGCCCGGGAGCCGAGTCTGCGGGTGAAGCCGCCGCGGGTGGCGGCGTCGCCGGTGGCGTTGGAGTGCGAGATGCACAGCATGGTGCGGATGGGGGACTCGACGGTGGTGTTCGGGCGGGTCGTGCATGCGGCGGTGTCCGAGGCGGTGCTGGTCGACGGGCATCCTGAGGTGCGGAAGCTGCAGCCGCTCGCGCGGTTGGGGAAGGACGAGTGGGGTGCGCTCGGGGAGATCCTGGAGATCTCCCGGATCCGGTTCGAGGACTGGCCGGGCGCAGGCGGCTGAGGATGCGTCACATGGATCGCCGGTAGCCCGGTTGGGCTGACGTCGTTGCCTCCCAGGGGTGACTGCTGTCGCAGGTCCCACGGTTGCGTGGTGGGATCGAACGACAGTCAGATTTCCTGATCATGGAGTCGCGTCGATGACGATCCGCACACGACACGGGGCGCTGGCCGTGGCCGCCGCTCTGCTCGGAACCGTTGCTGTCAGTGCCTGTGGCGGTGCCGCCGGGCCGCAGGCCGGACCCGTATCGAAGGGGGATGTCGGGCAGGCGGGCTCGTCCGGCGCTGCTTCGCAGCTGAAGGGGTTCACGCTCGTCGCCTCCGGGGACGTGCTGCCCCATGCGGTGATCATCCGTCAGGCCCAGGCGGACGCCGGAGGACACGGCTACGACTTCCACAAGATGCTGGCTGGCGTGAAGCCGGTGGTCAGCAAGGCGGATCTGGCGATCTGTCATATGGAGACGGTGTACGGCGCGAAGGACGGTCCCTTCACCGGCTATCCGACGTTCAAGTCGCCGCCGCAGGTCGCCCAGGCGCTCAAGGACACCGGTTACGACTCCTGCTCCACGGCCTCCAACCACACGCTGGACGACGGTGCGGACGGGGTGCAGCACACGCTCGACGCCATGGACGCGGTCGGTGTCCGGCACGCCGGTTCGGCCCGTACCGCCGCCGAGGCCGACAGGCCGGCGCTGCTGAAGGCCGGGAGCGCCACCGTCGCGCAGCTCGCCTACACCTACGACACCAACGGGTTCCCGCAGCCCGAGGGGCATCCGTGGGCGGTCAACCTCATCGATCCCGACCGGATCATCGCCGACGCGCGGGCCGCCCGGAAGGCCGGGGCGGACGTGGTGCTGGTGAGTCTGCACTGGGGAACCGAGTGGCAGGACGAGCCGGACGAGATGCAGCTGACCGTTGCCCAGCAGCTCACCGCGGCGCGGACCGGCGGGCGTCCGGACATCGATCTGATCCTGGGTACCCATGCCCACATTCCCCAGGCGTACGAGAAGGTCAACGGCACCTGGGTCGTCTACGGGATGGGCGATCAGGTCGCCGGTGAGATGTTCAACTACGACGACAAGCAGGACGCGCGCGGCAACATGGGGTCCATCGCCCGGTTCACCTTCGCTCCGCCCGCGACGGCCGGACAGCGGTGGACCGTGCGCAAGGCCGAGTTCATTCCGCAGCTGATGGACCTCAGCGCGCCGTACCGCGTCGTGACCCTCAACGACGCGCTGCGCCAGAACCCGCGCCGCGCCGACTACCTCAGGGCTCGCGATCACATCCGCACCATGGTCCTGAGCCGTGGCGGTGCCGCCGCCGGGCTCACGATGGTCCCCTGACCATGTCTCCGGAGTCGAGGGCCGGGAGTCAGGGGATCAGGCGACGGTGATTCCGGCGATCCCGGTGATTCCGGCGATCCCGGCGGCGCGGGCCAGCAGGTGGGCGGTCCGCGTCCCGGCGTCGACGGCGTGGGCCGCCGTACTGGGCAGGCAGCGCTGGTGTTCCACGCTGTACTCGGTCATGACGATGCCGGCGTGGTCGGTCGCGAGCTCTTCTAGCGGCGCCGGCCAGCCGCGTTCCTCCAGTGCGTCGCGCAGCTCACGTGACTGCTCGATGTCCACCATCGGATCGGCGGTGCCGTGCACCAGGTGGACCGGAATCGGCGGCACCGGGTCACCGGCCCGGGATGCGTCGTCGATCGGAATGGTGCCCGTGGTCGGCGCCGCGGAGCGGTATCCGCCGGCGATGCCCACGACGGCGCGCGGCCGCCAGCCGCCGAGCGCGGCGGGGTTGAGGGCCACGCCCAGCACGGCGTTGGCGCCCAGCGACCAGCCCGCCAGGACCAGCCGCTCGGCATCCCCGCCGAAACGGGCCGCGTTCGCGCGCACGAACGCCACCGACTCGGCCAGCTGCGTCCGGCCGCCGTCAGGAGCGTCGGGACGCCAGTCCGGTACGAAGGCGACGACTCCGAGCCGAGCGGCGCTCCGGGCGAGCGGCGCGAGCACGTCCCGTTCATCGGGGCCGCGGCCGTGCCAGAGCAGCACCACGGGTGCCGACGCCGCCGACGCCGCCGACGACGCTGATGACGATGAGGGCGCGGGCCGATGGACATCCATGTGCCGGCCACTGGTCCCGTAGGCGAGCTCGGTCACCACATCAACATCCGCCGTCACGGCGCCACCCCCGAATCGTCACAACCCTACGAAACACCACGGAACGCGAAGAACGACGTCCCGGGCTGCCCCGCCCCATGATCCGTTCCTGCCGGCCCACGGTACCCGGAACCGCCGTTACCCGACTCACGTCGAAGGGGCACGCCGCCGGGGCGTGGTCATGGAGGAACCGTCATGCGCAGCCGTGCCGCAAGGGGTACCGACCGCTCGACCAGGCGGAGTGGCTTCCACCGGACGCGTTCCGCAGCGAGGGGGACAAGGTCGCGTTCATCAGCGGGCACCTCGACCTCGTCACGCAGCTCCCGGCGTCCGGATCCGGGGGGCCGGAGGCAACGGTGACGTGGCAGGACGGATCGACGGTGTGAGCTCGGCGGGGGACTGGAACGGACTGTCCTCGGACGGCCTCGTCCTCAACGCCGGGGTGTCGCACGGGTCGTGCGTGAACACCCTGCCCGGCCAGGTGCACGAGACGAAGGACGCCGTCGTCCTCATCGGCCGCGTCGAGCAGCTGCCCAAGGGCACGATCTGCGACGCGGATCTGCGGGTGACGCCCGTGCGGTTCCGGTTGTCGCGCCCACCGGGCACCCGGACCGTGCTCGACGCGGTGACCGGGGACCCATGGCGCTGGTGACGCCTGGGGGCGCGGCTCGGTAGCCGGCCCCTGGCGGATGGCTGGTGCCGCGGGGAACACTCGCCAGGAAATAGGCAGAGGATTCTCTGCAGATACATCTTTGCAGAGAAGTCTCTGCAATCTATGATGGCGGCCATGGCCGATGAATCAGCACATCCATCGCACCCGTCCGAGCCTGAGTCCGCGCCCGAGTCCGCGCCCGCCGCCGATCCGGAGAAGACCGTCCGGCACATCGACGCCCGCAGCCTTCGCGGGCTCGCGCATCCGCTGCGCATGCGGATGCTCGAATTGCTGAACCTTGACGGACCCGCCACCTCGACCGGGCTCGCCGAGCGGCTGGGTGAGAACACCGGCACCGTCAGCTGGCATCTGCGTCAGCTCGGCGAGCACGGCTTCATCGAGGAGGTCGTCGGTCGGGGCACCAAGCGCGAGCGCTGGTGGCAGGCGGTCAAGGAGCGGCGCACGCTCGACACCACGGAGTTCCGCTACGACCCCGACACCCGGGGCGCGCTCTCCGTCTACATGCACGAACTGATCCAGCAGACCTTCTCCCGGGTCGCCGACTACCTCGCCGACGACTGGGCGGGCCCATGGCAGGGCATCGGCACGCTCGTCGACCGGTCCGACCTGCGGATGACGCCCGCTCAGCTCGCTTCGCTCAACGCGGAGTTGGCGGCCGTCATCGAGCGGCACACCCCGGCTCCCGACGCAGAGCCCGGCGAGGACGCGCTGCCCGTCATCGTTCAGTTCCAGTCGTTCCCCCGCAAGGAGCGTGGCGGCGCATGAACCAGGACACGGACAACGGTCTGCGCGAAGACGCACGCCCGGACGACGACAACCGCCTCGACGCCGGCACGCGCTCCGACGACGGCCTTCGCCCCGACGGCGCCCTTCGCTCTGACGGCGCCCTTCGCCCCGACGGCGGCATACGCGGCGGCCTGCTGCGCCGGCACCGCGACTTCCGGCTGCTGTGGTGCGGTGAGACCGCCGGCAAGTTCGGCGCGTCCGTCACCGGTGTGACGATGCCCCTTATCGCCGTCACCACGCTGCACGCCACCACCTTCCAGGTCGGCTTGCTGACCGCCGCCACTTGGCTTCCCTGGCTGATCATCGGCCTTCCCGTCGGCGTCTGGGTGGACCGGCTGCGCCGCCGCCCGATCATGCTCATAGCGGCGGCGGTCTCCCTCGTCCTTTACGTCAGCATCCCGGTCGCCGCCTGGTCCGGCGCCCTGAGCATCGGCCTGCTGCTCGCCGTCGCGCTGCTGACGGGTACGGCCGTGGTCTTCTTCCAGACCGCCTACACCGCCTATCTGCCCAGCATCCTGGCGCCGGCCGATCAGCCCGAGGGCAACGCCAAGCTGCACGGGAGCGCATCGGCCGCGCAGATCGCGGGCCTCGGATCCGGCGGTCTGATCGCCCAGTTGGCGGGCGCGGTCAACGGGATGTTCGCCAATGCCGCGACGTTTCTCGTCTCGCTGCTCTGTCTGTCGGGCATCCGGCACCGCGAACCGCGCGCCGTCAGGACCGAACGTCCGCCCAGGGCGCTGGTCCAGGAGGTCGGGGAGGGGCTTCGGCTGGCCACCCGCGACCCCTGGATCCGCAGCCTGACGCTCTTCGGCGCCACCTCCAACCTCGCGCTGATGGGATTCCAGTCGATCCTGGTGGTCTTCCTGGTGCGGGAGGTCGGCGTGGGATCCGGCACGGTCGGCGCGCTGATCGCGGCCGCCGGCAGCGGCGGGGTCGCCGGTGCGTTCGCCGCCCGCCGGGTCGCCGCCCGCGTCGGTACGGCGCGCGCCACGCTCCTGTTCGAGCTGGGGTTCGCGGTGTTCGCGCTGTTCATCCCGCTCACCGTCGGCGGTGCCGGGATGCTGCTCTACGTGGCGGGCGGCTTCTGCGTCTCCGCAGGGGTGGTGGCGGGCAATGTCATCAAGGCGGGCTTCCAGCAGAGTTATTGCCCGCCGGAACTGCTCGGCCGGCTCACCGCGAGCACGTCGTTCATCAACTTCGGCACGATCCCGCTGGGCGCGCTGCTCGGCGGCACGCTGGGTACCGTACTCGGCCTCCGCGCCGCCATGTGGATCACGACGGCAGGTGTTCCGCTCGCGGGTCTGATCCTGGTCTTCTCGCCGGTGCGCAGTGCCCGCGACCTGCCGACGTCACCGCTGCCCGGCACCCGGTCCGCCGCGCTCCCGCACTGAGCCGCCCTGCGATGCGTCGGTCGTCAGGTCCCCGTCCGGCTGTCGTAGGACTCGCGCGCCGCGTCGACCGCCTCGATGTGCTGCTCGGCCCAGTCCTTCACCGCGCGCATCACAGGCAGCAGGCTCTCGCCGAGCGGTGTCAGTTCGTAGTCGACGCGGATCGGCACGGTCGGCGTGACGGCCCGGGTGACGAGACCGTCGCGTTCGAGGGCGCGCAGTGTCTGGGTGAGCATCTTCTGGCTGACGCCCGCGACACGGCGCGCGAGATCGCCGTAACGCATCGGGCCGTCGGCGAGCGCGCTGAGCAGCAGGCTGACCCACTTGTCGCTGATGCGGTCGAGCAGTCGGCGCGCCGGGCAGGCGGCGAGGTAGGCGTCGTACTCCTGCCGGGCCTCGGCCCGGATCTCGGCGGCGGTTCGTGTCGGCATGGTGGGTCCCCCGGGGTGCGTTGGGCACTCTCAAGTGCGTACTTCCTGTTGGAGAGTAGCTCTCTCTAGGTTGGTGATCGAGGCCCGGCGCGGGCTGCTTCATCGTCTTCAGCGTCATCGATCCACGGAGGTACGCAATGCGCGCACTGATCGCCCGATTCACCGAGAGTTCCGAGGGTTTTGAGGGTTCCGCCGGTTCCGACGGCTCCGCCGGGATGCTGGAGGTCGTCGACGTGCCGGTACCCGGGGTCGGCGCCGGGCAACTGCGGATCTCGGTCGGGGCCGCCGCCGTCAATCCCGTCGATCTGCTCGTGTCGGCGGGGGCGCCGGTCGCCGCCGGGCTGGTCGGTGCCCGGCCGACCTTCGGCCTCGGCTGGGACGTCGCCGGGACGGTCGACGTCGTCGGCCCCGGCGTGACGGCGTTCGCGCCCGGCGACCGGGTCATCGGACTCCAGGACCGGCTGGACGTCCGCACCGGCGCCCAGGCGGAGTACGTCGTCCTCGACGCGGACGCCGTCGCCTCCGCTCCCGCCGGGATCCCGCCCGAGGCCGCGGCGACCCTGCCGCTCAACGCACTGACCGCCGATCTGGCGCTCGACGTACTCGGCGCGCTCGGTCTGGAGCCCGGCGGAACACTGCTGGTCACGGGGGCGGCCGGGGCCCTGGGCGGATACGCCGTCGAATTGGCGGCCCTCCGGGGGCTGCGGGTCGTCGCGGTCGCGGGTGCGGCGGACGAATCCTCGGTCCGGGCGCTGGGGGCCGCTCACTTCGTCGAACGGGGAGCGGAACTGGCCGACCGGGTCAGGCGGTTGGTGCCGGGCGGGGTCGATGCCGCGCTCGACGCGGCGATGCTGCGGGCCGACGCGCTGGACGCGGTTCGCGGCGGCGGCGCGTTCGCCTCCGTCAACGCGGGCGCCGCGCCGGTGCCGCTGCGCGCAATCCACGTCCGCGACGTCTGGGTCCGGGCGGACGGCGCGCGGCTCGCCGAACTGGCCCGGCTCGCGGAGACGGGCGCGCTCACCCCGCGCGTCGCGGGGGTGCTGCCGCTGGAGCGCGCGGCCGAGGCGCACGCGCGGATGTCGGAGGGCGGAGTACGAGGCCGGTGGGTGCTGGTGCCGTAGCGCGCGGGGCGCAGCCCGCCCTCCGCCCTCTCTGCCCCCCTGCCCCTCCGCTCCTCCGTCCTCCGCCTCTCTGCCCACCCGTCAGTACTTCAGGACCGCCCACACCAGCGCGCCGGCGACGGCCGCCGCGTAGCAGCCCGCTGCCGCGACCACCGCCCGGTACCGGGCTCGCGGAGTCCAGGGAGTGAAGGACAACAGCCAGGCCAGCACAGGGAGAACCAGGATGGCGTGCAGGCTGACGCCGTGCAGGGGCTTGACGGAGGCGGTGCTGCGGTAGCCGGCGGCCTGGTGGCCGGTGCGGGTCAGGATGACACCGCGCGCGATCATCGCCGCACCGGACAGGAGTCCGATGAGCAGGATGGCGAAACCGGTCCGCAGCGCGAGCGGCATACCGGTCGGCCCCTCGGGCCGCCGGGTGAACGAGATGACCGCGAACGTGGAGAGGATGACGACGAGCAGCGCGCCGCCGAAGGCGAGGGACATGGACACCGAGGTGTTGAAGGGCGACTCCATGTTGAAGTGCGACGGCACGCGGCGCCACGCCTGGAGCGTGATGCCGCCCACCTCCAGTACGCAGTCGGCCGCGAACAGGGTGAGCAGCACGGCGCGGGCGCGTGCCCCCATCCGCAGATACGACGTCACCCAGGTGATCGCGATCAGCGTCAGTCCGAAGGAGAGCCCGAAGGTGAAGGGCTTCCGCCAGGAGACCGGCCCCTCCCACGGCCCTCCGTCGACGGCGAACACCCCCAGGTGCACCAGCCCGGAGACGACGAGGACGGCGCCGGTCGCGTAACAGAGCCGCTCGCTGCTCCTCGTCGCCCGCCACACGTCTCCCCGCCACATCGCGGGCGGCGCTCCCGTGGCTCCCGGCGGGTTCGTGCCCGTCGCAGGGTCGGGCTGGGGCACTGCCGCTCGCACGTGCATGGGACATCTCCTGGCGGAACGTGGGAGGGGGCTGGGTGAGTTGGGAGGCGGGGCTCGATGTCAGACGCGGACCGCGGACTCCTTGCGGCGGCTCATCCGCAGTACGGAGACGGCGCCGGCTATGACGATGCCCAGGAGGGCGGCGAGCTGCACCACGGTCGAGGCGATGAGTAGGCCGTTGCCCGACCCGAGGTGATCGCTCGTGTTCGGCGTCGTGATCGATCCGATGCCGATGAAGAGGCCGACGGCCGTCGCGATCGCGGCGGTCCAGACGCGCGGACGCCAGGCCAGCAGCCCGGCCGCGACCACCGGAATGACGGCGCCGGGCGGCACGACCGGGTAGTCCGCGCCCGCTGCCATCTGCACGAGAATCGACAGCGCCATCAGGACCAGCATGGCGAGGGTGATCTTGACGGGTCCTCGGTAGGTTTCCATACCCCAAGAATCCCGAGCGGCCGTCCGGGTGTCGTCGTCCGGCCGAAGGCACCCGCTCTACGCCCGGGGGAGTAGGGGGAGCGGACCAGGGCCGCCGGGCGGACAAGACCGTCGGACCCAGGCCTTGTCCTGGGTCCGACGGTCCGACGGTCCGACGGTCCGGGGAGCGGGGAGCGGGCGGGGGAAAGGGAAGGCGGGAAGCGCTGGTTACGCGGCGCTCGCGCGTTCGGCGCGGCGCGCCGTCAGATAGGCGTCCCGGAGGCGGGCGAGTTCCGTGAGTTCGGCGGGTGTCCAGGATCGGTCGCCGTGCGCCTGGACATAGGCGCGCAGTCGATCATTCGCATGGGTCGAGAGTGTGCCGCGCATGCGATAAGACTATGGGTCCTTTGCGGCGATCGGAATCCAGCTGCCAGGAACGGCATATGCGACCTCAGGACGGCGCGGCATTCCGGGCCCGGCCGGAACCCTCGTACGCTGACGGGGTGATCGAGGCAATGGTGTTCGATATCGGCGAGACTCTCATCAGCGATACCCGGTACTGGGAGTCATGGGCCGACTGGCTCGGAATTCCGCGACATACGATGTCCGCCCTGGTCGGCGCCGTTGTGTCCCAAGGCCGTGACAACGCCGACGCGTTGCGGCTCATTCGTCCCGGGCTCGATCTCCCGGCCGCCCACGCGGCCCGCCGGACCGCCGGCCGCGGTGAGTTCCTCGACGAATCCGACCTCTACCCGGATGTGCGTCCGGCGCTGGGCGGGTTGCGGAAGCTCGGAATCCGGGTGCTGGTCGCGGGCAACCAATCGGCGCGTGCCGGTGAGCTGTTGCGCGGTCTGGACCTGCCTGCGGACGTGATCGCGACGTCCGAGGAGTGGGGTGTCGCCAAGCCCAGCCCGGAATTCTTCGCCCGGATCGTCGAGTTGGCGCAGGCCGAGCCGCACGAGATCGTCTACGTCGGGGACCATCCGGCCAACGACGTCTTCCCGGCGAAGGATGCCGGACTACTGGTCGCACATCTCCGGCGCGGGCCGTGGGGCCATCTGTGGGCGGACGATCCGGAGACGGTCCGGGCAGCCGACTGGCGCATCGGTTCCCTGACCGATCTGACCTCGATCGTCTCGAACCAGACGGTGTGACCGAACCGCCGGCCCCACACAGCCGACCTGACGGCCCAACATTCCAGTAAACACCACGGCGGCCGCGAAGGACCCGTATTCGCCGGAGGGCGGGAAATCGACGCCGTCGCTCTGGGATTGTGCAGCGGGGTCGTCTGGGCAGGATCTGATGAGGGCGCGTGAATTCGTGGAGCGGTGATTGCCGGATCTGGCAAACAGTTCGAATTCCCGTCGCGCACAAGTACATGTGTTCGGCTCGTAGTTCGTAGGAGCGAGATGGCAGCAGCGCAGTGGAATCGGCTGATGGACCACGTCATGGCGGTCCCGGAGCGGACCTACGAAGGATGGAACAGCCACGACGGCTGGGACAACCACACAAAATTCGGAGAGGAGTTCGGCGAGGACGGGTACTCCTGGTGCGTCATGTGGGAATGGGACATGTACCACGACGTGGGGCTCGACGCGATCGTGCCCAAGGTCGACAACGTCTCGGCCTTCACCGCCTGGGCACAGCAGCGGGGCCAGTGGAGCGAGTATCCGAGCATCGGTGCCTGGGTGAACCTCGGCAACGGCGCCCACACCGAGATCGTGACCGGCTTCGACGCCGTCAACATCCGCACCAAGGGCGGTAATTCGATCAAGGAGGGCGCCGCCGACAACGGGCAGGGCAACGGCGTCTGGTCGCACACCACCGCCCGCCGCTCGTCCCGCGTCGTCGGGTACTTCGCCCCGCGCTTCCCGGACGGCGTGTGCCCGCCCACCGCGGACCCCGGCGATCACCGCGGCGGCAAGGCCGTCGCCTTGTACCACTGGACACCGCAGTCGACACCGGGAGCGCCCGCGTTCCCCGGACGGCAGTACTTCGTACTGGGGGCGAGCAGCGACTACGCACTGCAGCTGCAGACGTGGCTGCAGCGCGGCGACTGGGGGCCGCCGTACAAGGTCGGACCGAGCCGCACCATGTCCCAGCTGGACCTGATCAAGGTCAAGGCACTGCAGCAGCACTACCTCTCCGTCCTCGGCCCGGCCGACGGGCTCGCCGGTCCCCGGACGTGGCAGTACGCGTACGAAGTCGCCTACGGCCTCCGGGCGAAGTGATCCGGGCGAAGTGATCCGGGTGGTCTCCCTGGAGGCCACCGTGCGGGACGAGGTCGGATAATGTGCGAGGTGAGAGTGCCGGGCCCAGCCGTTCAGCGATGCGGAGACGCAGCAAACCGTGCCGGCGGCTGCGGGCGGCACCGCTGCTTCGTAACGGGAGACCGAGCACGTTGTCCGAGAACCGCGAACGCGAACGTGAACGTGAACGTGAACGTACACAGGCCGAACCGGAACCCGGTTCAGGGCCGGCCGCCCTGCGGGCCGACTGCGGGAACTGCTTCGCGCTGTGCTGCGTCGTACCGGCGTTCTCCGCCTCCGTCGACTTCGCGATCGACAAGAACGCCGGTCAGGCCTGCCCCAATCTGGGACAGGACTTCCGCTGCGGCATTCACACCCGGCTCCGGGACAAGGGCTTCCGGGGCTGCACCGTCTACGACTGCTTCGGCGCCGGGCAGAAGGTCTCGCAGCTGACCTTCGGCGGCCAGGACTGGCGGCAGGCACCCCGCACGGCGCGGCAGATGTTCCAGGTCTTCCCCGTCATGCGGGACCTGCATGAGCTGCTCTGGTACCTGACCGAGGCGCTGACGCTGCGGCCGGCCCGCTCGCTGCACGCCGAGCTCGGGGCCGCGCTGGAGGAGACCGAACGCCTCACCCGGTACAACCCCGAACTTCTCGTGGAGCTGGACGTGCCGGCCCACCGCGGCGACGTCAACGCCCTGCTGCTGCGGGCCAGCGAACTCGTGCGGGCCGAGGTAAATGGCAAGAAGAAGGACCGCAGAGGAGCCGACCTCATCGGCGCCCGGCTCAGAGGGGCCGACCTGCGGGGCGCCAACCTGCGCGGGGCGTATCTCATCGGGGCCGACCTCTCGGGCGCCGATCTGCGGACGGCCGACGTGATCGGCGCCGACTTCAGGGACGCCGATCTGCGCGGCGCCGACCTCACCGGGGCCATCTTCCTCGTCCAGTCCCAACTGGACGCGGCGCGCGGGGATGCCGGAACGAAGCTGCCGCCCGCGCTCAGCCACCCCGAACGCTGGTAGGACCCACCGCCCGTATCCGCGCCTTCGGCGACGCCGCCGCCGACACCAACGCACACGCCTCGTGGACGGAGCCCCGCACCCGGAGCCCCGCAGACAGAAGCCGCCCACACCGGCTGGCGGTGTGGGCGGCGGGACGGTCGTCGGGTGCGGGGCGGCCGGTGAACGGCGGCCCGCGGGAAGGTCAGTCGCTACGCGGCTTTCCGGTAATGGGCGCGCTGCGCTGCCAGGAACGCGGACCGCAGGCGTTCGAGCTCGGCGAGCTCGGCCGGGGTCCAGGCACGGGAACCGTGCGCGTGAAGGTAGGCGCGGAGGGCGTCGTTCGCCTCGGCCACGGGTGTTGCATGCATACCGATCAGGTTACGGTGCGCCGGTGGCCGCTCCGACCAATCCAGGCGGAATCGCGTGTGCGAATGGTCACGCTGTGAAACGTCGCCCGGTCGGAGCGGCGCCCCGCGGCCGGTGAGCGGGCCGGTGACCCGTGCCGCGCGGACCGGTCGGCTCCGGTTACTCGAACGCGGCGGCCTTCGGGTCCAGCACACCGGCCGCCACCAGCGCGAAGAGCGCGATGCCGAGCACGACGCGGTAGATCACGAAGGGCATGAAGCTCTTGGTGGAGATGTAGCGCATGAACCAGGCGATGACGGCGTATCCGACGCCGAACGCGATGACCGTGGCGAGGATCGTCGGTCCCCAGGAGAGATGTGAGTCACCCCCGACGTCCTTGAGCTCGAAGACCCCGGACGCGAGGACCGCGGGGATGGCGAGCAGGAAGGAGTACCGGGCCGCGGCCTCGCGGGTGTAGCCGAGGAAGAGGCCGCCGCTGATGGTGGCGCCGGAGCGGGAGACACCGGGGATCAGGGCCATCGCCTGGCACAGGCCGTAGACCAGCCCGTCGCGGGTGGTGAGGTCGCGGAGCGTCTTGCGGGGCGGTGCGGCGCGGTGCCGGCCGCCCTGGTCGTCGGGGCCGCCGCGCGCGGCGAGGCGGTCGGCGACGCCGAGGACCAGGCCCATGACGATCAGGGTGGTGGCGATCAGCCGCAGATCGCGGAAGGGTCCGTTGATGGCGTCCTGGAAGAGCAGTCCGAGCACACCGATCGGGATGCTGCCGACGATCACCAGCCAGCCCATCCGGGCATCGAGCTCCGAGCGCAGCCGCCGGTCGAACAGCGAGCGGGCCCAGGTGGAGACGATCCGGCCGATGTCCTTCCGGAAGTAGATGATGACCGCGGTCTCGGTGCCGATCTGGGTGATCGCGGTGAAGGCCGCACCGGGGTCGTGCCAGCCCGCGAAGGCCGCGGTGAGACGCAGATGCGCACTGGAGGAAATGGGAAGGAACTCGGTCAGCCCCTGGACGAGGCCGAGAATGATGGATTCGAACCAACTCATGGGCGGTGGCACAGGTCCTTGCGGTCGTCGGGCGGTGGAAAGCGGTGCCGGAACGTCAGCCGGGGCTGAACGGCCGGCAGGTCAGGCGGACGACCTGGAGCTCTGCGAACGGCGGGCCCGGACGGCGACCAGGACGGCTCCCAGGCCGGTCACCGCGATGAACCCCATGGCCAGCAGGAAGGCCGGTGAGGTCGGTGATGACGCGCGGCTGCCCGCTATGACGTACGCGGCCGTGTTGGGGATGCTGCCGATCGCGGTGGCGAGCAGGAACGGGCCCAGGCGCATGTGCGAGACGGCCGCCGAGTAGTTGGCGGCGGCGAAAGGCACACCGGGGAAGAGCCGGATCGCGAGCATGCTGCGGAAGCCGTGCTTGCTCAACTGCCGGTCCACCGAGGTGATCAGGCGGCCGCGCAGCAGGGGTCGGAGCGCGTCGCGGCCGAGCACCCGGCCCAGACAGAAGGACAGCCCGGCGCCCAGTACGGTGCCGGCCAGCGAGGAGAGCAGCCCGGCCTGCGTCCCGAAGAGCGCGCCGGCCGCCACGTTGAGCAGCGGGCGGGGCACGAACGCGAACGCGCACACCCCGTACGCGGCCGCGAAGAGCACCACCGCGGCGCCGCCCGACAGCTGGGGCCAGCCGTCCATGACCAGGTGCTGCGGCTGCCAGACCAGGACGGACGTGGCCGCGCCCGTCAGCAGCGCTACCAACAGGGCCAGCCGCGCCCACGGCGAGAGCAGCGCACGGGTGCACCGTACGGCGGGGCCGTCGGACGTCGGGAGGCGGTCGAGCATCCAGGGAGCCTAACCGAGAGCGGTGAACGTGCGGAGTGAGCGGGGGTCCCCGCAGGTTTCCCGCACCGTCCCCGCACCGCCCCCGCGGGCGGAAAACCGTTCGACGCCGGGCCGCCGGGTGACGGATCATCAACGCCATGAACCGGTATGCCTTCGCAGATACGTCCGCAGTCGCGGACGCGCTGGAGGCTGCCCTCGCTGCATTCCCCGACGGCGCCCGAAGCTGACCCTCCCCGGACATTCCGGCGGACCCCGCAGGGGGAGGGTCGGTCCGGCCCAGGGGGTCCCCGCGTTCCCGTGCGCGATCACCACGTCATCCGGTCACCAGGCCAGGCCATCCGGCCACGCCACCCGGTCATGCCGTCGTGCCGCCGCGCGCAGAATTCCGAGGAAGAAGCGAACAACCATGTCCAAGACGGCATACGTGCGCACCAAGCCGCACCTCAACATCGGCACGATGGGCCACGTCGACCACGGCAAGACGACGCTGACCGCCGCGATCACCAAGGTGCTCGCCGACCGGGGGACCGGCACCTTCGTGCCGTTCGACCGGATCGACCGGGCGCCGGAGGAGGCCGCCCGCGGGATCACGATCACCATCTCGCACGTCGAGTACGAGACCGCCACCCGGCACTACGCGCACGTGGACATGCCCGGGCACGCCGACTACGTGAAGAACATGATCACCGGTGCGGCCCAGCTCGACGGGGCGATCCTGGTCGTCTCGGCGCTCGACGGCGTGATGCCGCAGACCGCCGAGCACGTGCTGCTCGCCCGGCAGGTGGGGGTCGAGCACATCGTCGTGGCGCTCAACAAGGCCGACGCCGGTGACCCCGAGCTGACCGACCTGGTCGAGCTGGAGGTGCGCGACCTGCTCAGCGCGCACGGATACCCGGGGGAGTCGGCCGCGGTGGTGCGGGTGTCGGGGCTGCGGGCGCTGGAGGGCGATCCGCGGTGGACGGCGGCGGTCGGTGAGTTGCTGGACGCCGTCGACACCCAGGTGCCGATGCCGGTGCGCTACACCGACGCGCCGTTCCTGCTCTCGGTGGAGAACGTGCTGACCATCACCGGTCGGGGCACGGTCGTCACGGGCGCCGTCGAGCGGGGGACCGTGCGGGTCGGCGACCGCGTCGAGGTGCTCGGTGCGGACACGGCCTCGGTCGTGACCGGCCTGGAGACCTTCGGCAACGCCATCCATAGCCTATGCACCCCGTAGGCGCGGCACACGGTTTTTGGCACGCCCCTCCTCTTTGCCCAGGTCAGCGGCTTGCCGTTGACCTCGAACGCATGCCCGGACGGCGGACGGCCGTCAGGGTCGCCAGCGGAGCGGCCGACCAGGGCGACCATGCCAGACAGGGCGGCAAGATCACGGCGGGCGGCTGGGCGGTCCCCCTGCCCTGCCACTGGTAGATGCGCGCGTCGAGGCGCTGCCCGAGAAAGAAGGGACAACGGTGGGGTGCTGGACACGCTTTTGCTTGCATTGCTTTCTACTACATGAGATAAAAGTTGATTCATGCCGCACCCCTGCTGAGGGATAGGGGTGCGGTCTGGATATAGAAGCCAGGCCACGACCAAGTGAGGCTTGGTATGAAAGAGAAGCTCAGACTTGATGCTACGCACCCGAGCATGCGCCTGCATCACCCCGCGCCTGGTGTGCTGTTTTACTCGATCGATGACATCTTCGAATGCATGAAGTCGAGTCGACGGGGCGCACCGAAGTCATTGATGTTTGAGGCGTGCGGCTCCCTAACCGCCCTGGATGAGATCAGCAGGTTTCCTCTACGCATCTGTCCCACGAATCTTCGCGTCGTCTACAGCCCGGACATCGATGACGGCCTTCCTTGCTATGAGTTTGAGGGACTGGTCGTCGGTGACTACCCGGAGAAAATTTGGGTTAACGGCATCCTCTATACGGGCATTGAGGGGCAACTCGAAGAGGGCCACGTGATCCGGCTCGCCAAAAGCAAGGAGGCAGGAACGACGCCTACGCCTAATGGGTGGATGTAGGCAGCGAGACGCTCGCAGGTGCAACCATTTCCGAGGAGCCGTGGCTCACGCTACGGCTCCTCCATAAATTTACGGAGCCATTCGCCCCAGTCTACGTTTGATGAAGTAGCCAACTTATGAAATTCCCTGTCCCTCTTGCCTGGTTCGTCTTTCCAATGTATTACCAGACCGAAAGGGCGGCCAGCGGCTAGGGAATCGAACTGGTATATGCTGTGATACGTATTGCCTATGGCTTGAAAGGCATTGAAGATGAGGCGGCGAGAATAACCAACCTCGCTGATTTCTATCGGTCTTGGTGTAGTAATTTCTATCGAAACGGTTCCCTTCATGTTGCCCGCTGGGATCGCGATCAGCTCGTAATTCTCGTCTCCAGGGCGGGCGCATGTGCTGCGATCACTGAGAGGGTATGTGATCGAGTAGCTGTAGTGCGAACCCCCGAGCTCCCAGAGGCCCCTAAAAGGTACGGTCAAAACAGGGTTTCTCTCCTGGTCGGTATCCTCCTCGCCATGAGAAATGATGTCAGCTAGGTGGACATTTTTCGGCGCGTAGTCGGAGTAATGAGCTAGTTGGCTATAGATATATTGAGTGAACGGGGTACTGGGCTTCAGTACGCCTCTCCATGGAATCAAGTAGAAGCCAGTGTCTTCGAATGATCTGTGTGCGCGCAGAGTTTCCACGGAACAAGACACGTAGGCACTTTCAAGGCGGATGCCGAACGGCGATTCATATTCCTCAAAGAATTTGTAATTTATTTCAATCCTCTCAAACCTGACGGGCCTCCGTTGGAGCGCTATCAATTTCCGGGCCAGTAGGCACATCAGTTGGAACTCGGGGCCCACTTCGCGACGCCTCATCGAAGTGACAGCGATGCCAAGCTCTAGCAATCCGATGACATGATCTCGTCGCTGCGTTCCCGTGGATTTAAGGGGTTCGACGACCTCGTTAAGTAGATGGCTGATGGCATCGCGAATCTTTCTGGATGAAACCAGCTCTGGCGACCAAGCGCGCCCGCGTCTGAGCACTTGTTGTGGTTCGGTGATGGCCGAGATTGCTTGCGTAACTGACGCGCGCACAGCTAGCAGTTGGTCGGCTGGGGTGCTGAACTCATTTAGTTGGCGGCGTACTTGGGGAAGTTCAAGCAGCATGCGTAGTTCACCAATTGCTTGGTATTGCAATCCCCCGGTCTGACTGATGGCGTCTTGCAGCGCCGAGGCAAGTTGTTGTTCGAGTTCGTCGTCCTCGGTGCCGTCCATCTGACCCCGTTCCGTCCTATCGATCTTGCGTCTTGCCAGTCCCTTGCCAGGAGGGGGCTTTCGAGTGTGGTGCTGTGGATTGCCAGCGTCCCACCTGGGATGCCGACCCGGAAGAGGACAGGAAGGAACAACCCACATGAGCGCACACGAAGGCCAGCACGACGACGAGTGGGACCGCGGCCTACGCCGCGAGCTGCACGCCCTCATGGAGCAAGTGGGCGGACGCCACCGCTTCATCAAGGTCGTGATCGGTGCCGACGCCATAGCCGTCGGCTACTTGCGCGAGATCGAGGAGTCGTACGCCCGGCTCTGCCGCCACGTGTCGAGCGGCTGGAGCCGGAACCGTACCCGTGACTGACTCCGCTGCCGCGCCGGAGTGAGTAGCCGCCGGCGCGGCAGCGGCGAGGGAGGAAGCGTTGGAAGAAGACGAAATCGACTGGGCTGATGACGACACCAGTTGGGAGGAGCTTCAACTAGAGCGCCTGATTGAGACGCACACGAACTTTCAGAAGTACGTGGCGGCCCAACGGCAAATCAGAGGCAGCGACTGGACAACCTACCTACAGCAGAGGAGAGCAAACTATGTCCGTGGAGCGCTACACACCCGACGACCACAACCTCATACCGATGCGGGACAGGGCACCGATGCAGGAGATACGAGCCCTGGAGCGGACGGCTCGGCAAGCGATCTTCCTGACACGACTTGAGGGCGCCGTGAAAGCACTTCGCCTGGAAATCGCCCTGGGCCTCCGCGAGGTGCAGATGGAAAAGCACGTCGAGCTCATGGAACGCATCATGGGCGTGCTGGTCAAAAACGAAAACCCCCGTGTGCAACAGGCTCTGGAGAACGTCTTTGACGAGTGGGAGCGCGACAGTAACCGCATCATCGGAGGGGGCTTCTGATGACGGAGATTCAAGTACTCGGGTTCTGCGTCCTGTCGCCCATCGCAGTGCTGATCTGCGCCGTAATAAGTTCGTTGTTCGAGGGCAATGGGGCCTCAGAAGCAGCCAAAGACAAGCTACTAGAAGACAACATGCGGTATCAGCGAGACGAGGCCATCAGAAACATTGCGGCGAACGAAGTGCGGGTACACCAACGGCTCAACGATCTGGAACGCAAAGCCCAAGAGAAAATAGATCGTATTATGGGTGAGTGATTCTAGTTTGGTTCGACATCGCTGTCACTTTCAGCGGCCTGCTCATTGGAGGTCTCTTCGTCACACGAAATTGGGGACAACATCAATTGGACACCGGCCATGCCACGTACCACCTCACCTTCCCGCGCGAGCTCAAGCACGACGACGCGGCGTTACTCTTCACCTCGCTCCGGGGGCTGTACCGGCCCGTGCGTCGTGTGGGTGAACCCTTCGGCCGCAACACGATTGCCTTTGAAGTCCTGGCGACCCACACAGGCATTCACTACCTGATCAGCTTCCCGCCGAACGTGGCGGACATCGTGCGCGGCCACCTCTCCGGTGTCATACCCGGCATACGGGTTGAAGAGGTGGCCCAGCAACCTCGGCGCTGGAACTACGCCATTGAGCTTGCCCGCCGTGACGTCATCGTGGAGGACGAGCACGGGGCCTTCAAGGAGATACATCCCGACCCCCGACTCGTCCCGGTGTTGCTCCGTAGCATGACCGACTTGCACGAAAATGAAGCCGTCATCGTCCAGTTCGTCATGACGCCCATCGGCAACGTCATCGACCCCAAGCAAGACTCTGCCTTCTGGGTAGTGGGGCGGCTGGCGGCATCTGGCAACGACATCCGCGCCAAAGCCCTCATCAAACGCACGCTCTCGGCCTACAGCGGCTTGCAAGTCTTCCAGGCGCGCAAGCTCCGCACGGAGTGGACGACCCGAGTTAACAACCGCTCTGCTCCAACCATCCGTTGGCCCGGACAACTCAAAGCCCACGCCCTGGCTGTCGTGTGCGCCCTCCCCATCGGGACGCCGCAAGTACCGGGACTGGCACTTGGGCAAAGCCGTAGGTTGGCAGCCGGCCGAGACATGCCGCGGGACGGTATCCGGGTGGGAGTGAGTAACTACCCTGGCGATACGCGCGACCTGACGATGTCGGTGGATGCGCTCACACGCCATATGCATGTCCTAGGAGCCACGGCAACCGGCAAGACGACCGTACTAGAGAATCTGTTTCTTCAGACGGTTCAGAGCGGCTCTGGTGGCGTCTTCATCGACCCACATGGCGATGCGGCGAACAACATAGTTGACCGCATCCCCCACCACCGTCTCAACGATGTGGTGTGGTTCAACCCGGCAGACAGTAGCCGCTCGATCTCGCTCAACGTCTTCGCTGGCGACCCGTACATCGTCATGGACCAAATCCTGGCCGTCTTCGACAAGTTGTATGACATCCACCGCTTGCCCCAGACGGCCGATGTGCTGCGGTCGAGTGTGCTCACCCTTGCCCAGGCCGGTATGACCCTCATGGACATACCCGCGCTACTGGGAGTAGACGCAGCTTCCAACACCTTCCGGCACCGGCTAACGAAGGACTTGGACGACCCAGCGCTAAAGAACTTCTGGCAGTGGTACAACGGCCAATCTCCAAACCGGCAACTCGACGTCACCGCGCCCGTGTTGCGGCGGCTGCGGGCCTTTGAAGTCCGGCCGAACCTTCGGGCCTGCCTCGGGCAAGCCGGGAGGGGCCTCGACCTTGAAGCTATTATTCGGCAGCGCAAAATCCTGATTGTCTCACTCAGCAAGGGTCAACTCGGCGATGAAACGTCCCGACTGTTTGGGGCATTGCTCGTCGCGAAGGTACTGCAAGCCGCCCAAGGCCGTAGTGCCATCCCCGTGCATGAGCGCTCCCCTTTCGCTGTCTTCATCGACGAGTTCCAGAATTACGTCAGCACTCCAACTAACTTCGCCGATGTGTTGGCCGAGTCGCGTAAATACGGCGTCGGCTTCGTGCTGGCGCATCAGTACATGAGCCAGCTCTCACCCAACATAAGGGATTCCATCATGCCTAACACCCGCTCCAAAATCGTGTTCCCCTGCTCGGCCGCTGACGCACTCGTCATAGCGCGCGAGTTGGCGTGTGAGCTCACCGCCGCCGACTTTCAGACCCTCGAAAAGTTTGAGGTGGTGGTGAAGCTCGACGGCGGCGTGGCGGCTACTGCCCGAACGTTCCCGCCGACTCCATCACTTGGAACCAGGCAAACAGCTATTGAGAAGTCAAACAGCCGATATGGCCGGAGCATTGATGAAGTCCTCGGCGACCAGCGCAAGAGGCAGGGCCAGACAGCCACCACGGCGGCCCCGGAGGTGGCTTGGTGACGGTATGCATCGCTGTATGGATCGGTGTATGGATCGCGAGACACCCCATAGGGCCGCTGGCCGGGTCAAACGGGCCGCGCAACGGCCGGACTGGGGGCGCCTGGTGACCCCTCATTCCCCACTCTCCCCCCGCCACCTGTCCATCGTCCAAACCGTCCTCGACTTCCACCAAGTCACCACGAGCCAAATATCCCGACTCCACTTCTACCGGGACGGCACCGACCGGTCACGCCCTACTCGGGTCCAACGCACTCTGAGAAGTCTGGTACTAAAGGGCGCGATAAAGCGGATGCCGGGCGTACGTTGGGTTGGCGGCTTTGAAGGTGGCAGCGGCGGTTACGTCTACATCCCGCCGACGAGCGCGGCCCGTTCCCGCCGGATGCACACGCACGACATCGTTGAACTTCGGGTGCAACTTGCCATGGCTGAGCATGACGGACTGTGCGGGCCCGTGAGATTCCACCCAGAAGAGCAATCCGCTTTGACGGTTGGCATGACGCCCCTTCGGCCAGACGCCCGGGTGCAAATTCAGCTCGGCGACAACTTGCGGGACTGCTTCATCGAAGTGGACGAGGGTAGCGAGTGGGGCCAGAAGATTCCCGCAAAGCTCAGGGCGTACACCGCCGCGCACCAGCAATGGACTGGGGGGAGGTTCCCCGCTGTTGTGTTCGTCGTGCCCGACAGCACGCGGGCGCGCTACATCCAGCGAAAGATTAACGACCACGGCGGCGCGGACTTGTTTCGCCTTACTCAACTCGACGACGCCGCACAGTTTCTCACCACCTAGGAGGCATGATGCAAGAGGTTTTGATCGAGGACGTTGCGAACCAACTGGGCCTGTTGTATTCTCTGGCAACCGATCTCAGGGCGGCCTATTACGACTACGCGGATACCGTGCGAGGGTCGATAGCCCTGGCCGCAGACGGTACGGATGGCCAGCTGCACGATATCTATCAACAGATCGGCCAGCTTGAGCACGCTATCGGCGCGGTCATTTTCGAGCTTGCCAGATTGAAGCAGCAGGAGCCGCAGCAAGAAGAGCGCGAGTGGGGCTAGAACGTGTCCAATCCAGCGGAGTTGGACATAACTGACACAATGTCACGTTTTTAGTATGCTCAATATGCGGCCGAGAGAAGGGAACTTGTATGGCTGACTCTTCGCCTGGCCGCAGTTGGGCGCGGCTAGGATTTGGTGTAGGAATCGTGGCATCTATTGCCGCCAACGTTGCCCATAGCTACCTCAGACCGAGCAAGGCGGCTGCCACCTGGACGCCGCAAGCGGGCGCCATCGTGGCGGCGGCATTCTGGCCGGTGGCGCTGCTAATTTCCATCGAAGTCATCTCACGCGTGCACTGGCCGGACGGTTGGTTGTGGAAACTCGTGCGGCACGGCGGCCTAACTGCCGTTGCCGGGATCGCCGCTGTGATCTCGTATCGCCACATGGCCGCGCTCCTGGCGGCCTACGGCGAGGACCCCGTGAGCGCGGCAATCGGGCCCGTGGCCGTGGATGGCTTCATGGCCGTCTGTTCAGGTGCTTTGCTGGCCATCGGGCACACAGCGGCCCGGCAGGCGCTCCATGATCGACTGCCGCAGATTGCCGGGCCGGACCCCCTGCCCGACCTTGATCCATTGCCGCCGCCAACGGCGGCCGCAGCGGCAGTCGATCTTGTAAAAGTAGCCGAGTCCCCGCAAGATCATCTGCCGCCAGACGGTACTGACTCCCCCCAGGAGCCAGAGAAGCCGCAAGATCACTCGGCGGCACTGCCGCCGCCGGCCGATTCTGGGCACGGCATTCAGTGGGCCAGAACTGGGCCCAAACGGCAGCGGCTCCATGCCATCGGGCGGCAGGAAGAGGCTCAACGGGCTTACCTCCACAGCCTCAGGAGCGGCAACCCACTCACCGGCAAGGAGCTCGGCGAGCTGTTCAACCGGGGAGAACGGTGGGGCCGCACCATCATCGCGGAGGTCAAACCGTCGCCCACACCCGAGTCCGAGAAGCAACCCGCCGCCGCCTCGTAAGAGGTTGTGGCACCCGGCCCCGTTCATCCAGAGCGGGGCCTCGGCTGTGTAGGTGCTGCCCCGGGCGATACGGTGACGCCCCAACAGTTGGTCGTACTCCTGGGGGCATCCATGGCACAGAAGCGCGAGCGCGTATTTCATCGGGTGCTGGAACTGCCGGACGGGCGTAAGGCCCGGGTGTCGGCGTATGACGACGGGTCGGTCCGCTTCGGGCTCACAGACACTCCCTACGTGCTTCAGGAAGCGTTCTTGGGTGGCATGGACGATGAAGCCGTAGTGATGCTGTCGCCCGGCGGACAAGGCAGTAAGGCCATGCACGGCAGGGTGCAGATGCCAGCAGAAGACGACAGTTGAGCCGGACGCCCGTTCATGCCTCACGGAGGACCTGAGTGAACGTTGCAGCGTTGGCGTTATCCATCACGGCCGTGGTCGTGTCGGTACTGGTGTCCCTCCGGCAACTCACGCTGGCCCGCCACTCCAACACGTTGCCGGTTGTCATTGGGCTCTTCCGCGAGCATCGGGACGACTACCTCACCGAGGCGCGGACTTTCGTCTACTGGGAGCTCGACACCTTCGATCTCTCGCAGGGGCTCGACGCCCTCCCGCCGGCCAAACAGAAGCTCGTGCGCGACCTCGCCTGGTTCTATGACAACGTCGGCGCTCTGGTCACGCACAACGTGGTCGACGTGGAGCCCGTCTCGGGGTACTTGGGCGGTTCCGTCATCCTGATTTGGGAGAAGATGGAGCCGCTGATTCAAGCGGAGCGCGCGAGGCGAAGTCCCTCCCTGCAAGACCCCACCCGCTGGCAGATCTACTTCGAGAATTTGTACCATTTGGTGCGGGAGACATCGCCGTCCGAAGCCAGGTCGCGCGAGAAGCGGTGGCGGCTGTAGTCATCGCGCCGTCCGCGGCCCAAAGGGAGCCTAATCGGGGTCGCCCACGCGACGGAACGTCGTCTTGCCTGCTTGAGCTGCGGGGTACCGCACTGCTAAATCTGAGCCGTAACGCCCTGGCTTGTATGGTGCCATGTGTTGACAAAGCGTCTCGTTTATTGTGTCGCCCGTCATCCCTTACAAGCCGTTTTAGACTCGCGCGGGGCTGCACGCTCGGCGAACGCTCCTGACGATGCAAGCGCCTCAACCTGAATGATTTCAATCCGGCGAAGCCAGCGGCCGAAGGTCGCTCACCCCCCCAAACCGACGGTCCGTAGGACCCGAGGTTAACCAAGCGAAGCACGGTAGGTAGCTGAAGCGGCTCCAGGAGGACATGAAGGGGGCCTCTACGGCCACACTGGTGCCCTACCTGCTCGGCAACGTCCGAGTACGATTTCCTTTGTCTAACGCTCGTGGGGGAGCCTACTAACAACTACTCCGCGCCCAGGTCCGGCATTACCGCGTATGTTTCGTTGTTAGGGGGTGTGGCCGGGACGCTCTCGTCTGGGTGGCTCCATTTGACTGCGGGGGTCCGTTTGCTAGGCAGTGACGTTTACCCGAAGATAATTCCTTGTCGTTTTGCGCCCACGCGCTAGGTTCTGGTGGCAGTGGCGAAGCTGAGGTATCGACGTTTTCCCAGTTCGTCAGGCTCGAAGGCCGCCCGGGGGCCGACATAGAGAAGGCCCCGACAAGTCGGGGCCGCAGTGCGAAAAACGTGTGATTACATAAATCTTAACACACCACCCGTGGGAATCAAGCCTTTTGTTTGGCTTTCCATGGGACGCACTAGAACCCGTCTTGTGGGCTAGTGCGAAAAAGGTAATCACACGTTTTCCGAACTAGCTTAGTGTCAGCATAATGGTAATGTTTACAACAATCAATAGCGGTATGGGTTGGGATGTCGCTTTCTACTTCCCTTTTCTGCTCGGGTAATGCCGCTTAACGTACTCCTCTAGCGCCTGGTCGATGATCTGCCAGGGCTTCCGGCCTTCGAGGTAGGCCATATCGCCTAGCTGGGTATGACGCGACGGGTACATGGCTGACGTCCGCGCGATGAGCTTCTCGGCCTCATCAACCTCAGTGATGAATGGAACGCGGCTTTCGGTACTGCCCACTTTCGATTTTTTTCGTGGCTTCACTGGAGAGGTTTGCTCTTGGGGCCTTGGCTCATCGACAGCCTCCGCCAAGGGCTGCTCACTCTGTTCAGGTTCCGCACTGCTGGCTATTGCAACGCTCTTAGGCTTTGGCTTGCCAAATGGGTCAAAGTCTACGAAGGGGGCCGACTTGGCGCCGGTTCCGCGTAATTTGTCGTAGGTTGAACTACCCATTGATGAATGTCTCCGCAAGCTGCATGTATGGTTGCGTGGCCTCATCTGAGGGCCGAGCAACGACCGCAGGCACGCCGTTATTGTTGGCCCAGTTGTAGAGTGTTCTGCGTGGCACTCGGAACGGGTAGATATGGCCCGAATACTGGTCCATGCTGTCCACCTCCTCTTTCGAGAAGAGCGTATTGTCGGTCTTCGTGAACAGGATGCCGTGGATTGTGAGGTTAGGGTTAGAGTTCAGCTGAACCTCCCGGAAAGTCTTGAACGCGTGGACTAATCCGTCGTCGTTAAACGCACCCAACTCGTAGGGGATGAGCATATCGTCGCCAGCCGATAACGCCGCGAGTGTTAACGGGCCTGGGTTAGGGGCCGTATCAATGACGATGTAGTCATAAGACGTCTCAAATATCTTTAGAAGACCGGCAATGCTCTGCATGGCGTCTACTGGGTCATCGCCCATGCCGAGCTGAGCTAGCGCCGTCTGAACGGCCATACCCATTTCTGTATTACCTAGCTTCTCGTGGGATGGCAACACGTCTAGGGACTGATCTTGGGCATACTGGTTCCATGCTTTCGATACGACGGCATCCTTAACGTTAATTGCTCGCCCAGCGAGGATGTCTCTTACGGTAAGGGTTATAGCCTCGCGGTCGACGCCCATGGCGCGAGTAGCATTCCCCTGTGAATCCAGATCGACCAGTAGAACTCGCTTGCCGAGAAGCATCAAGGCGCCAGCTAAGTTCACTGCTGTCGTGGTCTTACCGGAGCCCCCCTTGCGGATGGCCACTACTATCTTTCTTGCCACTGCCATCATGCGTGCCTGCGGTTACTTATTGCTCAATGATAACCGCAATAAATAACTAAAGCAATAAATAGTCATTTAGCTAACTATTTAGTTATTTATTTAAATAGTTATTGATTTAGTTATTTATTGCGCGCACAATGGAGAAGTAAGAAAAGGCACCGCATATGCAATCCCCAAAAGAACTCAACGCCTATAGAACCTTCGTTGCGATGCGGCTCGGCCTCGACGTAAGCACATGCGACAGAACGCGTGAGGCCACGTGGGTGCATCTTGCACACCGCCTCATGGAGAGCGACGAGCAGGCGCGGCGCGTACGTGCGACAGCCTGACCGCTCCGCCGCTACCACGGAAGGCCGTACTTGCCGCCAGGGAGGCAACCGCGGCCGTATCTACTCATGACAGCGGCCCGAGAAGGAACACGCCTTCTCGGGCCGCTGTACGCAGGCCGGCGGGGGACTGCCTCCCCACACGGAAGCACCCCCGACGCCGGAGCCAAGGCTCCGGGCTCCTCAGGGAAGGAACCCACTACGGCGTCGGGGGTGCGTTTGGTGGGCCAACTACGGCCAGGGGTCTATGGGTACCGATGCCCTCACTATCGCGAGCATGGGCACCCCGTACACAGCTATTTGCACCTGGCCGTCACGGGTAAGGAAGCCCACGGCCCACTCACCGCCCAGCTCCATCGTGCGAACAGCGCTGCGGAGGTCTTCACTTGCACCAATCCAACCGCGCGACTCCAGGAAGCCGCCCTTCCCACTCTGGGGCAGCTCGCGCATCTGGTGGTACATCCAGCGCAGGCCCTCGGAGGGGGAGTGGACGAGCCGGTATGCCAGGTGCACCGGGGTCGTGGTGTCGTCGCCTCTATGTACGGACCGGAGGTAGTGGCACCAGTAGCCAAGGCCGAGCGGCTTATCCATGTGCCCGCCCCTGCCGGACTCGGCTCGTAGTGAGGGGATCGTTCTGCGGGTAGGCCCCGCCGCCGTTACGTGGCGGCGGTAGCGGGAGTTCGGCGCTGCTTGCTACTACGTCAGACGGCATTGGGTGGCCGGGGAGCAGGAGCTTGGCGTAGACGCTCTTTCCCGATGTGGGCGTCGGGTAGGTGTAGCCCCACTCGGCGCTTAGGGCTTCTACGAGAAGCAGGCCACGCCCGCCCGCCAGGGTGGGGGAAGGCTGGCGGCGTACCGGCGGTGTGCGGTCCCCGTCGTACACATAGATGAGCAAGTACCCGGGCGTGTACCAGAGAGTTATTACGCAGCTCTCCGACGACCTGGCCGTCGCCCAGGGTGGCGGAGCGTCCGGCTTCTTGGTGTGCCGGACGGCGTTTGTGACCAGCTCGGAGATTACGAGTAAGGCGTCGTTGGCGGCTTCCTCTGGGATGGCCCACTTCCCCAGTACATCCCGCGCATGTGCGCGCGCCCAACGCGCCGCCGTGTCCTCGCAGGCCAGCTCTAAGCGGCTGTGCTGCGGTGAAGGGTGGTTCGGCACGATCTGCCCCCAGTGGATCGGGGTTGGCTGTTACGTTCTTTGCACGAGTCTCCTCTGTTAGCACGACATCGCGCAATAGCATCATGCCATGCAATTGCATGTGCGCTTGCTACAGCGACGGATTGTGACGACACTGGTCGGTATGACGACAACCAGCCCAGTGGTACGCCGCAGGCGTCTTGGCCTGGAGCTTCGTGCGCTTCGCGAGGCCGCTGGACTCAACGGGGACGAGGCCGCCAAGCGGCTCCGTTGGTCGAACTCGAAGCTCTCGCGCATCGAGCTGGGACGTACTCGGGTGGTGGCGGCAGACGTCGCACAACTGGTCGATCTGTACGGCGTAAAGGACCAGGCGCGCAAAGACGAGCTGGCCGTACTGGTGCGCGAAGCCAACCGCAAAGGGTGGTGGCAGCTCTACAGCGACGTTCCCTACTCCACGTACATCGGGCTGGAAGCTGAAGCCACGACGCTACTGACCTACCAGCACGTCATCCCCGGCCTCTTTCAAACCGAGGAGTACGCGGAAGCGATCAACCGCGACCCGGTTGCCGGGGTGACAGACGACGGCCTCGATCAACAGCTCGAAGTGCGGATGCAGCGGCAAGGCATCCTCTCCAAGCGGCCCAACCCCGTTGAGGTTCGGGCCGTGTTGGACGAGGCGGCTTTGCGTCGCGTTGTCGGCGGCCAAGAAGTGATGCGGGCTCAGTTGCTCAAGCTGTTGGAGCTGGGCACCCTTCCCAACGTCATCATCCAAGTGATCCCGTTCTCGGCCGGAGCGCACCCGGGTACGAGGGTAGGGCCGTTCGTCATCCTCCAGTACACCCACCCCGCTGACCCCGATGTGATCTACATCGAGAGCGACAGCGACCCTTACCCTGACCGCGAGGGCACCGCCCAGCGGTACGGCCTCATCTTCGACAACCTCCGGTCGAGTGCCATGAGTGTTGCCGGAACCAAAGCCATGATTCAGAAGCTGGTGGACGAGCAGTGATAGAGAGGAAGGTGCGGGCAATGAACGTTGACCTCACCCGCGCCGAGTGGCGCAAGGCCCGCGCAAGCCAGGCAAACGGGGAGTGCGTCGAGGTGGCCTTTATCGACGACGTAGTGGCTATGCGGGACAGCAAGGATACAACCGGGCCGGTACTCGTCTTCACCGCGCGCGAGTGGGCCGCCTTCAAGGGCGGCGTGCAAGCGGGAGAGTTCGACAACTGACCCTCTAGGCGCCCAGACAGAAGCCCCCGGCCGGCAGATGCGGTCGGGGGCTTCTGTCTTGCGAGCGCAGCTGTTAATCCGTATGGGAACTGCACCCGACTAGACTTGCCCGCCCATGTGGGGCAAACCTAGGGGAAGAATACCGCTCTGGAGCATCCGTCGGCGAGCGCCTTGACCCGAGCAGGCGAACTCCTGCCACTGATAGTTACGTGCGTGGCCGAGCGGCGGCTTCACTACCCGGTGCGGTCAACCGCATCCGCGGGAGCCGGTACAGCGCCTCAATGTCGAGATCCTCGGCTTCGGCCTGCACCACGGCCGTTTGATTCTTCGCGCGCTTTACCAGGGCGTCAGCGAGTGCTTTTGCCAGGTTTAGTAGCTGCCATACACCCTGCGCGTCCGTCGATGTGTGACGCATCGACAGAGTGGCGATGCCTTCAACCTGCCGGACTGATCCCGCGTCGGGTGACAAGATGGCACCCACGCCTACCTGCTCAAAGGGATTTACAGAGTGGGCGATATGCTTGTCGCGTAGCATCAGGATGAGTTTGTGGAACTCCAACACCTCGCCTTCGAGCGGGAGTGACGTGATGTCAGCGTTTTGAAGCCGGTGTTCTCGTTTGCCATCCTTGAAGCAGCGGGCGTAGGCGATCACCGCAGCCGACCAGAGGGCATCCGTCAGCACGGCGTCTCGCTCGTCCTCCGGGCCGTTCATGAGAGTGAGCAGGCGAGAGCAACATCCCTCTACGAAGCGCAGGTCCTGAAGGATCGCCAACATGCTGCCGAGATTCTGGGCAGACGGTAGGTCGAGCTCGACGGTCGGGAGCGGCACGGTCTCTTCCATGTGAACTGCCTTCTCTTCTGGGCTTCATGGCGTCTGCTACTACGAGTCCAGGTTGTCCCACTCGTCACCCAACACCCAACGCAGCGCCGACAACTTCCCGCTCACCATGCCCCATTCAAAGTCAGAGTAGGGGCCAAGGTTCTCCTTGCCGTATTTGGCCTCCATCTCGCGGCAAGCTGCCCGCATGGTGGCGATAACGGCGTCAGAGAAGGACGCATCACCAGCCGCGAGGCGCTCCTCAAGGATCATCTTGCGGTTGTACCAAACCCGATCAAAGAGCTCCTGTTCCGCCTCGATCACCTCCGCTTCGATGCGCATCTCGGTTCGAAGGTACCGGTTGATGAACTCATCGCGCCCTTCAAGGAGACGCGCAATATTGGGCCGCTCCCAGTACCGCACGCGGAACGGTGGCCGGTTGTTCACCTCGTAGGACTTTAGGAAGTCCTTGCACGGATTCGAGAGAAAGTTGCTGGCGACCACCAACGCGACATCGGCTCGCTCCGCCGTGGCCCAGCTGAGAAGTCCGGCGATTTTGTCCGGCGGGACGCCCCGCTGGTAGTGCTTGCAGTCGACGAACCACGTCTCTAGGTACTGCCGTCCATCCAACTCCTCCCGGGGGAGTTGGGCGACGATGTCACGCCCTGAGTCGCTGGGGCTGGCCACCAAGCCCGTTCCCTTACGCCAATCCAGATTGACGAACCCAACCTCGCGCATGAGCTCAAAGCAGAACTCTTCGAACTGGGTCTCGTCCATGTCGTCGTAGGGCATGTCGGCCATCATGCGTGCACAGTAGCCGCCGGGCCTCGCCCCGGTGGTGTGTACGAGTAACCGCCGCTTGACAGTGCTGCCGACTATCGTTGGTAGATGCCGCGTTCGGTGGGTGCGTAGCCGCACCACTTGGGCCCGACCGGCTGCCTTCTCGGTACCTAGCAAGGTGGTCACGTGGTCATCAACACCGTCGACACGGCAGTGAAGGACGCCAGCATCGTTGCCAAGTGGGTGCGCGCCGCCTGGGGGTGGGGGAGGGAGAAAGCCCGTGGCGACCATCACGCGATCACCGGCGCAGGCGGTATGGGACGCGGCCACACCGGGCGCTTCGTGGTCCAGGTCTGCGTGGCTCCGAGCCGGATGGTCAAGCCGGTGCCGTCGACGGCCTTCCCGGCGCGTGCCAATGCGCTCGCCCGGGAAGTGTTCGGTGAGCTGCCGTATACGGTGGACTACTCCGGCCCCATCATGGCGCGATTCGTTGTAAAGGGACCGCCTGAGTACGTTGCCCACCAACTTCATCAGCTCGTGGTTCATGCCACGGGGCTCGTCGACTTGAGCTGGGGACTGACGATGGGCGTGGTGGACGAGGTGGCCGAC